>NZ_JAGIPY010000100.1:0-257 GCF_017813775.1 Labrys sp. LIt4
CTTCGCACTGTTCTTTATCGTGTTCGAGATCGCGCCGCTGGTGTGGGTGCTGATCAGCAGCCTGCAAACCGAAGAGGCCGGCTGGGGCCTGGAAAACTTCACCCGCATCTTCACGTCGAAGTTCTACCGGCAGGCCATCCAGTTCAGCCTGGAGATCAGCTTTTACTCCAGCATCTTCGGCATCATCATCGCCACCTTGGGCAGCTACTCACTGCGCCGAGTGGATTCGCCGCTGCGCAACTTCGTCACCGCGTTCG
>NZ_JAGIPY010000101.1:0-257 GCF_017813775.1 Labrys sp. LIt4
GACGTTTCTGCTTCTTGAGGTTTCGAGGAGCCGGTGACTTGTATGAATGGTTACACGCTGTTTTCGATTTCTCGAGATGGTATTTGAGCCCAGCGTCATTCTTCCAGCTGCCGCCGCATTTCCCGCATTTGAATGGTCGAGATTGGTCATTGTCATCTGCGAGGTCTGCATTGTTATAGACAGTTGCTTTTCCGGCTCGTCCACGACCCCGGCCAGCCAAAGTTTCAGTTGGTGCCATAGGTGACGAGAGTTCGTTT
>NZ_JAGIPY010000102.1:0-257 GCF_017813775.1 Labrys sp. LIt4
GTGAAACACGCCGTCCCGAGTCCGCGAGGTCAGGTACATCTACAGCAAGTCGCCCATCAAATATTAATAATGGTTATGATTTTAGGCTTAGGATCAGCTTCCGAGCTTTGAGCAGTTACGCTGTGCAATTTATGCGATCCAAGATTATCCTTGAGGGCATTGGTAACTGAATGTGCCAAGGCTCAGATACATAATTAGTTCTCCGAGGCGCTGAGCACCCATGTTACGAGTTATCGGCAACGCTAGTGAAAAACGCT
>NZ_JAGIPY010000017.1:0-120813 GCF_017813775.1 Labrys sp. LIt4
ACCCGAACCGTCGCTCCAAGCCCGATCAGCTTCCTGACCGTGTCGGGCGTCGCGCCGACACGGGGCTCGCCGGGTTCAACTTCTGCCGGGACAGCTATGCCGATCATGATCGCTCCTCGCACAGGGCTGCAGGGATATGCAGAGAGGTCGCTCCGGTCTACGCCGGGATCGTTCACCGAGACATTTCGATTAAGAAAACGCGTCAAACAAAGGGCTGGAAGGAAAGGGCGATTGGAAGAAATCGCTTTGCTCGAGGGGCGCAGCAACAGAGGCTCCGGCCCTTATGGGACGGCCTCAAATCCGGCTATGCCCCTTCGGCGGCAGCCGCTTCAGTGGGAGAGAAGCAGCAGAATCAGCAGTCCCAGGACCAATACGAGGGCGCCGGGTTTCCAGCTCCAGCTCTTCACCGCTATGCCGAACACGGTGGCGATGGTCGACAGGATCGCGATGACGGAGCAGATGCCCCAGCGGCCGCTGGTGCCGCCGATGGCCAGCGCGACCACGATGCCCAGAGTCCAGGCCATTCCGATCGTGGAAAAACGCAGGAACCCCTCATAGGTGTTCTTGTGATCAGAAAAGTCGTGCGCGGTCATCGTGTCGTGATGTGCTTCGGCCATTTTCATCCCCAGAATTGGATAAAGGGCCTTTAACCCGAAGAGCCGCTTTATGCAATGCGGCGATTTGGTGGCGGGCCCCGGCCCGAGATCGAGCCGGCATCAATACCAGGCGTCGGGCATGGCGGCCTTGCGCTCGGCCACGAAAGCCTCCAAAGCCTCGCGCTTGTCCGCGTCGAGCGGCGGCGTTTCATAGGCCTCCAGCATCGCCTTCCATTTGCGATTGGCGCGCTGCACGATGTCGTGGCTGCCCTCTTCGCTCCACTGCTCGAAGGAATTATTGTCCGAGAGCGGGAAGTCGTAGAAGGCGTTCTCGTAATTGCGCATGGTATGGGCACTGCCGAGGAAATGCTTGCCCGGCCCGACCTCGATAAAGCCGTCGAGGGCAAGGGCATTCTCGTCGACGGGCATGCCCTGGGCGAAGGTATGGAAGGCGCCGAGCTGGTCGGCGTCGATCACGAATTTCTCGTAGGACATCGCCAGGGCGCCTTCGGCCCAGCCGGCCGCATGCAGGATGAAATGGGCGCCGGCCAGGAAGGCCGGCCACATCGAATTGGCGCTCTCATAGGCCGCCTGGGCGTCGGGAATTTTCGAGGCGCACAGATTGCCGCCGCAGCGCAGCGGCACGCCGAGCCGGCGCGCCAGCGCACCGATGCCGAGATAGCCGAGCGCCGGCTCCGGCGTGCCGAAAGTGGGGGCGCCGGACTTCAGCGACATCGAGGAAAGGAAATTGCCGAGAATGGCCGGCGCACCCGGACGTTCGAGCTGGGTGAGGGCCACGCACATCATGGCTTCGGCAAAGCACTGCGCCAGCGCCCCCGCCGTGGTCACCGGCCCCATGGCGCCCCCGAGGATGAAGGGCACGCACACCGCTGCCTGATTGGCCCTGGCATAGGTGCGGATGACGCGCGAGGCCTCCCCGTCCAGCACCAAAGGCGAGTTGGTGTTGACGTTGCCGAGGATCACGCAATTGGCGTCGACGAAGTCCGGCCCGAACAGCACGCGGCACATCTCGATGGAATCGGCGGCGCGCGGCGCCGTGGTGACCGAGCCCATGAACGCCTTGTCCGACAGGGTCATATGGGCCAGCACCATGTCGAGATGCCGCTTGTTGACGGGCAGGTCGACCGGCTCGCATACCGTGCCGCCGGAATGGTGCAGCCAGGGCGTCAGATAGGCCAGACGGACGAAATTGCTGAAATCCTCCAGTGTGCCGTAACGCCGGCCGCGATCGGCATCGGAAACGAAAGGCGAGCCATAGGCCGGCGAAAACACCGTATTGGCCCCGCCGATCACCACCGAGCGCTCGGGATTGCGGGCATGCTGCACGAAACTCGCCGGACAGGTCGCCTGGATAATCGAACGGATCAGGCCGCGCGGCGGGCGAATGCGCCAGCCATCGGTCTCGGCGCCGGCCTTGCGGAAGAGGTCGACGGCTTCCTGATCGCCGCGGATCTCGAAGCCGACTTCCTCGAGGATGCGGTCGGCATGCTCCTCGATGCGGACAAGGGCCTCCTCCGACAGGATCTCGTAGGGCGGGATCCGGCGGGTGATATAGGCAGGCGCCGCCGGCCCGCTGCGCGGCCCGCGCCGGCCGGAACGGGCCCGCCTCGTCTCGGTGGTTGCATCCGCCGCCATCGCGCCACTCCCTGGTTGGTCAGGGCGATGCTAGCGGGATGGGGAGAGGTCAAAGACTGAAACCGGACATTCTCTGTCCCGGGAGCGACAATTTCTGGTTGCTCAATGCACCGGCGAGATGATGGTGACGGAATGATCGAGCGAAAGCCGCCGGATGGCGAGTTCGGCCGCCATGACATTGTCGAGCCCGGTCAAGGTCGTCTCGGCTTCGTCGCCCTTCGCCTCATGGCGGACTTCCAGCGTGCCGAAGCCGCGCTCGACGCTCTTGCGCTCGACCCCCAGAATAGCCCTGCCGGAAAGCGCCTCCTCGACGCCGCTGCGGATCGAGATCAGCAGGAGGCGCCGGTCGGTGATCAACACCACCCGGTCCTTGGCGCGCCGATAGGCGGCCCAGGGCGCGCAAACGAGATAGAGCCCGAACAGGAAGGCCGGCACGGCCAGCAGGCTGAACAGGGCCGGCAGGATCAACGAGCCTCCATTGTGGACGGCCTGCCAGACGGCGGTGAGACAGGCCCAGGCGATCGGCAGGCTGAGGACGGCGAGCAGTACCCCGGCCCCGAGTGTGGGCACGGCGTTGCGCGCTGCCTCGCGCGGGTCCGGCGCGGTGACATAGACGATCGGCTCGGCAGGCGCCAATGCCTTCACGGCCGCGCGCCGCGCCGCCTCGCTCAGTCTCAACAAGCCAGACATGGTTCCTTCCGGTCCAATTTATCTATCACCCAATTTGCTTGGCATCCTATTAGCTTGTCACTTGGGCCGTCTGGCCATAAAAGACCGGGCAACAGGGCCCCATCTCACACGGTTTGAACACAATGGACAAGTTCACCACGCTCACCGGCGTCGCTGCGCCGCTGGAAATCATGAACGTAGACACGGACATGATCATCCCCAAGCAATATCTCAAGACCATCAAGCGCACGGGCCTCGGCGCCGGGCTGTTTTCCGAGATGCGCTTCAACGATGACGGCAGCGAGAATCCGGACTTCGTGTTGAACAAGCCCGCCTATCGCCACGCCAAGATCCTGGTCGCCGGCGATAATTTCGGCTGCGGCTCCTCGCGTGAGCATGCGCCCTGGGCCCTGCTCGATTTCGGCATCCGCTGCGTGATCTCCACCTCCTTCGCAGACATCTTCTACAACAACTGCTTCAACAACGGCATCCTGCCGATCGTCGTCTCCGAGTCCGATCTCGAAAAATTGTTCGACGACGCCCGGCGCGGCGCCAACGCCACGCTGACGGTGGATCTCGAAGCCCAGGAAATCCGTGGCCCGGACGGCGGCAGCGTCAAGTTTGACATCGATCCGGCCCGCAAGAACAAGCTGCTCAAGGGCCTCGACGATATCGGCGTGACCATGGAGAAGACCCCCTCCATCGCGTCCTTCGAGCAGAAGACGGCCGCGTCACGGCCCTGGATCTGAGCGCACCGCAGACGGCCGGGCAAGTGCCCGCGACGATACTTCGAATGTGCGTCCCGCTCGATAGCGAGACGCGCCAGCAACTTTCTGTGGCATCGCGAACTCTTGCCGATTACCAGGGGTGACGTTGGGAAACCACCTCTGGGGCAGGAATTCTGAACGCCCTTATTGTACCGGATAATGAAGAATTAACGATGATCAGCTTGTAGTATGCACGCGATTCGCATGCTCATTCTGATTCCCGGTTTGGAAGGTCTGTGATGCCTCAACTGTCCCGCCGCCTCTTCGTGCTCGGCGCTCCCCTCCTTTTGGCCGGCTGCGCCTCGTCGAAGCGGCTTTCCGCGGACTCGATCTTCGACGGCTGGGGCGGTAGCGACTACGACTACGGCGAAATCTATGCGGGCTTCGAGGACAACGGAAATCCGGTCCCGGCGATCGATCTGAGGCGGATCGATGGCGCCTTCCTGCGCCGCGAGGTTTCCGATCCGACCGGCGAGGCGCCCGGCACCATCGTGGTCGATCCGGCCAATCACTACCTTTACCACGTCCATGACGGCGGCAACGCCACACGCTATGGCGTCGGTGTCGGCCGCGAAGGCTTCGGCTGGAACGGCCGGGCCACGATCAAGCGCAAGGCGGTTTGGCCGCGCTGGACCCCGCCCTCCGACATGGTGAAGCGCGACAGCGAAGCGGCCAAATGGGCAGGCGGCATGCCCGGCGGCCCCGGCAATCCGCTGGGCGCCCGCGCGATGTACCTGTTCCAGGGTGACCGCGACACGCTCTACCGCCTGCACGGCACCATCGACCCCTCCTCGATCGGCAAGTCGATGTCGTCGGGCTGCATCCGCCTGCTCAACCAGGACATCATCCACCTCTACAACAACACGCCCGTCGGCACGCGCGTTGTGGTGCTGGGCAATGGCGGCGATATCGCTGACGGCAGCTACGACGATCAGGAAGCGACGATGTGATGTCGGCGTCCTGCGAACGCCAGAGGCCGTCGAGTATAGTGCCGAGTATAGCGCTTGCAGGACGGCCCCGGCGTCGCCGCAGCCGCGTCATCATCAGTCGATCCGCTGGTTGATCGGCGTTACAGCCTCCACGTGACGAAATTTTCATGCGCAACCCTCTTGCGCATGGACCATCGCAGACCCGATTTTCAGGCCATGACGAACGGGTTCCTTCCGATGCATTACGCGCGCACTGCCCTGCTCCTCGCCGGCATGACGGCCCTGTTCATGGTGATCGGGCTGATGCTGGGCGGCAAGGGCGGCATGATGATCGCTCTTCTGGTGGCCATCGGCACCAATCTGTTCGCCTATTGGCGCTCGGGCGACATGGTGCTGTCGATGTACGGAGCCCGCGAAGTCAGCCCCACCAGCGAGCCGGGGCTCTACAAGCTCACGGCGGAGCTTGTCCGCAATGCCGGCCTGCCCATGCCCAGGCTCTATCTGATCGACGACCCGCAGCCCAATGCCTTCGCCACCGGGCGCGATCCGGCCAATGCCGCCGTCGCCATCAATACCGGTCTGCTGCATTCGCTGTCACGCGAGGAGGTCGCGGGCGTGATCGCCCATGAGCTTGCCCATATCAAGCATCGCGACACCCTCTTGATGACCGTCACGGCCACCCTGGCCGGCGCCATTTCGATGGTGGCCAATTTCGGCATGTTCTTCTCCGGCAATCGCGAGCGCAACTCACTCGGCCCGATCGGCAGCATCCTGCTCGCCGTGCTGGCGCCGCTCGCCGCCATGGTGGTGCAGATGGCGATCTCGCGCTCACGCGAATATGAGGCGGACCGCCTGGGCGCCGAGATCAGCGGCAACCCGCTGGCGCTCGCCTCCGCCCTGGCGCGCATCCAGAATGCCGCCCACGCCATTCCCAACGAGCAGGCCGAGGCCCATCCCGCCACGGCGCATATGTTCATCATCAACCCGCTGTCGGGCCGGCCGATGGACAATCTGTTCTCGACCCATCCCGACACCCAGAACCGCATCGCGGCGCTGGAGGACCTGGCCCGCCGCATGGGCGCGAGCCGGCAGCCGCCCCGCCAGCGCGGTTTCGTCGAGGGTGTCAACCTCGACGATCTCGGTCCGCGCGGCCCGCAAAGGCCGAAAGGTCCCTGGGGCTGATACCAGCGGCCCCGATGTTTGATTCACACGTCATTGCGAGGGCAGCGAAGCAATCCAGGAGCCAAGGCCACCGCGTCGATGAGACGTGGATTGCTTCGCTGCGCTCGCAATGACGGTGCTCGGTCGATCATGCATCAATACCGTTGGTATGAGCCGGTTCATTAGATTTGGCATAGCGCTCGGCAAGGGGGCTTCACAAATCGCTTCGCCCGATCTCAGGCGAGCGTCTTGACCCAATAGGCGACCGCCGGATCCTCGGGCCAGGTCGCGGCGAGAGCCTGGAACAGGTCTCGCGCTTCGGCCGGGGCGGAAGCCATCCTCTCGAAGGCCGCCATATAGGCCTGGCGGCGCTCGGGTGTGGCATCATCCGGCCAGGGACTGAAGACGGCCGTCTGCGCCGTCCGGCCGCGCAGCACGACATTGCCCAGCGGCCGCAACCGCTCCGGCTCGCCGATGGCGGCGGCCGCACGCGCACCGAGGCAGATCGTGGTGCCGAACTGCTTGTTGAGAGCTTCCAGGCGCGCCGCCGAATTCACCGCGTCGCCATGGGCGGTATAGTCGAGATGACCGAGACCGCCGACATCGCCCACGATCACCGGCCCGGTGTCGAGGCCGATGCGGGTTCGCCCGAATCCGAGGCGCCTTGCATCCTCGCGCTGACGGAATTCCGTGGTGAAGCGGCCGATCTCGATGGCGCAGTCGAGCGCTGCCCTGGCATGCCCCTCCACCGTCAGCGGCGCATTGAACAGGCCATGCACGGCGTCGCCGACGATCTTGTCGACCATGCCGCCATGACGGATGACGATGGCGCAAACTCCGTCGAAATAGGCATCGAGCGCGCCCACCAGCGTGCGCGGCTCGGCATTTTCGGACATGGTGGTGAAGCCCTCGATATCCGAGAACAGCGCGGTGACCTCGCGCAGCTCACCCTCGATCTTCAGCTCTTCCGGCGCGGCGGTCAGGCGGCGGACGATCTCGGGCGAGAGATAGCGCCCGAACTTGCGCTCGATCGCGCCGCGCAGCTTGCGGGTGTGG
Source organism: Labrys sp. LIt4 (assembly GCF_017813775.1). Lineage (NCBI taxonomy): Bacteria > Pseudomonadati > Pseudomonadota > Alphaproteobacteria > Hyphomicrobiales > Xanthobacteraceae > Labrys > Labrys sp. LIt4. The sequence goes on from NZ_JAGIPY010000017.1 coordinate 6,835, forward strand.
GCGAACATCACCACCAGGGCCGAGTTGGCGGCGGCGATGGCGGGGATCAGCGGGCCGGCGGGGTCGATCAAAAGCCGCGTGCCGGCGAACAGGCCGGCACTGAAGCCGATCCAGCCCAGCATCAGCACCGCCAGCACCGAGCTTGCCGCCAGAGGGCCGAGCCATAGCGCAGCCGCCAGCGCCACGAGGCCGAGGGCGGAGGCGGCAAGAGGCTCGATCACGCGCGGGCTGTGGATGCGCTGCGGGATATCGCCCGACCGCAGGCCCTCGATCGCCTCGGCCTGGACCTGTACCGTCGGCGTGAGAGGTCCCGCGGCGGTCGGAAGCAGGGCGCCCGCTTCCGGCGCACTGGCGCCGATCAACACGATGCGGCCGGCAAAACGCTGGGCCGGTATCTTGTCGTCCAGCACGTCGGCGGCGGAAACCGTGCGGGCACGCCAGGTCGAGGGAGCGGCAAGATGAAGCCGTACCGAAGCCCCCTCGCGCAGCGGAACGCGTGCGTCTCCCACCGAAGCGGACGTTCCATCGGGATCGAGCAGGAAGGCGGAGGCATGCTGCGCGCTTCGGAAGACCTCCATCGCAAAGCCCGCATAAATCTCGCTGCCGCCCCGTACGAAGACCGGCGCGTGGCGTACCTTCGTGCCCGTGACCGGGGAAAGCGACAAGGCGCCGACCGCGACCGCCCCATCCACGAGCACCTCCGAGGGAGCAACCACGCCGGCCGCCTTCTGCGACAGGTCCTGCTGCGGCGCCGGAATGATCGGAGGCGGAAAGGGCAAGGCATCCTTGCCGGCCTCGTCGGGCAACAGGCCAAGCACGACATCCGAACGGGAAATCGCCTCGGCAAGCTGCTTGTTCTCATCGGGCAGGCTGTCTGCCACGGTCGACAACTCCGTCCGGCCGGTCGATTTGGCGTAGGCTCTCAGCATCGGCGCCGGCGAGCGCCGGTCCGGGCCATCCAGCAGGATATCGACGCCGATGACCTGTGCCTGCGCGTCCTGCAGCTTGGTCACCAGATCGGTCAGCCCCCCGCCCCGCCGCCACGGCCATCCCCCTTTGGCGGCCAGGCTGGGCCTGTCGATGTCAACCACCACCACCCCGTCCGGCAGGCGCTTGGGCGGGACCACGCTCTCCAGAAAGTCGAAGGCTTCCTCGCGCAGCGTATTGGCGGCCCCACCGGGATTGTAGACGAGAAAGCAAAGACCGAGGATGAAGGCCGCCAGGCCGGTGGCTATCGCGGGCTTGAAGGCAGGATCAGCCACGCGCCGCGTCCTGGCGGGCGCCGGCATGCGCCTCGCCGGGGACCGTTTCCGCCTGGGCCAGTTGGGTGAGCGCCGCGACATGGCAATGCACGATGGCGCCGCGACGTTCGATCGCACCCCGCTCCTCGAAGGCGGCGAGCAGCCGGTTGACCTTGGGCCGGCTGGCGCCGACGAAGCTGGCGATGGCGCTTTGCGAGATCGTCAGCGGCGCACTGCGGGCTCCGTCGGCGCGGGTGCGCCCATACCGCTTGACATGCCAAAGCAGGAAGCGCGCCAGCCGGGCCTCGAGCGGATAGAGTGCGATCGATTCGAGCTGGTCGGTGGTGTCGCGCAGCCGGGCGCACAGCACCTGCAGGATCGGCATCTGCAGCGCCGGGCGGGTGGCGAGCAGCCGCACGAAGGAAGCCTGTGCGATGAAACCGGCGACAACCGGCCCCACCGCAGTGGCATCCGCGGTACGCCGGCCGCTGTCGAGCACCGCGATCTCGCCGATCACGTCGCCGGGGCCCGCTTCACGCAGGATCAGTTCGCGCCCCTCGACGGAAACGATGGAAAGGCGGATGGTGCCCTGCAGCACGATCAGCATGCCTTCGCCCGGCGCGCCCCGCGAAAAGATCGATTCGCCATCGCGAAAACGTTGCTCGACGGCAAGGTTCGCGACCGCATCAATGTCTTCCGGGCTGGCGCCGGCAAACAGATCGAGGCGGGCAATGGCAGTGCGAAGCGGGACGGACATTGACGCAACTATTCCAGTCTGAGGCAGAATTATGTCGGGTATAATGGCGATGTCAGGCCCGCTCGGCAAATCCGACTGCATTGCCTTCTCATAATACCGCCGATACTTCCACTGCAATGTCCTGATGACAGCCCGGGCAATCTTTGCCACTTTGCCGCCATGTCCGTCTCCGCTGATGCTCCCTCTTCGCTGCCGCGCCTGCTCCTGCGGGCGGGAAGCCGGCTGGCGGACGTCATTCTGCCGCCGCGCTGCCTGAGCTGCCGGGAGACCACCGCCAGCCACGCCAATCTGTGCGTGGCCTGCTGGCAGCAATTGTTCCTGATCGAGCGTCCCTATTGCGAAAAACTGGGCATTCCCTTCGTCTACGATCATGGCGAGGGCATGGTCTCGGCACAGGCGATCGCCGATCCGCCCGCCTATGGCCGGGCGAGGGCCGCGGCCCGCTATGAAGGCGCCGCCATCGAGCTGGTGCATCGGCTCAAATATGGTGACCGGGTCGAGATCGCCCCCTTCATGGGCAGGCTGATGGCCCAGGCCGGGCAGGACCTGCTCGCTGGCGCCGACATGCTGGTGCCCATACCGCTGCACCGGCTGCGCCTCTGGCAGCGGCGCTTCAACCAGGCCGCCTTGCTGGCCCGCGAGATCAGCGGCCGCAGCGGTGTCGCCTATCAGCCGCTGCTGCTCGGCCGCTCCAGGCACACGGCGCATCAGGTCGGCCTCAGCCGCAAGGAACGCGCCCGCAACGTGCAGGGCGCCTTCACCGTCTCGCCGGGCGCCCGGCCGGCTATCAAGGACAAGCGCATCGTGCTGGTCGACGATGTGCTGACCTCGGGCGCCACGGGCGAGGCTGCGGCGCGCGCCCTACTGCGGGCCGGCGCAGCCAATGTCGACATGCTGGTGTTCGCCCGGGTGGCGACGCCGATCGAGTAACCGAACGGGACTGCCCACCTTGGATCCGATACCGCAACCGCCTCCTCTCGCCTGGCCCGACAGCCGCGAGACCCTGCAGAGTTCCCTGACCGAGGCCGGCCTCGCTCCGGCGAGCGTCGCCCGGCTCGCCGAGCAGGCCCGCCCGGCGCTCGTGCTGGAGACCACGCCTTGCGAGGAAAGCCGGATTCCGCTCGGCGCCAGCAAGATCGGCGGCCTGCCCGACCTGCCCGATGCAATGGCCTGGCCGGAACGCCCCCCCTATGGCGACGCTGCCGAACGCGCCCAGAACCATCTCGGTGAAGCCGATCGCCTGGCCAGCGAAGCTACGCGGCCGGGCTCATGGCTGACGCCCGAGCACGCCCGGGAGGCCAGCCGCGAGCAGAGCGAGCTTGCCGCGGCGGTCTCTTCCGCCTTTCCTCTGGCCTTCGTCGCCCAACTTGATCTTGCCTCGCTGTCGCGGACCCCGGGCTTTCCCGCCGCCTTGCCGCATCAGGGCCGCCTGCTGCTTTTCTGCGACTATTGGGCAAAGCCGAAACCCTACGATCCGCATGCCGCGACCGGGCTGCGCCTGGTCTGGGACAAGACACCGGTGGAGCGCCTGGAGCGCAAGGCTGAACCCGCCGCCCTGGCCGCCCTCGCGCAGGAGCGCTGGAGCAGCCGCTTCAAGCCGGCGGCCGTGGTGGCGCGCCCGGTCGTCACTGCCATCCCGCCGAGCGACAGAGGCTTCGACGCCTTCCCGCATGGCGAGGAGGCGTCCACCTTCTGGGATGAGGACAGCGAGGAGATCCGCTACGAGACCTGGCTCGGCCGCTACGGCACGCCGGATGGCAGGGGGGGCGCCAATCACCAGCTCGGCGGCTGGCCGCGCCCGCTGCAGAACGGCATGCAGGCCCAGGCCCAACTGGCCTCGCACGGTATTTTCTGCGGCACCGGCGAGGCCTATGCCACAACCGAGGCCCGCCGGCTGCTGCGCACGGCGGATCGCTGGCGCCTGCTGCTGCAGATCGGGCGGGACGACGCCCTCGGCCTGCTGCCCTCGGGCGCGCTCTACATCCTCATGCGCGAGCACGACATGCGCATCCGCGCCTTCGACCGGGCCTGGATGGTCTTCCAGAAGCCGTGAGCGGACGCCCTGCGCTCCCGGGACACCCCTTCTTGTCGGCCTGCGGCAACTGCCTATAATACCGATTGATTTTGGTTCTTCGCCTTCCCATCTGTGGGCAAGGTCGTTTGTGGATGGAATGAACGCAATGCCGCCCGTCGTCGTGTATTCGAAATCCTGGTGCCCCTATTGCAAGGCGGCCAAGGCGCTGCTCACCCGCAAGGGAATCCCCTTCGAGGAGATCGACGTCGACGGCAAGCCCGACTTGCAGGAAGCCATGAGCCTGCGCGCCAACGGGCGGCGCACGGTGCCGCAGATCTTCATCGGCGACACCCATGTCGGCGGCAGCGACGATCTTCATGATCTCGAAGCGGCCGGCGGCCTCGACAAGCTTCTCGCCGCCTAGGCCAGCCAGGGAGACGGATCCATGCGTTTCAAAGCCGCCGTTCTGCAGATGCGCTCGGGCCTGGTGCCATCCGACAATGTCGCCACCGTCGCCGCCGCCGCCCGCGAGGCCAAGGCTGCGGGGGCCGAGTACCTGCAGACGCCCGAGATGACCACCGTGGTCAATCGCGACCGGGCCGCCATGATGGCCGTCATCGGCGACGAGCAGTCCAATCCCGAACTCGATGCCTTCCGTTCCATCGCGCGCGACAACGGCCTGCATCTTCATATCGGTTCCATGGCCGTGCGTGTCGGCGACAAGGCTGCCAACCGCGCCTTCGTCATCGATCCCAAGGGAGAGGTGCTCGCCTCCTACGACAAGATCCACCTGTTCGACGTCGATCTTGCCGGCGGCGAATCCTGGCGCGAATCCAATGCCTATGTCGGCGGCGGCGAGGCCGTGACGGTCGACCTGCCCTTCGGGCGGCTCGGCCTGGCCATCTGCTACGACGTGCGCTTTCCCCAGCTCTTCCGGGCCTATGGCGACGCCAGCGCCGATGTGATCAGCGCGCCGGCCTGCTTCACCAAGCAGACGGGCGAAGCCCATTGGCATGTGCTGCAGCGCGCCCGCGCCATCGAGAACGGCGCCTGGATGATTTCGGCCGCCCAGGTCGGCCATCACGACGACGGCCGCGACACCTACGGCCATTCCGTCATCATCGATCCCTGGGGCCGGGTGGTTGCCGATGCCGGCGATACGCTCGGGCTGATCTATGGTGAGGTCGATGTGCACGCCGTGGCGGCGACGCGCGGCAAGGTCCCCAATCTCAAGAATGCGCGCTCGTTCACGATGAAGACGGAACCTGCGCTGAGGGCTGCAGAGTGATTCGCTTTTCTCTCGTCTGCGATCGGGGGCACGAGTTCGAGAGCTGGTTTCGCGACAGTGCCGCCTATGACGACCAGGCCGAGCGCGGCTTGCTGAGCTGTGCCCATTGCGGTTCCACCAAGGTCGGCAAGGCCATCATGGCGCCGCAGGTGGCACGCAAGGACCGCGAAAGCGGGAGCCCCGACGCCAAAATTCGCGAAAATCTGCCGGCCTTGCCGCAGCCGGTGGCCCTGACCTCGCCGGACGAACAGGCCTTGCGCGCCAAGGTGCGCGAACTGCATGCCATGCTGACGGCGAAATCCGACTATGTCGGCGACAAATTCGCCGCCGAGGCCCGCAAGATGCATGAGGGCGAGATCGAGCGCCGCACCATTCATGGCGAGGCGACGGGCGAGGACGTCCGCAGCCTCATCGAGGACGGCATCGACATTCTTCCCCTGCCCATGCTGCCCGACGACCGGAACTAGCCTGGGGGGTCTTCCGACCAGCCTGGCTCAAACTCACAACGGAACCGAGAAAAGCACCACCGTTGTCATGCCCGGGTTTGTCCCGGGCATCCAGCTGCCGCAATCCATGGAGATTGTGGCCCCTGGATCACCGGGGCAAGCCCGGTGATGACAAAGGTCGAGGTTCCCGTGACTTTTTCGGCCAGGCTCTTCAGACCAGCCTGCAAGGGCAGCGCCTGCCGATAGCCCCGGCGTGTCCGAAGACCCGCGCCCAATCCCGACTTTCCTATCCGGTCGCTTGGCTCTACAGTCCGCCAAAAAGGGAGGTCGATTGCGCATCCTGCTGGTCGAGGACGCCGAGGATCTGGGCGATGCCATGGTGGCCAGGCTGCGCAGCTCCGGCCATGCCGTGGAGTGGCTGCGCGATGGCGCGCTCGCCTCAGAGCGCCTGCGCGAGGACACCTTCGACGCCGTGGTGCTCGACGTGATGCTGCCGGGCCGCGACGGCTTCGCCATCCTGTCCGATCTGCGCCGTGCCGGCCACGGCACGCCGGTGCTGGTGGTCACCGCCCGCTCGGAGGTGGACGACAAGATCAGCCTGCTCGACCTCGGCGCCGACGACTATCTGGTCAAGCCCTTCGACCTGCGCGAATTCGAGGCGAGGCTGCGCGCCGTGATGCGCCGGCCGGCCGGCATGCGGGCCAGCACCATCGAGGTCGAGGCCCTGACGATCGACCTCGCGGCACGCACGGTCGCCATCCGGGGCAAGCCCATCGATTGCGGCCGGCGCGAGTTCCGCCTGCTTGAAATTCTCGTTGCCAAGCTCGGTCAGGTGGCGCCGAAGGAACGGCTGATGGACCAGGTGTTCAGCCTGGATGACGAGGTTTCCGTAAACGCCCTGGAACTGCTGGTCTCTCGGCTGCGCCGAAAACTGCAGGGCGCCGGCATCGAGATCGTGACGATGCGCGGCTCGGGCTACATGGCGCGGCGGCATGACGGCGCCTGATCCCACCGCACCGGCAACCGTCCCGTTTGCATCCGCCGGGCGCGCCACCGCCTCGATCCGCCGCCGCGTGCTGGCCGCCGCCCTGCTGGTGCTCGCCCTCGCCGCCCTCGCCTTCATCGCCTTCATTCATTCCTATGCCCGCCGCGCCGCCGACCAGGCCTATGACCGCCTGCTCACCGCCTCCGCGCTCACCATTGCCGGGGCCGTGCTGGTCGAGGAAGGGCGCGTCACCGTCGAACTCCCTTATGCGGCCCTGGCGATGCTCGGTTCGGGGGGCGATCGCATCTACTACCAGGTCGAGGCACCCGACGGCGCCCTGGTCACCGGCTATGGCGATCTCGCCGAGGAATTGCCGGCGGTGCGCTCCGCCGAAACCGTCTTCGCCGATTCGAGCTTTCACGGGGAAGCCGTGCGCGTCGCCAGTATCGGCCGTCTGATTTCGGCCAGCAACGCAGCCGGCTGGGTCACCATCCGCGTCGCCGAGACGCGCGGCGCACGCACCGCCCTCGCTTCCGAGATCGTTTCGCGGGCGGTGCTGCCGCTGATCGGCATCCTCCTGCTCGCCTTGGCGCTGGTGTGGTTCGGCGTGCAGCGGGCCTTCGCGCCGCTCACCACGGTGGAGGCGGCGTTGCGCGATCGTGCGCCGCAGGACTTATCACCCCTCGCCGCGCCGGTTCCCGCCGAGGTCAGCCAGCTCGTGGCCGCCCTCAACGACTTCATGCGCCGCCTCGCCAGCGTGATGAATGCCCTGTCGGGCGTGGTCGCCGATGCGGCCCATCAGGTACGCACGCCTCTCGCTTCCCTGCGCGCCCAGGCCGAAGTGGCGCTGGACGAGCGCGACTACCAGGCGCTGCACGAGCGGGTGACCAAGATCCACCGCAACGCCGTGCATGCCAGCGAACTGGTGAGCCAGCTCCTGATGGAGGCGACGCTGACCCACCGGCTCGAGAGCCGCGAATCCGCCCTCATCCCCATCGCCGACCTTGTCGAGGACGTCACCCGCCGCTTCGACCCGGACGAAGCGCGGCGTCTTGCCGTGACGATCGTCCCCGCCCTGGCCGGCGCCTGCCTCAAGGGCGATCGCCTGGCCCTGCAGGAGATGCTGCGCAACCTCGCGGGCAACGCCCTGCTCTATGCCCCCGGCAGCGCGGTGGAGATCATGGCCGGGAGGACGGCGGAGGGACGCCTGCTCATCAGGATATGCGACCGCGGCCCCGGCATTCCCGAGGCGGAGAAGGAAACCGTGCTCCAGCGCTTTCAGCGCGGGCATGCCGGTGCCGGCACCGTTGGTTCGGGGCTCGGCCTGCCGATCGCCCGGACCGTGGCACAGGCCCATGGCGGCAGCCTGTCGCTGCACGACCGGCCGGGCGGCGGGCTGGAGGTCCGGCTCGAACTGCCGCTGGCGCCGGAGCAGGCGAAAGGGCGCGCCGGTTCCAGGCGCGGCGCGGTCGCCCCTGCCCTCGCCGCCCTCACCATCGCCGCGGGCCTGACGATCGGCTCCCCCTTGGGCGGCACGGCCCAGGCTGGTTCCAGACTCTATCCGGCACCGGTGCCCGGCGGACCGACCCTCTCGATCCTCGGCACGACCGACACCCCGCAATTCGAATTGCTGATCCAGGATTTTCAGGAACTGCGCCCCGACGTCAGCGTCACCTACGAGGAGACCGATACGCTGCCGCTCTACCAGCGCACGCAGGAGAACCAGCTCGACACGGATGTCGATCTCCTGGTCTCCTCGGCAGCCGATTTGCAGGTCAAGCTCGCCAATGACGGCCATGCCCTCGCCCATGCCTCGCCTTTGTTGCCGGTCCTTCCGGCCTGGGCGAGCTGGCGCTCGGAGATCTTCGGCTTCACCTTCGAGCCGATCGTCATCGTCTATAACCGCACGCTGGTGCCGGACGCACAAGCCCCGCATTCGCACCTCGCCCTCACCGAGCTCCTGGAGAAGGAGACCGACCGCTTTCGCGGCAAGGTGGCGACCTACGATATCGGCAAGAGCGGGGTCGGCCACCTCCTGGCGGCGCAGGACGCGCAGATCTCCTCGAATTTCTGGCGCCTGACCCGGGCTCTCGGCCGGGCCGACGTGCGTCTCTCCGGCTCCAGCCCCGCCATCCTGGAGGGCATCGCCTCCGGCTCGCTGGCGCTGGGCTACAATGTGCTGGGTTCCTACGCCTATGCCCGTCAGCGGCTCGACAAGCGCATTGGCATCGTCATTCCCGATGATTACGCCCTCATCCTCACTCGCGTGATGCTGGTGCCGCGCTGGGCCAACCAGCCCGATCTCGGCCGCGCCTTCATCGATTATGCCCTCTCCCCCCGAGGCCAGGCGGTGGTGGCGGGCCAGGCGGCGCTGGGTTCGATCGTACCGGGCACGCCGGGCGGCTGGACGGCCGAACGCATCAGCGCCGCATCGCGCGGCGTGCTGCAGCCGATCACGCTCGGCCCGGCCCTACTGGTGGCGCTCGACCAGGAACGCAAGGCCCGCTTTCTGGCGACCTGGCGCCAGCTCGTCACCGACGGGTCGCGCTGACAGGTCGCTGACAGGTATAGTTGCTATCGTTGCCGGCAAGCGGACCTTGCAAGGTTCGGAACAAGATGTAGGGTGCGGGGGAAACGGCTGCTCATGAGGCAGCTCCAGGTGCATGTCCCTTCCTCCTTTCCCTACCCACACAATCGCAAGCGTTCGGCCGTGAACGCTTTGCTCAGGGAGGAAATGATGAAGAAACTCTTGCTTGCCTGCGCCACCGCCGGCGCCCTGGCTCTTTGCAGCTTCGCGGCTCTCGCTCAGACGGCGAGCTACGACATCATGGCTCCGGCCGCGCCCGGCGGCGGCTGGGATCAGACCGCCCGCACCATGCAGACGGCGCTGCGCACCGAAAAGATCGCCCGCAACGTGCAGGTCAACAACGTTGCCGGCGCCGGCGGCACCATCGGCCTCGCCCAGTTCGTCAACCAGTCCAAGGGCAACCCCTCCGCGCTGATCGTCGGCGGTTACGTCATGGTCGGCGCCATCCTCACCAACAATTCCGCCGTCAGCCTCGCCGACGTCACGCCGATCGCCCGCCTCACCGGCGAGAGCGAGGCCATCGTGGTGCCGGCCTCCTCGCCAATCAAGACGCTCGGCGACCTTGTCGAAGCCCTCAAGAAGGATCCCGGCGCGGTCTCCTGGGCCGGCGGCTCGGCCGGCGGCACCGACCACATCACCGCGGGCCTGTTCGCCAAGGCCGTGGGCGTCGATCCCTCCAAGATCAACTATGTCGCCTTTGCCGGCGGCGGCGAGGCCGTCGCTGCCGTGCTCAGCGAGCAGGTGACGGCCGGCATTTCCGGCTATGGCGAATTCGAGAGCCAGATCAAGGGCGGCGCGCTGCGCCTCCTCGCCGTCTCCGGCGCCAAGCGCATCGAAGGCGTCGATGCCCCCACCTTCAAGGAAGCCGGCGTCGACGTTGCCCTGGAAAATTGGCGCATGGTCGCCGCCGCGCCCGGCATCACGCCCGAGCAGAAGGCCGCCATCACCGCCGACATCGAGAAGATGGTGAAGTCGAAGACCTGGCAGGACACGCTCAAGACCCGCGGCTGGACCGACACCTATCTCTCCGGTGATGCCTTCGACACCGCCCTCAAGGCCGACATCGCTGCCACCGGTACGGTGCTCAAAGACATCGGCCTGGTGAAATGAGCAGCGCCGAGAGCAAGACGGAGCCCGGGCGAGCGCCCGGCTCCACAGTCGCGGGGCTGGTGATCGCCGCCGCCCTGGCCATCCTCGCGGTGGTCATCGGCACAGATGCATCCATGCTCAACACCAAGGTCGCCAGCGACCCGCTCGGACCGGCCGCCTTCTCCTATGCCATCGCGGCGGGCCTGCTCGTCCTCGCCGTCGCCACGGTATTGTCCGCCCTGCGCGGCAAGACGCCGGCGCCGGAGGAGAAGCAGGACGCCGGGGCGATCGCCTGGGTGATCGCCGGCCTGCTGGCGCAGATCGGGCTGATCGCCGTCAATGCCGGCTTCTCGCTCGCCAGTGGCCTGCTGTTCGGCTTCGCCGCCCGCGGTTTCGGCAAGCCGCTCTGGCTCGGCTGCCTGGTCGGCGTGGTGCTCTCCTTCCTGGTCTGGCTGGCTTTCGCCCAGCTCCTGCAATTGTCGCTGCCGCAGGGGCCGCTGGAACACGCCGTCACCACGCTGCTGAGCGATTAAGGCCTCGGTCGGCCGCAATCGCGCATCCTTTGATTCTTGTCGAAGCCCGGATCGGCGGCACCTCGCCGGCAGGGGATGAGCAAGTCCCTATCGGCTTTTCTGAACAACGCTATAGGACCCTTCGATGCAGACATTCGGTCATCTGGTCGACGGATTGGCGGTTGCGCTGCAACCGTACAACCTCCTCTGCGCCTTCATCGGCGTCACGCTGGGCACACTGATCGGCGTATTGCCCGGCATCGGCCCGGCGCTGACCATCGCCTTGCTCCTGCCGGTGACCTTCCAGCTCGACCCGTCGGGCACCGGGGCCCTGATCATGTTCGCCGGCATCTATTACGGCGGCATGTATGGCGGCTCGACCACCTCGATCCTGCTCAACACGCCGGGCGAGAGTTCCTCGATGGTCACCGCCGTCGAGGGCAACAAGATGGCCAAGGCCGGACGGGGTGGTCCCGCCTTGGCGACGGCCGCCATCGGCTCCTTCGTCGCCGGCCTGCTGGCCACGCTGGCCCTGGCCTTCATCGCCCCCTGGGTAGTCAAGTTCGCGCTGTCGCTGAAGTTCATCGACAAATTCGCCCTGATGGTGCTGGCCTTCGTCACCGTATCGGCCGCTTTCGGCAATTCGGCCCTGCGCGGCCTGACCGCTCTGTTCATCGGCCTCGCCATCGGCCTGATCGGCAAGGATATCGTCAGCGGCCAGAACGGGCGCCTGACCCTGGGCATCACCGATCTGCGCGGCGGCGTCGAAGTCACCATCCTCGCGGTCGCCTTGTTCGCGATCGGCGAAGCCCTCGCCGTGGCCGCGACCCACAAGCTCAATACGGGCACGGTGGAGGCGATCAAGGGCTCCATCTGGATGGGCCGCGAGGATTGGCGGCGCTCCTGGAAACCCTGGCTGCGCGGCACACTGTTCGGCTTTCCGATCGGCGCCATGCCGGCGGGCGGGGCCGAGATCGGCACCTTCCTGTCCTATGCCGCCGAAAAGCGCCTCGCCGAAAAGCCCGAGGAATTCGGCCATGGCGCCATCGAGGGCGTAGCCGGGCCGGAAGCCGCCAACAACGCCTCGGCCGCCGGCACGCTGGTGCCGCTGCTCACCCTCGGCCTGCCCACCTCGGCGACCGCGGCCGTGATGCTCGCCGGCTTCCAGCAATTCGGCCTTCAGCCGGGAGCCCAGCTCTTCACCTCCAATCCCCAGCTGGTCTGGGGCCTGATCGCCAGCCTGCTGGTCGCCAATTTCATGCTGCTGGCGCTGAACCTGCCGCTGGTCGGCCTGTGGGTGAAGCTGCTCACCATCCCGCGCCCGTGGCTCTATGCGGGCATCCTCTTGTTCGCCACGCTGGGCACGCTCGCCTCCAATCCCTCGCCGGCCCAGCTTGCCCTGCTCCTCGCCTTCGGTCTGATGGGTTATGGCCTCAGGCTCTATGACTATCCGATCGCCCCCGTGGTGGTGGGGCTGATTCTGGGCCCGCTCGCCGAGGAGCAGTTGCGCAAGGCGCTGCAGCTGCATCAGGGTTTCTTCAGCTCGCCGCCGGCCGTGGTCCTGTTCTCCATCGCCGCCCTCGCCATCGTCGTGCCGGCCTATATGCGCTGGCGCGGCCGCAGCAAGGTACTGACCCAGCTCGCTGCCTCCGAGGATTGAAGCCAGGTTCCGGCAGCCATGCCGGAACATTACTTTTCTTTCATCTCGACTTGCAGTACACCTCCCGCACCAGGCCGGGCCCCTCTGGCAGTTCCCGAAGCGTCGAGCTCCGGCAACTGTGATGTCGGACTGGAGCAAACAGAGCGGTCCCGGCGCGTCGGCGTCCCCTAGCGCCCCAGGCTTCTCCCTGGCTCGAATCGGTACCGCTCTCCCGCACCGGAACGAGAGAGCCTTCTTCCATGCCCGATATTCTTGCCGTCTTGTCGGAAGCCATTTCTGTCTCCTCCCTGGTCGCCCTTGGCCAGGTCATCCTGATCGACCTCGTCCTGGCCGGCGATAACGCCATCGTCATCGGCCTTGCCGCTGCCGGCCTTCCCAAGGAGCAGCGCACTCGCGCCATTCTGATCGGCATCGCCGCCGCCACCGTGCTGCGCGTAATCTTCGCGGCCATCACCACCCAGTTGCTCGCCATCGTAGGGCTTCTGCTCGCCGGCGGCATCCTGCTCCTGTGGGTGTGCTGGAAGATGTGGCGCGAGTTGCGCACCAGCCACAGCGAGGAAGCCGCCGCCCAGCACGCTCTCGACGGCGAGGGGGAGAGCGGCAACGGCTCGAGCAGCGGCACTTCGCGCAAGACCTTCGCCCAGGCGGCCTGGCAGATCGTGATCGCCGACGTCTCGATGTCGCTCGACAACGTCCTGGCCGTCGCCGGCGCGGCACGAGACCATTTGTGGGTGCTGATCTTCGGCCTGATCGTCTCGATCGCCCTGATGGGTATCGCGGCGAGCCTGATCGCCCGCCTGCTCAACCGCTATCGCTGGATCGCCTATATCGGCCTGCTCGCCATTCTCTATGTCGCGGGCGACATGATCTATCGCGGTGCCAAGGAAGTCTGGCCCCTGATGTTCTGAGGCCGCCAGCGCGGAGCCTCATCAAGGCCGGCAGCGATGCCGGCCTTTTTCATGTCTTGGCGCCCGTTGCTGCCTCGGATGATGGGCGTCCCTCAGAAATCGATGCGGGCTTCATTGCATCCTGCAGCAAGCCCGCCCTCCCCTGGCCTGACAATAGCGCCCTGATGAGGGCACCGAGGGGCGATTCCGGTGCCCGAAGCGGCAGCGCTCCGGCCGTTTGCCTCGCCCAATTTTCTGAGGTACGTTCCCGAAAGATCGGGACAGGTGGAACGATGGCGCGGGCAACGGTGCACGATCTGGCACGTGCGGCAGGCGTGAGCCTCGCCACCATCGACCGCGTGCTCAATCGCCGCGGCGGCGTGCGGCCGGCGACAATCGAAAAGGTCGAACAGGCCATGGCCCGGCTCAATTATCGCCGCGACATGGCCGCCGCCATGCTGGCCAAGCAGCAGGAATATCGCTTCGTCTTTCTCGTCCCGATCGGCGTCAACACCTTCATGCGCAACCTGGCGAACGAGGCCGCGCGGCTCTCCGATCTCAATGCGGCCGACCGGATCAGCATACGCGTCGTCGAGATCCCGCCCTTCGATGACGAGAAACTCGCCGCGATCCTCAACGGGCTCGACGGCAGCGATACCTCGGGCGTGGCCGTGGTGGCCACCGAAAACGCCCAGGTGCGCCAGGCCATCGACCGGCTGGCCGAACGCGGCATACCGGTGGTGACGCTGGTATCCGACGTGCCCGCCTCGCGGCGCGCCCATTTCGTCGGCATCGACAACAGCGCCGCCGGGCGTACCGCCGGCTCGCTGATGGGGCGGTTCCTGCGCGGGCGTTCGGGCCGCATCGCCGTGCTCGCCGGTTCGATGCTGCTGCGCGACCATGTCGAGCGCCATTTCGGCTTCGAACGCGTGCTGCGCACCGAATATCCGGACCTCGTCACCCTGCCGGTGATCGAAGGCCGCGACAATGGGGCCATCGTCGAGGACGTACTCGGCGCCCTGCTCGACCGCCACCCCGATATCATCGGCCTCTACAGCCTCGGCGGCGGCAATCGCGGCGTGATCGCCGCTTTGAACAAGCGCCATGCCGGCGGCCGCATCTGCGTGATCGCGCATGAGCTGACCGCCCATTGCCGCGAGGCCCTGATCGACGGCACCTTCGATGCCATCCTCAACCAGGATCCCGGCCACGAAGCGCGCAGCGCCATGCGCGTGCTGCGCGCCCTCACCGACGGCCAGCCCATCGACCAGGGCCAGGAACGCATCCGCATCGACATCTATCTCAGGGACAACCTGCCCTGAGGCCGGTTACACCGCCCGCGCGAACACCATCATGAAGTTGACGTCGGTGTCGCGGCTGAGGCGCCATTCGTCGAGCAGGGGGTTGTAGATCACCCCGCAGCGGTCGAGCTCGGCGAGGCCTTCCGGCGTCACCGCATCCCCGATCTCCGCCGGCGTGACGAACTTGTTCCAGTCATGCGTTCCCGATGGCACCCAGCCCAGCACCTTCTCGGCGGCGACGATGGCCAGCGCATAGGCCTTCATGGTGCGGTTGATGGTGGCGACGAAGAGGAGGCCGCCGGGCTTCACCATAGCGGCGCATGTCTTCAGGAAGGCGGCGGGCTCGGTGACATGTTCGACGATCTCCATCGCCAGCACCACGTCGAAGCGCTCCCCGGCCGCTTCGAGGTTCTCGGCGGGCAGGACTCGATAATCGATGGTGAGGCCCGAGCGGGCGGCATGGGCCCGGGCCATCTCGACATTGGTCGCGGCCATGTCGATGCCGACCACCTCGCCCCCGAGCTTGGCCAACGGCTCGCTGAGCAGGCCGGCACCGCAGCCTATATCGGCAAGCCGGAGGCCTTTCAGGCCGTCGAGGGCGATGGGCGAACGGCCGAAATGCCCGGCGATCTGATCCCTGACATAGCGCAGGCGCACGGGGTTCAACCGGTGCAGCGCCCGCATGGTGCCGCGCGGGTTCCACCAATCGGCCGCCATCGCCTCGAAGCGTTCGATCTCCTTGGGATCGACCGACGAACCCGTGCCTGCTGCGCTCATTGCCTGTATCCTGGCTGCGTCCTGGAAAAGTGCGTTCCGGCGGAAACGCCCGTTTTCTCCAGCCCCTGTTGCGATGCCTCTTGCGATTCTTGCCGATTCCGTCAAATCGCAAATCGCAAAAATTGCGTGGTACGGCGGAGAAACTACCATTTTCAGCGGCCTGTGTGGCCCCGATCTGCCCTAAAGGCAACCCCGTTAACAATGCGCCCTTCTCTTTCTCGATATTGTCATCGCAATTTGGCAATTTCCGTCGCGCCTGGACTTTGAGCGGCCTTAATTTCGGCTATGGTCACGGAGGCCTGTCGACCGGGCAAGGTCGGCCTTCCCAGGGCGAGAAATTCTCGTTCTGGGAAGGCCGGCACGGTATTCGGCCGATTTGGAATCTCCGGCCCGTCGACAAGCGGGTCCGGCAATTCCACAGAGCGCCGCATGCAGACGGCGCAGCAAGAAGGGATGAACGAGATGGCGTGGCGCGACGACGAAGCCCGGGCGGCCCTGATCCACAAGGCGGCAAGGAGCCTTCAGCCAGGCAAGACCCCTCCCACTTTCGCCGAGGTGCTCTTCGGCCGAACCACGCTCGAAGATCTCGCCACCCATGACGCCGCCTCGCTCGCCTTCCTGGCCGAGCAGGCCTGGGATCACGTGCAGCGCCGTACGCCCGGCCATGCCGATATTCGCGTCGTCAATCCCGACATGCCCGATGGCCGTGAAATTTCGGTCATCGAGATCCTCAACGACAACATGCCCTTCCTGTTCGATTCCACCATGGCCGAGCTTTCGGAGCGGGGAATCGAGGCTCAATTGGTGGCTCATCCCATCATCGCGCTGGAGCGCGACGCCCAGGGCAAGCTCGTGCAATTCTTCGGCGACGCCGTGCCGGAAGGCAGCAAGGGCGTGCGCGAGAGTCTCATCCACATCCATATAGCCCGCATCGATTCGGACGCCGACAGGCAGAGCCTAATCGACGGGCTGACGCTGGTGTTCAACGACGTCAGGGCCTGCGTGACGGACTGGCGCGCCATGCGCGACAGGGTGGAGCAGGCGATCGAATCCTTCCGTACCAATCCCCCGCCCCTGCCTGTCGACGAGATCGCCGAGGCCAACCAGCTCCTGCAATGGATCTGCTCGGACAACTTCACCTTCCTGGGCCTGCGCGAATATCGCTTCTCCACCGATAGCGACGCCTCCGACGAGGTCAGCGAAGGCGAGGGCCTCGGCATCCTCCGGGATCCCGAAGTCAAGATCCTGCGCCGCGGCAACGAACTGGTGGTGATGACGCCGGAAATCCGCGAATTCATGCGCGAGCCGACGATCCTGATCGTCACCAAGGCGAATGTGAACAGCCGCGTCCACCGGCGCGTGCGCATGGATTATATCGGCGTCAAGCTCTACACGCCGGACGGCCAGGTCGAGGGCGAATTGCGCGTGGTCGGCCTGTTCACCTCGGCGGCCTATACGCGCTCGGTGCGCCAGATCCCCTATGTCCGCCACAAGGTCGCCCAGGTGCTTCAGCGCGCCGGGTTCGATCCGCAGAGCCATTCGGGCAAGGCGATCCTGCATATTCTCGAGGAATATCCGCGCGACGAACTGGTGCAGGTCGATTCCGAGACGCTCTACAACTTCGCCATGGAGATCCTGCTGCTCTATGAGCGCCCGCGCCTGCGCGCGCTGGTGAGGGCCGACAAGTTCGACCGTTTCGTCTCCATCCTCGTCTTCATTCCGCGTGAGAAATACGACACCGACGTGCGCATCGGCATCGGCAATTATCTGGCCAACGCCTATAAGGGCCGCCTGTCGGCGTCCTATGCGGCCTTTCCCGAAGGGCCGCTGGCGCGCGTGCATTACATCATCGGCCGCTACGAGGGGGATACGCCCTTCATCGAGCGTTCGGTGCTGGAAGCCGGCATCAATGCCATCGCCACCAATTGGGGCGACAAGCTCAGGGCGGCGCTGGCCGGCACCACCGACGGCATGCGGGCCCGCCTGCTGGGCAACCGCTATGCCAATGCCTTTACCGGCGGCTATCCCGAGACCTTCTCCACCGCCCAGGCGATCGCCGATATCGGCGTGATCGAGAAGCTGACGCCCGCCCGCCCCGTGGCGATCCTGGCCTATCGCCTGGAGGAGGACGACACGCCCTCGCGCTGCGGCCTCAAGGTCTTCTCGCAGGGCGCGCCGATGTCGCTGTCCTATCGCGTGCCGGTGATCGAGAACCATGGCCTGCGCGTGGTCGACGAGCGCACCTACGAGATCACCCCCACCGCCAAGCCGGCACCGGCGCCGGTCTGGCTCCACGACATGACGGTGGAGACCAGCGACGGCCAGCCCATCCCGCCCGGCATCGACTTCCAGCACCGCCTCGAGGCCTCGATCATGGCGGTGGTCGGCGACTATGCCGAATCCGACGGCTACAACGCCCTCGTCCTGCGCACCTCGCTGGGCTGGCGCGAAATTTCGGCGATTCGGGCCCTGTCGCGCTATCTGCGTCAGATCCGCGCGCCCTTCAGCCAGGACTATATGTGGGAAACGGCGCGCAAGAACCCGCAGATCACCGCCAGCATCGTGGCCCTGTTCCGCGCCCGCCACGACCCGCGGCTGACGGCCACAGATGCCGAACGCGCCGCCCATGAAGCCGAGATCGTGGGCGAGATCGAAGAGCAGCTGCAATCGGTCTCCTCGCTCGACGAAGACCGCATCCTGCGCCGCTTCACCAATCTGGTGCAGGCGATCGTGCGCACCAACCTCTGGCAGGTCGGCCCGGATGGCCAGCCCCGACCGGTGATCAGCTTCAAGTTCGAATGCCGCAAGGTCGAGGGCTTGCCCGCTCCCAAGCCTCACTACGAGATCTTCGTCTATTCGCCGCGGGTGGAGGGCATCCATCTGCGCTTCGGCAAGGTGGCGCGCGGCGGCCTGCGCTGGTCGGACCGCCCCCAGGATTTCCGCACCGAGATTCTGGGTCTTGTCAAAGCACAACAGGTCAAGAATGCGGTGATCGTGCCTGTCGGCGCCAAGGGCGGCTTCGTGCCCAAGCGCCTGCCGCCGCCGGCCAACCGCGATGCCTGGCTGGCCGAAGGGACGGAAGCCTATCGCATCTTCATCCGCTCGCTGCTCGAACTCACCGACAATCTCGACGGCGACAACATCGTGCCGCCGGACAACACGGTGCGCCATGACGGCGACGACCCCTATCTGGTGGTCGCGGCCGACAAGGGCACCGCCACCTTCTCCGATACGGCCAACGCCATCTCCATCGAGAAGCATCACTGGCTGGGCGACGCCTTCGCTTCGGGCGGCAGCCAGGGCTATGACCACAAGAAGATGGGCATCACCGCCCGCGGCGCCTGGGAGGCGGTGAAGCGGCATTTCCGCGAGCTTGGCACCGACATCCAGGTCGATCCTTTCACCGCCGTCGGTGTCGGCGACATGTCGGGCGACGTCTTCGGCAATGGCATGCTGCTGTCGCCGGCCACCAAGCTGGTCGCCGCCTTCGACCATCGCGACATCTTCATCGATCCCTCGCCCGATCCGGTCAGCAGCCATGCCGAGCGGCTGCGCATGTTCAACCTGCCGCGTTCGAGCTGGCAGGATTACGACAAGACGCTGATCTCCAGGGGCGGCGGCGTGTTCTCGCGTTCGCTGAAGGCCATTCCGCTTTCGGCGGAAATGCGGGCGCTGCTCGATCTCGACAAGGCCGAGGCGACGCCCACCGAGGTGATGACGGCAATCCTAAAGGCCCGTGCCGATCTCCTGTGGTTCGGGGGCATCGGCACCTATATACGCGCCTCCAGCGAGACGGACGACCAGGTCGGCGACCGCGCCAACGACGCCATCCGCATCACCGGCGCCGATGTCAGGGCCCGGGTGATCGGCGAGGGCGCCAATCTCGGCGCCACCCAGCGCGGCCGTATCGAAGCGGCGCAGAAGGGCATCAAGCTCAACACCGACGCGATCGACAATTCCGCCGGCGTGAACACCTCCGACGTCGAGGTGAACATCAAGATCGCCTTGGCCCGGCCGGAGCGCGACCAGCGCCTCACGCAGGCCGATCGCAACGTCCTGCTGGCGGCGATGACCGACGAGGTCGGCTCGCTGGTGCTGCGCAACAATTATCTGCAGACGCTGGCGCTCTCCCTCTCCGAACGCAAGGGCGTGGCCGAGACCGGCTTCCTCACCCGCCTGATGCAGTCGCTCGAACAGCGCGGCCTGCTCGACCGTGCCGTCGAGTTCCTGCCCGACGACGTCGCCATCGCCGAGCGCACCCGCCGCGGCCAGGCCCTGACACGGCCGGAGCTCGCCGTGCTGCTCGCCTATGCCAAGCTGACGCTCTATGACGACCTGCTGGTCACCAGCGTGCCGGATGATCCCTATCTTGCCCGCGAGCTCACGGTGTATTTCCCGCCCGAGGTGCAGAACCGGTTCCCCGACGCCGTCGAGAACCACCGGCTGCGGCGCGAGATCATCGCCACCAATCTCGCCAACGGCATCATCAACCGCGGCGGCCCGGCCTGCGTGGTGCGCCTCAGCGACGAGACCGATGCCGACGTCACCGCCATCGCCATGGCGTTCGCCGCCGTGGATGAATCCTATGGCCTGCGCTATCTCTACGATGCCATCGATGCCCTCGACAATCGCATCGACGGGCAGCTCCAGCTCAGCCTTTACGGCTTCCTGCAGGACCTGCTGCTCTCGCGCGTGGTCTGGTTCGTGCGCAATGTCGACTTCTCGCCCGGGTTGGAGGCGGTGATCGCCCGCTTCGGCGCCGGTGTCCACGAAATCGCCATCGGGCTCGATACCACCCTGCCGGAGGCGATGCAGGCGGCCCGCCTCAAGCGCACCCGCGAGCTGATCGAGGGCGGCGTGCCCGAGGACCTCGCCGGCCGGATGGCCAATCTCGATCCGCTGGTCTCGGCGCCCGACATCGTGCTGGTGGCGGGTCGCACCGGCCGGGCCATCGGCGACACCGCGGCCACCTTCTATGCCGCGGAAGCCAATTTCCAGCTCGATCGGGTCGTGGCAGCGGCCCGCGCCGTGCCCGCCAACGATTATTTCGAGCGCCTGGCCATCGACCGGGCCATCGAACAGATCGCGGCCGCCGAGCGGCGCCTGGTCGCCGACATGCTGGCGACCGGCCTATCCGGCCAGGCGGCGACGGAGGCCTGGCTCGAGGCCCATCCGGAAGCCGCGCGCATCCGTCGCTCGGTGGAGGAAATCGCTGCTGGAGGACTCACCCTGGCCAAGCTCACCGTGGCGGCCAACATGCTGGGCGATCTCGTCAGGGACTGACGAGATCGCGGATGGCGGCCGGCTGGCACTTCGATGTTGCCGACTGGCCACTCGGCAGGCCCCGGTTCGGCTCCTTCTTGAGGCGACCGGTATCAGGCAGGCGTTTCCTCGGCGCTTCGCGGCGGCCAGTCGGCCGCCGCGGCCGAAGAAGGCATGCGTGGCGCGATGTCGTGGCGTCCCCACACAAACAGCGCCAGCGCCACCAACGCCACGCTGCCGTGAACCCAATAGGCTAAACCATAGCCGCCCAAATCGGTGAGCCAGCCGGCGACGACATTGCTCAACGAGGCCCCGATACCCTGCACGGTCATGACGGCGGCAAGCCCGACATTGAAGCGGCCGCTACCAGAGAGAATGCGCTCGGCGGCGATGGGCGTGACAATACCGATCAGGCCGGCTCCCACGCCATCCAGAATTTGCACGGGGAAGATGAAGGCAAAGGACGAGAAGGTCCCCGCGATCGCGCCGCGGATCGGCAAGGCTGCCAGAGCAACGACGAATATGGCGGCAAGGCCGAACCGTCCGATCAGCCAGGGCGCCATCAGCGCCATGCCGATCATCGAAAGCTGGGAAACGCCCGTCGTGATCGCGGTGGTCCTGAAAGGAGTGCCGAGCTGAATGGAGAAAGCCTGGGCGATCAGGCGGCTGATGGGAGCGTTGCCAAAATGAAAGATCATCAGCACCAGGCTGAGCAAGATCAGCCCCTTGCTGCCGGCCAGCACTGAAAATCCGGAAGGGACCTCCGCTTCCTCGTGGTGCACCAGCCCGCGTGCAACTTGATGGTCGATCAATTTCGGCTCGATGGCGAGCGTCGCCGCAATCGTGGCAAGGGCGGCAAACAGCATGAGCCCTACCACGCCGTGGAGGCCGAACAGGAGCGTTCCCGCATAGATCGCCGCCAGGGAGGCAACATTCCCCGTGTGGTTCCAGAATTCGTTTCGGGATACCTGGCGGGAAAAGCGCGCTTCGCCGACAAGCCCAAGCGTCAGGCCCGTGAGCGCGGGACCGATGACAGCGCCGACGATGGCCGTTGCGGACTGTCCCCCGAAGACGGAAAGGCCATTGGGGCTCGCCAGTGTCCACAGAGCCATTGTCGTCACAAAGGTGACGGGCAGGATGATCAGTGTCCGCTTGTAGGGCGAGGCATCGACGAGTGCGCCGAACACAGGCGTGGTCAGCATTGCCAGCACACCCCCGATCGTCGCTATCACGCCAAGCGTGAACGGCTCCCAGCCACGGGTTGCAAGGAAACCGTCGAGAAAGGGCCCCAAGCCATCGCGGGCATCGGCAAGGAAGAAGTTCAAGATCGACAGGGCGATGAGGGAGCGACGAAACTCGGAGGATGGAGAGGACGTCACGAATGCTCCCGCGATCAGGTCTTTTCAACGACACGCCATGCCGAGCACCCGGCGGGCATGACGCGGCGATTTCCGCGAGCGCGTTTTGCGATTTGACGGAATCCCCTCGAATCGCAAGGACGCGTCGAACCTAAGATTGAGAGCAAATAAGCGTTCACGCTTGAACGCGTTTTGCTCTAGCCCCCTCGATGTTCAGCACATATACGATCGAAGAGGCGCGCGAAATGCAATCGCTTTCGTGCGCCCCCCGGAGCCCCCACACAGTCCCCATGGTCTTTCAAGTTTCTGCCCCGATTCTCAGCCTTTCCGTTGCAACCCTGACGGCGTTGACGTTGCTGATCCGCCCCTTCAAGTGGCCAGAGGCGGTCTGGGCCGTCCTCGCCGCAGCCCTGCTGACGGGCGCAGGCGCCATCCCCCTGCTCGACGCGTGGGAAGGCATCGCCAAAGGCCTGGACGTCTATCTGTTCTTGATCGGCATGATGCTGATCGCCGAGTTGGCACGACAGGAAGGCCTGTTCGATTGGCTGGCCCTGATAGCCACCAACCATGCGAAAGGCTCCCCGTTCAAGCTGTTCACCCTGACCTATCTGGTCGGCGTTCTGGTGACGGTCTTCATGTCGAACGACGCAACCGCCGTCGTTCTGACCCCGGCCGTTTATGCCGCCTGCCGAGCGGCCAAGGTCAAGGATCCGCTCCCCTATCTCCTGATCTGCGCATTCACGGCAAACGCAGCCAGCTTTGTGCTGCCGATCTCCAATCCTGCCAATCTGGTGATATTCAGCGGAGGCCATATGCCCGCTCTCGCCGATTGGCTGTCGACCTTCGCACTTCCTTCGGCGCTTGCCATTGCAATCACCTTTGCCGCGCTTTTGTGGAACCAGCGCTCGGCTTTGACGGCCGAAACGCTGGCTGCTCGAGTGCCGGGCACAAGCCTTTCCCTCACCGGAAAGGTGGCGGGACTGGGGCTGACAGTGACGGCCATCGGCCTGATCACCGCCTCGGCGCTCCACCTCGATCTGGGTTGGCCCACCTTCGCCGGCGGGATTCTCACCCTGTCGATCGTATCGATCATCAAGCGCCAATTCCCCACGCAAGCGCTCGAAGACATTTCGTGGAGCGTCATTCCACTGGTGGCGGGCTTGTTCGTGGTGGTCGAAGCGCTCGGGACGAGCGGCCTCCTCGAAATGCTGGCCCACTCCGTCAGCCACCTGACGGGCATGTATCCTCAGCTCGGTGCACCTGCCGCCGGCGTCCTGACCGCCATCGTCGCCAACCTCGTCAACAACCTTCCAGCCGGCCTGGTTGCTGGAAACGTCGTTCAGTCGATCCACGCCTCGCCCGCTCTGTCAGGCTCGATCCTGATTGGAATTGACCTTGGCCCCAACCTGTCGATCACCGGATCGCTGGCCACGATCCTTTGGCTGAACGCTTTGCGGCGGGAGGGCATACATGTTGGTTTCTGGCAGTTCCTGAAGATCGGCACCGTCGTCACGTTCCCGGCGCTTTTGGCCGCAATCGGCATCCTGGCAATCCAGAGCTCTTGAGCCGGTCGGACGTCTCACCGCGCCAGATGATGCAGCACGATGCCGCTCGTCGTGGCGACATTGAGGGAATCGAAGCCGCCCCTCATGTCGATGCGGATGGTGCGCAGCCGCTTCAGGATGCGCTCGGGCAGGCCCGGTCCCTCGGCGCCGAACAGCACGGCCTGCCGGCCTGCCGGCTCGATCTCGGCAAGGCGCTCCCGCCCTGCGGGACTGGTGGCCAGCACCTCGAAACCGGCGGCGAGCAAGGCATCGCAGAGGTCGCCGATGTCGCCGCCCTGCGCGAAGGGCGTCACCAGGGCCGCGCCGGCGGAGACGCGGATCGCCTTGCGGTAGAGCGGATCGCAGGAGGCGCCGTCGATCAGCACGCCGTCGAGGTCGAAGGCAGCAGCGTTGCGGAAGATACCGCCCATATTGTCGTGGTTGGCGATGGCCGAAAGGCCGATGAACAGGGCGTTTTCCGGTGCGGCGGCGAGCAGCTCGCCGGGCGTGCTCGCCTCGCCCCGCACTCCCATGGCCAGGATGCCGCGATGCATGGGAAAGCCGGCAATGCCGTCGAGAACGCCGCGCGAGGCCCGGTAGACCGGTATTCCGGACGGTACCTTGGCGATGAGGTCGACGAGCGGCTCGATCCTGTTGTCGGCGATCAGAAGGGACTCGATGGCGAAGCGCCCGGATAGCAGCGCGGTGCGCAGCACCACCTCCCCTTCGATGACGAAACGCCCGCCCCGGCCCTTGAGGTCACGCTCGCGGATGTCGCGATACGGCTCGATACGCGGGTCGGAGGGATCGTCGATGGGCAGAAGCATGGAAATCTCAAATCGAGCCGAGGAAACATCGCGGCTGGGACCGCGGACGTCCCGTCCGCTCTTGGAACCATCACGCTCGCAGGAAAACCAGAGCGGACGGGACGTCCGCGGTCCCAGCCATGGCGTCATAGTCGGATAGGCGCATCCTGCTGATGAAAAGCAAGCCCGAATGTCCTACATAGCGGGCATGACCACGCCCTTCCTGTTCGATCCCCAAGCGCTCGCCCTGCATCGCCGGCGTGCCGCGGCCGCTCCCGCCGACTTCCTGCTGCGCCACGTCGCCGAGGAC
This sequence comes from Labrys sp. LIt4, assembly GCF_017813775.1. Lineage (NCBI taxonomy): Bacteria > Pseudomonadati > Pseudomonadota > Alphaproteobacteria > Hyphomicrobiales > Xanthobacteraceae > Labrys > Labrys sp. LIt4. The sequence goes on from NZ_JAGIPY010000017.1 coordinate 31,659, forward strand.
ATGGCCGACCGTCTTGCCGTGATATTGCGTCCGTTCGAACGGGCGGCGGAGATCGGCCCGCTCTCGCCCGTGCTGGCGCAGGCGGTGCGCCCGCGCCTCGCCGCCGATTGGCAGGACGTCGCCATCGGCGACGAGGTGCTGCCTCTTCAGCCCGAAAGCATCGATCTTGCGCTGTCGGCGCTCGCCTTGCAGTTCGTCAACGACCTGCCGGGCATGCTGAGCCAGATCCGCCGCGCCCTCAGGCCGGACGGACTGCTGCTGGCCGCCCTGATCGGCGGCTCCACGCTCACGGAGTTGCGGGCTGCCTTTTCCGAGGCCGAACTGGAAACGGAAGGAGGCGTCTCGCCCCGCGTGGCCCCCTTCGCCGATGTGCGCGACATGGGGGGCCTCCTGCAGCGGGCCGGCTTCGCCCTGCCCGTCGCCGACAGCGACGTTCTCACCGTGCGCTATGACAACGCCTTCGCCCTGATGGCCGATCTGAGGGCGATGGGGGCCGCCAATATGCTGGTCCAGCGCCGCAAGGCCTTCACCCGCCGCGCCACCATGCTGCGCATGGCCGAGATTTATGGTAAGCGCTTCTCCGACCCGGACGGGCGCATCCGCGCCACCTTCGAGATCATCTGGATCTCCGGCTGGGCTCCTGCTGCCGGCCAGCAGAAGCCGCTGAAGCCGGGTTCGGCCAAGACCCGGCTGGCGGATGCCCTGGGCGTCAAGGAATATGGCGAGAAGGATGTCTGATCGTCCCGGCCGCGCGGGATCGACCTACCGCACCGGGATCATGTCGATCAGCATCGGGATCAGCGGTTCGTCGGCGGGCGGCATGGGATAGTCGCGCAGCTTCTTCGGCAGCACCCATTTCACCGCCTGGCCCTCGCGCCCGTGCGGCGTGCCTTTCCAGCGCCGGCAGATCCATAGCGGCATCAGCAGCGTGAAATCCTCATAGCCGTGGCTGGCGAAGGTGAGCGGCGCCAGGCACTCCTCCTTCACCTCGATGCCGAGTTCCTCGTGCAGTTCGCGGATGAGGGTCTCCTCGGGCCGTTCGCCGGGCTCGAGCTTGCCGCCCGGAAACTCCCAGAGCCCCGCCAGGGCCTTGCCTTCGGGGCGTTGCGAGATCAGCACGCGCCCGTCGGCATCGACGAGCGCGCAGGCGGCGACGAGAAGCAGGCGTTTGGTCACGAGCGGTAATCGCCGTTGATGGCGACATATTCCTTGGTGAGGTCGCAGGTATAGACCCGGTCGCTCGCATCGCCGAGCCCGATATCGACGGCGATGGTGATCGCCTGCCCCTTCATATAGGCAGAGACCGCGGCCTCGTCATAGGACGGGTCGCGCTCGCCGTCGACGGCCACGCGGATGTCGCCGAACCAGATGGCGAGCCGGTCGCGGTCGGCCTCCTCGCCGGCCTTGCCGACGGCCATCACCACGCGGCCCCAATTGGCATCCTCGCCGGCCACAGCCGTCTTGACCAGGGGCGAATTGGCGATCGACAGGCCGATGCGCCGGGCCGCCTTCTTGGAGGTGGCGCCGCGCACCTCGACGGTGACGAATTTGCGCGCGCCTTCGCCGTCCCGCGCCACCTGCTGGGCGAGATCAAGCAGCACGCCGTCGAGCGCCCTAGCGAAATCGGCCAAGCGCGGGTCGGCCGCGTCAGTCGCCGGCGCGCCGCCGGCCTTGCCGGTGGCGAACAGCAGGAGTGTGTCGGAGGTGGAGGTATCGGAGTCGACGGTGACCGCGTTGAAGCTGTCGACGACGCCCCTGGAAAGCAGGCCCTGCAATATGTTCCCGGCGATCGGCGCATCGGTGAAGACGAAGGAGAGCATGGTCGCCATGTCGGGTGCGATCATGCCGGCGCCCTTGGCGATGCCGTTGATCGTCACCGGCACGCCGCCGAAATCGACTGTGGCGGTCGCCCCCTTCGGGAAGGTATCGGTGGTCATGATGGCCCGGCCGGCATCCTCGAAGGCACCGGGCGAGACGCGGCCAGCGGTCTCGGCCAAGATGCCCCGGAACTTACCGGCGTCGAGCGGCTCGCCGATCACGCCGGTCGAGGCGAGATAGACTTCGCTGGGCCGGCAGCCGGCCGCCTCGGCGGCGAGTTCCGCCGTAAGGGCCACGGCCTCGGCGCCCTTCTTGCCGGTGAAGGCATTGGCATTGCCGGAATTGACCACCAGGGCCCGGGCGCTGCCATCCTTGAGTGCCGCGCGGCACCAGTCGACCGGCGCCGAGGGGCATTTGGAGCGGGTGAAAACGCCCGCCGCCTGCGTGCCCTCGTCCATCAGGACGAGCAGCACGTCGGTGCGGCCCTTGTAGCGGATACCGGCTTCGGCCGTCGCCATCCGGACACCCGCCACCGGCGGCAAGTCGGGAAAACGAGCGGGAGCGAGCGGGGACAGCGGCGCAGCCTTGGCCATGGGTTCCTCGATGGCGTGTGCCGATCTCCTCAGTTCCATCGATCCATCGATGGAATGGGATCGGCACAATCGGTGAAGTCAGTGCCGGTCTGGAGGCCGGCACACCGGATCTTACTGGGCGGGAGCCGCCGGGGCGGGCGTGGCCGGCGCGGGGCTGGTCTGCGCCGGATCATCCGTACCGGGAAGCTGCATGCCGCCATCCGCGGGATCGGCCGGCGCCGGAGGCGGCTGCACGATCTTGGCGGCGGCGCGCAGCTTGGCGAAGACTTCCTGCTGCGTCTTCTGGGTCAGGTAGTCCGAGATCTGCTGCTTGACGCGATCGAGGGCCGGCGGAGCCTGCGGGCGGCGCTCTTCGAGCTTGATGATGTGATAGCCGAACTGGCTCTTCACCGGCTGGGAGACCTCGCCGGGCTTCATGCCGAAGGCGGCCTCGGCGAATTCCTTGACCATGCGGTCCTTGGTGAACCAGCCCAGATCCCCGCCCTGCTCGGCCGAGCCGGGATCCTTGGAGACTTCCTTGGCGACCTTGGCGAAATCCTCGCCCGCCTTCAGCCGGGCTTCGACCTTCTTGGCGTCGTCCTCGCTCGCCACCAGGATGTGGCGAGCATGCACTTCGTCCTGGGCCGGGATCAGCTTGACCTGCTCGTCATAGGCCTTCTTGATCGCGTCCTCGGTCACGGCCTCCTTGACGGCCTTGGCGACGAGAGCGTCGATCAGGATGCGCTGGCGGTAGAAGGCGAGCTTCTTCTGCACCTCGGCTTCATCAAGCACCTTCTGCTGCTCGGCCGCATTGGCGGCCACGCGCAGATTGATGGCGGCGTTGATGATGATGTCCTGCCGTTTGGCCGGCGAGAGCTGCGGCGACAGGCTCGGCCCGATCTCCTGCTCCACGGCGTTGAGATCGTCCTGGGTGATGGGCTGTCCGTCCACGCTGATGGTCGGGGTCGCCTGCGCCGCGGGCGTAGCAGGTGCCGGCTGGGCTGCCGGAGCCGGAGTGGCGGCGGGCTTCGCCGCGTCTTCAGCGTTGGAAGGCGCGGCAGCGAAGGCCAGGAAGGCAACGCTGGCGAGCAGGGTCGCGGCTGGACGCGCGCGGCGAAGTGACATCATGGGCAGGTTCCTCGAGAGCGGGGGCGGACCCGGAAGCGGTCAGGCTCCGGACGGACGCTGTTTCGGCAACAGGCCCGCATTGCTCCTGATCCCGGGACGAACGCCTTCGCAGCGCTGATAGGACAGGAGAAAAGCAAGGTCAATGTCGCCGAATAGCCAGCGCCTGGCCCGCCTTTTAGGAAGGCCTGTCGTCAAAACTGTGACGAGACCGGCGCGTCGGGGCGAATGACCGGGCTACCGCCGCGTGACGGCAAAAAATTACGGATTTTTCAGCCAAATGCACCGGTCAACCGGTATGGTAGACCCTAAGGTCGATTGACACCCCAAACCCCAATACTTAAGTGAGTCCGGCCGGCAAACCCTTCGAACCGGGGTGCCGGCGTTACAGCCGTCGGTTCACACAATTTCATAAGGCAGCCTGATTCCCGCTGCATCGGACTGCCCCCACCTTGCCGTATCGGGAGCATGCCGCCATGCTGGTGCCATAGCGCACGGCGATTGGAAGCGGGTTGCCTCACATCGGACGTCGCCCGGCGATGTCCGGTTTCCGTTCCCCGGCTTTCGCGGCCGGGGTTGACACGATGGCCGGAGCCCCTCTCCGGTCAGGTATCACGCCGCCGCGAGGCGCGAAGATTTGAAGGCCTTCTATGTTCGGCTCGCTCGCCAAGAAACTGTTCGGCTCCTCCAATGATCGCCGGCTGAAAGCCTACAAACCCAAAATCGCCGCCATCGCGGCGCTCGAGCCGGAAGTGGCAGCGCTCTCCGACGAGGCCCTGCGGGCCCGCACCGACGAGTTCAAGGCCCAGCTCGCCGCAGGCAAGAGCCTCGACGACATCCTGGTGCCGGCGTTCGCCACCGTGCGCGAAGCGGCCAAGCGCGTACTCGGCCAGCGCCATTTCGACACCCAGCTCATCGGCGGCATGGTGCTGCATGAGGGCGCCATCGCCGAGATGAAGACGGGCGAAGGCAAGACCCTGGTGGCAACGGCCCCGGTCTATCTCAACGCCCTCGCCGGCAAGGGCGTGCATGTCGTCACCGTCAACGACTATCTCGCCAGCCGCGACTCCGAATGGATGGGCCGCATCTATACCTTCCTCGGCCTCACCACCGGCGTGATCGTGCACGGCCTCACCGACGAGGAACGCCACGCCGCCTATGCCTGCGACATCACCTACGGCACCAACAACGAGTTCGGCTTCGACTATCTGCGCGACAACATGAAATACGACATGGCGCAGATGGTGCAGCGCGGCCACGCCTTCGCCATTGTCGACGAGGTCGACTCCATCCTGGTGGACGAGGCGCGCACGCCGCTGATCATCTCCGGCCCGCTGGAGGACCGTCCCGAGCTCTACCAGACCATCGACGCACTGATGCCCCAGCTCGACAAGGACGATTACGAGCTCGACGAGAAGCAGCGCACGGTAAGCCTCACCGAGAAGGGCAACGAGCGCGTCGAGCAGATGCTGGCGGGCTCGGGCATGCTGCGCGACGGCTCGATGTATGACGCGGCCAACGTCACCATCGTCCACCACGTCAACCAGGCCCTGCGCGCCCACAAGCTGTTCACCCGCGACAAGGACTATATCGTCCGCAACAACGAAGTGGTGATCATCGACGAGTTCACCGGCCGCATGATGCCGGGCCGGCGCTATTCGGAAGGCCTGCACCAGGCGCTCGAAGCCAAGGAGCGGGTGCAGATCCAGCCCGAGAACCAGACCCTGGCCTCGATCACCTTCCAGAACTATTTCCGCCTCTACACCAAGCTCGCCGGCATGACCGGCACGGCCGCCACCGAGGCGGACGAGTTCATGGACATCTACAATCTCGAAGTGATCGAGATCCCGACCAACCGGCCGGTGCAGCGCATCGACGACGACGACGAGGTGTACCGGACGGTCGACGAGAAATACAAGGCGATCGTGCGCCTGATCGAGGAATGCCGCCAGCGCGGCCAGCCGCTCCTGGTCGGCACCACCTCGATCGAAAAGTCTGAGACGCTGGCCGCCTATCTCGTCGGCCAGGGCTACAAGCAGCGCGACTTCTCCGACCCGAACGCCTTTGCCTCGCTCTACGACGGCGACCAGGGCACGGCCGAGGAGAAGGTCTTCGCCGTGCTGAATGCCCGCTACCACGAGCAGGAAGCCTTCATCGTCAGCCAGGCCGGCGTGCCCGGCGCCATCACCATCGCCACCAACATGGCCGGCCGCGGCACGGACATCCAGCTCGGCGGCAATGCCGACATGCGCATCAAGGTCGAGCTCGCCGATCTGCCCGAAGGGGCCGAGCGCGAAGCGGCGGAAGCCCGGATCAAGGACCAGGTCGCCAGGCTGAAGGAGAAGGCGCTCGCCGCTGGTGGCCTCTACATCATCGGCACGGAGCGCCATGAAAGCCGGCGCATCGACAACCAGCTGCGCGGCCGTTCCGGCCGCCAGGGCGATCCCGGCCATTCGCGCTTCTTCCTGTCGCTGCAGGACGACCTGATGCGCATCTTCGGGTCGGAGCGCATGGACGGCATGCTGCAGAAGCTCGGCCTCAAGGAGGACGAGGCGATCGTGCATCCCTGGATCAACCGCGCGCTCGAAAAGGCGCAGCAGAAGGTCGAGGCGCGCAATTTCGACATCCGCAAGAACATCCTGAAATACGACAATGTGCTCAACGATCAGCGCAAGGAGATCTTCGAGCACCGTCGCGAACTGATGGCGCAGGATTCGGTCGGCGAGACCATCGCCGATTTCCGCCATCTCGTCATCGACGAGCTGGTGCGCGCCCATGTGCCCGAGAATGCCTATCCCGAGCAGTGGGACACCGAAGGCCTGCACAAATCGGTGAACGACGTGCTCAATCTCGATCTGCCGATCACCGACTGGGCCAAGGAAGAAGGCATCGCCGACGAGGAGCTGACCCACCGCATCACCGAGGCGGCGGACAAGCACGCCGCCGAGCGGGCCGCCGGCTTCGGCGAGGAGGTGACGCGCCAGGTCGAGAAGGCCGTCCTGCTGCAGACGCTCGACAATCTGTGGCGCGACCACATCGTCACGCTCGACCATCTGCGCCAGGTCATCGGCTTCCGCGCCATGGCCCAGCGCGACCCGCTGATCGAGTACAAGTCGGAAGGCTACCAGCTCTTCTCCGACCTGATGAACCGCTGGCGCGAGGAAGTTACCCGCACCATGTTCCGCCTGCAGGTGATGCAGCAGCCGGAAGAGCCCGCGCTGCCGCAGATGTTCGGCCAGCATATCGACCCGCTCACCGGCGAGGACGAGTTCGCCCAGATGGGCTCGGGCCTGGCCGGCTCCGGCTTCCCGCCAGCCCAGCTGAGCTCGCCCTTCCCCGCGGCCGACAATCCGGCCCAGCGCATCGTGGCGCCGGAAGACCGCAACCCCGACGATCCTTCAACCTGGGGCCGCGTCGGCCGTAACGAAGCCTGCCCCTGCGGCTCGGGCAAGAAGTACAAGCACTGCCACGGGCAGCTGGCATAGGGGTTTTGTCCTCATCCGGCCGCCACCCAGGGCACTTCCATAGGACGTGTCAGCTCTCCCAAGAGGAGAAGGCCGATCAAGCACCGTCATTGCGAGCGTAGCGAAGCAATCCAGAGTTGGAAAACGCGGCCGCGGCAGCACCTGGATTGCTCCGCTACGCTCGCAATGACGCGTGAGTCAAACATCTCGACCGCTGCTCTCAAGCTTCGTTCGCCTCCGCCTCCAGCCTCTCCTCCACCCGCTGGCGCAGCACGGCGAAGAAGCCCGATTGCGACAGGGTGAAATTCGGCTTGGCGAACGGCTTGCCCGCATCGGCCCGCATGCGGGCGAGCAAGGCCAGGGCATCGGCCTGTTTCTGGCTGACGGCGTGGCGCTCCAGTACCGCCTCGATCGCGTCGGCACCGGCGAGCCCCGACAGGGCCACGACATCCGGCCAGGTGCGCTCCTTGAAATGGATGCGCCGCGCCGCGGCCAGCAGGGCCTCGCAGCTCGCAGCCGGCAGCGCTCCGGCCCCCGCGATGGCCTCCAGCGTCGCCTCGACATCGACCAGGGCCAGGCTGAGCGGCGCATAGCCGAACTCGGCCGGCGCATGCGCCACGCCGACATCGGCATCCGCCACCCGGCGCCCGCTGGCATAGTCTTCGAAGATGCGGCCGATGCCGATCATGCCGAAGGCGGCGCATTCGGCCCCGCGCAGCGCGCCCATCGAGGCGGCGCCATAGACGGGGATGCCCTCGCTGAGGGCGTAGAGGATTTCCTTGTGCCAGACCGAGGGCGCGTGATCAAACACGCCGTCGATGAGGCCGATCGCCACCGCCCCCGTCATCGCCGCCGCCAGTACATCACCGCACCCCGCCGGCGGACGCACCGTGAAGCCCTCGAGCAGAGCAGGATCGACGCCGTGAAGGCTGGGGCCGGTGAAGAGGATGGTGGTCATGATGGTTTCACTCGATCAAAAGATACCGAGATCGCTGAGCTTGCATTTGATGATGCCGCCTCGGGCGGCTGTCTTCATCTCCGGGACGATCGCCCGCACGACATGGACGCCGCTCATATTCGTAGGAAGGTCGAACAGATAGATTTCCGGATATCCGGCATCGGCCAATTTTCCGACTACGGCGTCAAGGCACTCCCGAGCCGTGCGAAAAGCCCCCCTGTGGTCTTCACGCGAGAGATCTGACAGAGCAACGGCCTCCTTCGAAAGCGCCGGAAGCCGACTTCCAACCGATCTATACTGGCCTGCATCCATGTCGTCGCGGGAGCCCGCGATATTCGTCAGGCGAGATTGAATAGCTTCCAACAGTGCAGCCAGAGCCGCCTCTGCCACGCTCATCCGGCACGCATCCCCTCCGGAGAGCCGTACGCCGGTTCCTGTTTCATCGAGAACGGGGCGGGTGATCGTCGCTGTGACGACTGGCAGGCCCACCTTGCTTACGACCTTGTAGAGGCGAGCATCCAAATTGGCCGCGTGGAGCCGATCCATCACGACATCAAGGCTCTGATTTATGTTTCTCTGCCATTGAATTGGCTGAGCGAATACCTTCCTAATACCAAAAAGTTCATTGAGCGCCGTTGCATCGCGTTCAATGATTTCCAGCAGCGCCGATAATGCCGCGAACTCGAAGGAGGGTCCCGCTGCCAATCCGGTCGAGCTCATGTGAAAGCTCACATGATCCCAAGGAAATGTCGTCCTCAAGTCCAGGCCAATGAGTTCATAAGGGGCATGGGTTGGTCGCGAGGTGAGATACTCGATACCTAGGACCCACGCGCGTTGAACATTTAGCGAAAACGCATTGCCCCGGCAGCGATCGATACGCTCCAAAGGGACCAAGAAGAAACCGCGCTCACGCATTTCTGCGATACTGCCGAATGCCGAGATCAATTCACGGGTCTGCTCAGCGACCGAACTCTCGACCGATTCCATGATCGCAGAGATGCGCGCCTGTTCGTGGCTCAATCCTTTGCCTTGGCTAACGGCAAGGGTACGCGAATTTGGCCGCACCGCGAACCAGACCGGCACGCCGATGACGTCGAGCTCCGTCAGATCGCCGATACGGCTAATGCCGAAAGCTTTCAGCAACGCAGGAATAGGCAGTTGTGGTGGATCGGCGGCTCCCTCCTTGAGCACCGTCGATTCCGCTTGTTGAGGAGAGTCCAATTCCCAATCGAGTTTCAACATCACTTATTGGGTTCGTCCGACAGCACTGCTCTTTTCAGGTCAGTTCCGGCATCGCCGAACAATTCTTTAAGTGCGTTCTGAAGCGGGGGATAGACCCCCTGATGGCCCTGTTGCCCCTGATGAGCATTCAGGGCTTGGGGTGCATCATGGCCCTGCTGAGCTTGCTGCGACTCTGGTACGGCAAGGCCTTGCTGAGCTTCCGGAGCGTCCTGTCCCTGATGAGCCTGCTGCGATTCCGGCATCGCAAGCCCCTGCTGGGCTTGTTGAGACTCCGGTACTGCCACCCCCTGCTGGGCCTGCTGAGATTGTGGAGAGCCTTGTCCCTGCTCTGTCCTTGCACCCTGCGGAATGGCCTGCCGCCGGGTTGCGGCAACACCGGCCCTGGCAGCAAACACGAAATCGACGTCGGTAAGCTGTATGCCGGACTCAACGAGCGACTGCACACCAATAGCTCTCGTAGCGTCGACGCCCCCTCCGGACTCCTGTCCACTCTTAATGTCGGAAACCAGGCGCCAGAGAGAAGCAGCTACTTTCGCATAGCCATCCTCACCGATCGCCTTGCTATATCTGGTGATCTCATCATCACTTACCTCGACGACCCGTAGCGGGTTGGTTTTCAGGAGAATAACCCCCGCGCCTCTATCCCCGATTATGTATAGTTTCTCTCCCGACATTCCATTTCCTCCACTTGGGACAATCGAAACAGCAGCAAACACAAACGCGAAAATAAGGATTACAGTCAGCTGAGGCCTGCTGTTCTTAGTCCTCTTTCCATCATGGCGACATCCTCCTGCCGCTTGTCAGGCGCCAATCTCGCCATATCCAACGCTGTCATGCCGGGATACATTTCCGCCAAGCGCCTGCCATACTGTTTGGCGGTTGCAACATTGCCCAACAAGCCATGGCAGCTTGCTAAAATCCTTAATACGGATTCGTCACTGCTCATATTCTTGCAAAGGTCGATTGCAGTCGTGAAATTCTGTTGCCGGCAAGCAATCGTAGCCCCACACCACCAATAAAAGTCGGGCGGAAATGGATTGAGTGCCAGCGAAAGCTGAAAACGCTCCCATCCTGCATCCGCCTCCCCCATATGCGACAAAGCATCTCCGTAAAGGACCAGCATGTCGGCGGAATGAGGATTTAGCGCTTCGGCTTCTCGGAACCTCTCCATGGAATGGTCGAAATCGCGTTGATGAAGGGCAACGACGGCATCCACCCAGTGCCCCATGCCTCCACCCGAATCGATGGATATTGCAGAATTCGCCTCGGCTTTGGCCTGATTAAGGATGTATGGATCCGTTCCCCCTAGCATGAGCCATTCATTGTACAGCGTTTGTGCAATCCTCGCATGTGCCGGAGCGAAGCTCTTATCGATCTGGAGTGCCTGTTTGAAGTCAGACCTTGCCTTCCGAAGTCTCGCGAGATCGAAGTTTTGTAGTTTGATCTGCCCTTCCAAGTAGTGCCGATAGGCCATTGGTTTCGGATCGGCTCTTACACGATCCAATTGATCGCGTTCGATCTCTTGAGCAAGAGTCGAGGCGATTTGCCGTGAAACCAAGCGGAAAGTCACAGGCATACGCTGGACTGATACGTCATATTCAGCCGCCCAAATGATCTCTGCTCCCGGATGGCGTGTAAGCCGGAGCGCGAGCTGATCAACACCGGGAAGAATATATCCCGATATCGCATATTGGACCTTCAGCCTTGTTGCACGCTCTTCTTCAGTCGCGTCAGCAACTTCAAAACTCGAGTAAGGTGCAATGACGGCAAAGGTACGGTGTCTTGATAGATTATTCGCTACGTCTTCAATCAAGGCCCTATGGAGTACGTGCAGTTGGTTCCCCAACACCGTCATAGGAGGGAACAATGCTACGCGCGGCAACCCAGCGAGGCTGCGAACCGCTGATACTTCAGACGCCGGCTGCCCTTGTAGGCTGTCCTGATCGCTGAATATCAATTCCGGTCTCGGCCGGGGAATGCTTGCTGCAATACGTCGAATTATTGCCAAAGTCTCCGGGCGTGGGTCGCTACCGAATTCTCGGCGCAACATATTCGTGAGTGCATCAAAGGTGCGGTTGACCGCATCGATATTGCCATTGCGTCCATAGGCCTCGATCAGCGCCCGGAAGCTTTCCTCGCGCTCCGGCTCCAGCGCCAGCATGCGTTCGCCGATGATATCGATCTCACGCTCGGGCGCGCGTCCGAAGCGGGTCATCTCCAGGAGAACGTCGGCTCCCAATGTCAGCACGAGGCGACGGAAGCGCTCCCGCTCGCCGCGGAACCACTGCGCCAGTTCGCCGCCGCCGGTATCGATGGTGTCGAGCAGATCGCCTTTGGCCAGCAGGACCGCCTGGACCCGTTCGGCGAGCACGGCCGATTTCTGCAGGGCCAGAATGGTCGCCAGATCCGAGCGACGCGCACTGGGCCCGGCCACCAGATGGGAACCGCTGGTTTCGACAAGGGGCTCCTCATAGGGCCAGCACCTGTGAATGCGCACCAGCAATTGACGCAGATTGGTCAGCGCCTTCTCCTCGGGCGCATCATCCCAAAGCAGGGCCGCCACCGCCTGCCGGCTCATGCGGCCGCTGCCGGCGAGCAGCAGCATGGCGATGAGAATATAGCCCTTGGCCGGAAATACCCCTTCGGTCGGCTTGGCCATGTGAGGCACGCCGACCAGATGAACGATCATGTCCCGCTCAGCATCCATTCGTCGATCCCAGCTCCCTTTGCATGGTTGACGGACGAGAACTGCGCCCGCTCCCCAATAAGGCCTGGCACTATCGATCCGAACAAAGCCGGCCCGCGCCCGTGAGAAGCTCGCGCGAGCATCGCCAAGTTCGTGAACCGTGGCGTCACTTTGTTACAAAATCCATTCAAGTCAATGAATTGGCCGGAAACTCCCGCCTCAAGTCACACCGGCGTCACACCCACCGCCGTGCAACCAAAGAACATAACAGCAATTATGTTCAAAAATCTTTACGTAAGATGCAATTTAATTTGAAAAATTCTTGATCTAAATAAAATTTTTCCCACGTAAATTTAAATAGTACAAAAAATTTTCACGCAGAAATAAAATCAGTACACTGAAGCAATAAGGCTTTTGTAAATCTCCGCTGGAGATTTCGTGGAAACATACTGCCTGCCCCCGGTGAATTGCAGCAATTCGCGATTTTCGAACCTCCTTCGATCCGACCAGCGGGCCAAGGACGGGCTGTCTTCCGTTCCCGCTTCGCGCCTGCGCCGTTGCGCCCCGGCGTCACCGCCACCCCATCGCTCCGGTCAGATCCTCCAGGCCGATATCGGACACGCCGTCCTCCACGAAAGTCTTGAGGCCCGGCACCAAGGCGCGCACCACATGCACACCCGCGACCGGCCCTGGGAGATCGAAAAGAAAAATGTCGGTATGGCCCGCCTCCGCGAGCTTGGCTGCGACAGCATCGAGTTGCGCCGCATGCGTCCGTTCTCCCGCATGCAGCAGGGGCGGCCGGCGATGTCGCTCGGCGAATTCGGCCAGGCAAGGCGCTGCCGGATCCGGCATGGGCAGGACATCGTCCATTGTCTCGTAGAAATCCGGGTCGAGATCGTCGCGGACCCCGCCAATAGTGGTGAGCCGCGATTGCACCGCCTCCAGCAAGGCTGCCAGGGCAGCGGCTCCGGCATCGAGCCGGCAGGCCTCGCCCCCGGAAAACCGCTCCCCACCGCCCGCTTCACTCACCACCGGCCGGACGATCACGGCGCTGACCACCGGCAGGCCGAGGCGGTTGGTCTTGTCGAAGAAGCGCGGCTCCAGCCCGGCGGCGCGCACCCTGCCGACGGCCTCGTCCAGTCCCGCATGCACGCCGGCCTGCCAGCGCAACTGGCGCGAGGTGGCTTCCAGGTGACCGAAGGCGTCGGAGAAGGTGGTGGCATCATGCTCGACCAGTTCGAGCAAGGCGGCCAAGGCGGCGAATTCGAAACTCGGCCCGGCGGCAAGCCCGGCCGAACTGATATGGAAGGCATCCCGATCCCAGGGGAATGCCTCGCGCATGTCGAGCCCGATGAGTTCATAGGGGGCGAAGACCGGCCTCCCGCTGCCATGGGCAACGCCACGCACCCAGGCGCGCTGGGTCTGCTCGTCATAGGCTTCGCTCCGGAACCGCGCGAGGCCCTCCAGCGGCACCAGGCATCGGCCGCGGGCCGCCATCTCCTCCGCCGTGCCGAATTCGGCGATCAAAGCCTTGGTCTGCTCGGCGACGGCTCCCTCCACCGCCTCCATGATGGCGGATATGCGCGCCTGCTCATGCGTCAATCCCTTGCCCTGGCTCACGGCGATGGAGCGGGCATTGGGCCGGGTGGCAAACCAGACGGGAATGCCGACAATGTCAAGCTCTGTCAGGTCGCCCACCCGCGTGATGCCGAAGGGCACGAGAGGCGGATAATGGAAAGCGGATGCCGGCTTCATGGCTGGGCTGTCCTCAATCGTTGAGCCGGCTATTTGATGGCATTGGTCATGAGATCGGCCATGACAAGATCGCCCTCCGCCGTCAGGCCTTCGACGACGCTGCCGCGATAGGGCTCCGGCCGGTTCTGGCTGAGCTTCCATTTTCCTTCGATGCTGGTGATCGTGATCTCCAGCCCGATAATGCCCTTGATCTGTCCCTTCATGAAGGAGGGCGGCGCACTCTCGGCCTGCCAGGGCCGAGGCCGTCCGGCCTCGACCAGATCGGTCAGGGCGGTGACGTGCTCACGCAGCCAGCGCGGATTCTCAGTCGATCTCAAGCGGCCATGCACATGGACGGTGACATAGTTCCAGGTCGGCACGGCCTTGCCCCCCTCGACCTTGTCGACATACCAGCTCGGCGTGATGTAGTGCATCGGTCCCTGGAAGATCGCCAGCACCTCCAAGGCCGGGTCGTGATCGACGGCCATATGATTGTTGCGGTTGATATGGCCCCGCAACACACCCTTGCGCCGCTTGTCGGCCACCAGGAACAGGGGGATGTGATTGGCCTGCAGGCGCCCCCGCTCATGGGTGACGACCGTCGCCAGCGGATGATCGCGCATCAAGGCGTGCAGCACCTCGACGCGCTCCTCCCGGAAATAGCGAGGGTTATACAAGGTTCACCTCATACTTCCGAAAAAACGAGAACCCGTCGGCCGAGGAACAGGTGGCCTAGCAGACAAAATCGTCCGCATTGCCGTCATCGAGCAGCACGGCGTCCTGAAGATTGTTTCCTGTCCTCTGCGTCAGATAACAAAGGGCCATTTTCAGTGACCGGTTTCGCGCTCTCGTCGCCTCAATCGCCGTCGTCGACATATTCGTCCCGAACGAAAATTCGAGATTGCTCAAATTGACACCCGCCTCCGCTAGCGAAGCGATACCGACAAGATTGTCGGGTTCGAGTTGCGGGCCGTCTCCGTGAGCAGCACGGTGATCGGCAATGACGCGCCAGCACAGGGCCGCGACGGCAGCATAGCCATCACAATTGTTCTCTTTGCCAAAGCGGCGGACCTCCTTGTCCGGTATCCTGACGATACGAACAGGACTGATCTTGATCAGAAAGATCCCAACGCCCTTGTCACCGATTATGTAGATATGGTCCCGGTCCCGTCGCAGTCCCGCCATAACATCCCCTCTCCATTTAAACTTCGACCTCCGCATCGTTGCGCGTCATGTGAGGGCGGCGAATTCAGGACGGGCTATGAGATTCCGGCCACCCTGAGTCCGCGCACGATCACATCTTTCATTTTTCCTTTCTTGTCCGGGATGAGCTTTACAACGTCTGCCGCGGTTATCCCGGGATACATGTCCTTCAAACGCGCTCCATAGTTCCTGGCAGCTTCCTTATGGCCGAGATTGCCGTGGCATATTGCGAGTATCCTCAAAACGGACTGATCGCTCTCCATTTTGCCGCACATGTCGATCGCCCCCTCGAAGTCCTCGCGAAAATAGGCGATCGTGGCCCCGCCCCACCAATAGCGGTCGGGCGGGAACGGATTGAGTTCGATCGCGCGCTGAAACCTCTCCCAGCCCGCATCGGGATCGCCCAGATGCGCCAGGGAATCGCCATGCGATTCCAGCAGGTCGGCCGAATTGGGATTGAGCGTCTCGGCTTCCAGGAATTGCTCGGCGGCCTTGTCGTAATCGCGCTGATGCAGAGCAATCACCGCCGACATCCAGTGGCCGACACTGTTGCCCGCATCGATACTGATGGCCGCCTCGGCTTCGTGACGCGCCTGCATCAGGAGTGACGGATCGTTCGCTCCCAGCATGAGCCATTCCAGCTGCAGCGCGTTGGAAACCGCCCCTCTTGCGCCGGCGAAGTCCTTGTCTATCGCTGCCGCCTTCTGAAACTCCACTCTTGCGCGCCGCAGACGCGGCAGGTCGCAATTCTTGAACAGGAGGTGCCCTTCCAGATAGTGCCGATAGGCGAGCGGCTTGGGATCGGCCCGCAGGCGTTCGAGCTGGTCCCGCTCGATCTCGCTCGCCAGCGTCGCCGCGATCCGATGCGAGATCATGCGGAAAGCAACCGCCAGATTCTCCAGTTCCACCTGGTATTCCGTCGCCCAGATGATCTCGTCGCCGGGATTCCTCGTCAGCCGCAAGGCCATCTTCTGGCTCCCGGGCACCAGAAAGCCGGTGACGAGATAGCCTGAGCGCAAGGCGGCCAGCCTCTCCCGATCCCCGCTATCGGCCACGTCGAAACTGCTATGGGGGGCCGTCACCGCGAAGGTGGCATGCCGCGACAGGCTGTTGGCGACATCCTCGATCAGCATGCGATAGAGGGGATGCAGGGTCTCGCCCGGCCGCGGCTGGGGCGGGAACAGGGAGACACGCGGCAGCCCCGCCAGATTGCGCAAGGCCGGCGGCCGGGCCGCCTGATCGCGCACCGCCGAAACCTCTGTCTCGGAGACGACCTGCAGCCGGGGGCGGGGCGCATTGGCCAGGATACGCCGCATGGTGGCCGCCGTTTCCGGCCTCGGCTCGATGCCGAATTCCTCGCGCAACATCTTTTTCAGATCGTCGAAGAGACGGCCGGCCTCCTCGATATCGCCGATCCGGCCGTAAGCCTCGATCAGCGCGCGGAAACTCTCCTCCCGCTCCGGCTCCAGCGCCAGCATGCGCTCGCCGATCTCGTCGATATCGCTCTTCTTGGCGCGGGCGAACTGCGTCATCTCCATGAGCACCTCGCCCGCCAGCCCCAGGACCTGGCGGCGAAAGCGCTCGCGCTCGCTGCGGAACCATTGCGACAGCTCGGGCCCGCCGGTGTCGAGCGTATCGAGCAGATCTCCCCTCACCAGCCGGACAGCAGCCACGCGCTCTGCCAGGACCTGGGACTTGCGGCGCGTCATGATCTGAGCGAGGTCGCTGTACCGCCCCCCGGGTCCGACCATCAGATTGGAGCCCTCCGCCTCGATCAGGGGCTGGTCCAGGGGCCAGAACCTGTTGATGCGGGCCAGCAATTGCCGGAGATTGGTGAGGGCTTTCTCTTCGGGAGCATCGTCCCACAGCAAGGCGGCAATGGTCTGCCGGCTCATTCGCCGGCCCCCGCAAAGCAACAGCATCGCAGCGAGAACATATCCCTTGGCCGGGAACACGCCCTTCATCGGTTTGGCTACATGCGGTACGCCTACCAGATGAAGAACAATGTCGCCGTTGGAGTCCATTCGACTATCCTCGCCTGGGGAGTCTGGCCCAGCATTCCCTGCATGCTGCCACCACTTGCCAGATATCCTGTCGTTCTCATCACAAATCTCGTGGCTTGAGACGAGAACCTTCAGGTCAGGCTCGACATATGCGCCGCATCTACTACTTGTTCGTCGAACATGTCCAAGTCAACAAGTCCAATCTATTTCAGGACCAGACTTCACGCCCGAGTCACGCAGAAACGGAATCATGAATATCACATCGCCTGCCACGAAGAAGCTGATTCATGAAATGATGACGATGGGGCCGTCTGACATCAACATATCAAATCACGCGGATAATCTTGGAAATTAAAAAACGAATACATTTCAACTTTCAAAATAAATCAATTGAACAGAGCCCGACGCAGGAAAATATCGAGCATCGCGCTACGAGAATACATTTAAGGAAGGTAATCGCTCGAAACTACGGGCACATGGCCAGCCGGCCAGCCTCTTCTTGGATCCCGATCACGCAGCCGGCCCTTCTTCAGGAGAGTCCCGCCAGACGCAGGCCCTGAGCGCAGAACTCGATGTCCTCCCGGCGGCGATCCGGTGCCAGGCTGGCCAGATCCAGGGCGGTCATGCCCGGATAGGTGTCCATGACCCGCCGCCCGTAATGGCGGGCCATCGCGGTATCGCCGACGAAGCCATGGCACATGGCCAGCACCCGGATGGCCGATTCGTCGTTCTCCATCCGGGCACACAGCTCGATCGCCTCCTCGAAGCGCCGGCGGCGGATGGCGATGCTGGCGCCGAACCACCAGTAATAGTCCGGCGGGAAAGGATTGAGCTCCAGGGCCCGCTGGAAGCGTTCCCAGCCCAGTTCCGGTTCGCCGAGATGGGAGAGCGCATCGGCATGATGGACCAGGAGATCGGCCGAATGCGGATTGAGAACCTCCGCTTCCATGAATTTCTCGGCGGTATAGTCGAAATCATGCTGATAGAGCGCCACCACCGCCGACATCCAGTGGCCGGTGCCGTGGCCGGGATCGATCTTCATCGCCAGATCCGCTTCCGCCCGGGCCTGGTTGAGAAGGGACGGATCGGTTCCGCCCAGCATCAGCCATTCGAGCTGCAGGGTCTGGGCGATGCGGGCGCGCGAGGGCGCGAAATCCCCGTCCTCCTCGGTGGCCAGCTTGAACTCGGCGCGCGCCCGGCGCAGGCGTGCAAGGTCGAAGCTGTGCAGCCGGGCCTGTCCTTCGAGATAATGGCAATAGGCGGCGGGCTTGGGGTCGGCGCGGGCGCGATCGAGCTGGTCGCGCTCGATCTCGTTGGCGAGGGTGGCGGCGATCTGCCGGGTGATCAACCGGAAGGAAAGTGCCAGCCGCTCGGGGGATACCAGATACTCGGCAGCCCAGACGATCTCCTCGTCCGGCTGGCGCGTCAGCCGGAGCGCCATGCGCTCGCTCGCCGGCACCATGAAGCCGGTGATCAGATAGGCGCTGCGCAAGCTGGCGAAACGCCTGCTCTCGCCCGTATCGGCGACATGGAAGCTGCTATGCGGAGCCAGCACGGCAAAGGTGCGGTGGCGCGACAGGTCGTTGGCGACGTCCTCGATCAGGGCCCGGTGCAGGGGATCGAGCGTGCGGCCCGGTATCGGGCGCGGCGGAAACAGCGCCACGCGCGGCAAGCCAGGCAGGCGAGACGCGGCAGAACTCGCCAGGACCGGCCGCTCGTCGACCGCATGGGATGCCTCTCCGGTCACCTGGACGCGCGGCTGCGGCGCGCTGGCGAGGACCCGGCGCAAGGTGGCCAGGGTCTGGGGCCGGGGCTCCGCTCCGAATTCGCGATGGAGCATGTCGGTCAGGCCGGCGTGGACCCGGTGCACCGCCGGGATATTGCCGTTGCGGCCATAGGCTTCGATGAGGGCGCGGTAGCTCTCCTCCCGTTCCGGCTCGAGCGTGAGCATCACCTCGCCGATCAGGTCGATTTCCCGCTCGGGCGCGCGGCCATAGCGGGTCATCTCGACCAGGACCTCGGAGGCCAGAGTCAGCACGATGCGGCGGAAGCGTTCGCGCTCGCTGCGGAACCACTGCGACAATTCGGTTCCGCCGGAATCGATGCTGTCGAGAAAATCGCCCTTGGCGAGCAGGACAGCCTGTACCCGCTCGGCCAACACGCCCGACTTCGCCAAACGCAGGATCGTGTGGAGATCGGTACGGTCCGCACCAGGGCCGGCCGCCAGATGAGGACCGCTGGTCTCCACCAGCGGATCGGCATAGGGCCATGTCCGATGGATGCGGACGAGAAGCTGGCGCAGATTGGTGAGGGCCTTTTCCTCGGGGGCATCGTCCCAGAGCAGGGCAGCGACAGCCTGGCGGCTCATGCGCCGGCTGCCGGCCAGCAGCAGCATGGCGACCAATACATAGCCCTTGGCGGGAAACACCCCCTCTCCCGTCACCGTGAGATGGGGAATGCCGACCAGGCGAAGGGCTATGAAGGGCTTGTCATCCATCCTGTTCACCGCGACCTCGGCACCTCCGAGGAGGCGCAACACTTGGAAGTCCCAATGGCAAAGATCATGCGCGCAAAGCACACGCCGCCACACGTCTGGGCGACGCTGGCGCAAATCTTCCACCATCGAGACCCAGGCCGGATGAACTGCCCCGATGCGGCAAAGCTGCCGGGGCCCACGTACATCTGAGTATCGTCAGAACGGGCCGCGGCGATGCCGCCGCCCGTTCCGTGCGGCTGAGAATGAGCAAAACCGCGCGACGAGTCAATCAAAGGGGCGGCGAAAGCCCCTTTGATTGCATTCGAACGCCACCAACTTACCCTCTTAGCTGCCTTCCGGCTCGTTCATCGTCGCAGGCGTCACCGTCGAGGGCTTGGGCTTCTCGCGGAAGAGCTTGCGCACGATGAGGCGGATGGTGACGTAGAAAACCGGTGTGAGGAAGAGGCCGAGAAAGGTCACCCCGCTCATGCCGAAGACGACGGCCGTGCCGATCGCCTGGCGCAGTTCCGAGCCCGGCCCCGTGGCGATCATCAGCGGCACGGCGCCGAGAATGAAGGCGAAGGAGGTCATCAGGATCGGGCGCAGGCGCAGCCGGCAGGCTTCGACCACGGCTTGCCAGGGCGTGTCGCCATGGTCCTCGCGCTGGCGCGCGAACTCGACGATCAGGATGGCGTTCTTGGCGGCGAGGCCGATCAGCATGACGAAGGAAATCTGCGTCATGATGTTGTTGTCCATCACCTTGAACCACCACCCGCCGAAGATCGGCAGGCCGCGCGCCATGCCCCCGAGCAGCGCCGCCAAAATGGACAGCGGCACGATCAGGATGATGGCGAGCGGCAGCGACCAGCTTTCATACTGGGCGGCGAGGAACAGGAAGACGAACAGCACGGCGATGCCGAACACGAAATAGATCGTGTTGCCCACCGAGCGCTCCTGGAAGGCGATCTCGGTCCATTCGAAACCGACGCCCGGCGGCAATACCTCGGCGGCCGCCTTCTCCATCAAGTCGAGCGCCGTGGTGGAGGACACGCCGGGCAGGCCCGAGCCGCTGATATAGACGGCGGGATAGAGGTTGTGGCGCATCACCGTATCCGGGCCGGTGCGTTCCTCGAAGGAGATCAGCGAGCCGAGCGGCACCAGGGCGCCGGTGCTGCTGCGCACCTTGAGGCGGGAGAGATCCTCCTTGTTGAGGCGATCGCGGCCCTCGGCCTGGGCATTCACCTGGAAGGCACGCCCCAGGCGGGTGAAGTCGTTGACATAGGCCGAACCGACATAGACCTGCAGCGCCTCGAAGATACTGCCAACTGGCACGTTGAGCATGCGCGCCTTGACGCGGTCGACATTGACGAAGAGCTGCGGACCGTTGTTGGAAAGCGTGGTGTAGACCTGGGTGAGTCCCGGCGTCTGGTTGGCTTTTCCGATCAGGGCATTGGCCGCCTGCATCAGCGCTTCGGGCCCGACGCCGCCGCGATCCTGCACCTGCATCTTGAAGCCGGCACCGGTGCCGAGCCCCTGGATGGTGGGCGGCGGAATGACGAAGACGAAGCCTTCCTCGATGGCGAAGACGCGTTTCTGCAGTTCACCCACGATGGCCTGCGCCGACAATCCTTCCTTCAGGCGTTCGTCGAACGGCTTGAACGGCACGAAGATGGTGGCGGCATTGGAGGCGGCGGTGAAGGTCGCGCCCGAGAAACCGGCGACGCCGATGACATGGGCGACGCCCGGGCTGCCCGCCGCGATCTGCTGGGCCTTGCGCACCACCGCATCGGTGCGTTCCAGCGAAGCGCCGTCGGGCAATTGCACTACCACGATGGCATAGCCCTGGTCGGAGTCCGGCACGAAGCCGGTCGGCACCCTGGTGTAGACGTGCCAGGTGGCAAAGAGCAGGCCGCCATAGATCAGCAGGAACAGCAGCTTGTGCCGGGCGGCGAAGCCCACCGTGCCGCCATAGCCGCGCGACAGCCTGTCGAAGCCGCGATTGAAACCGTTGCCCGCCGCCCGGAGCCAGCGGAACAGGAAGAAGCGGCTCCGGTGCTCGGGATCGTGCGGCTTGAGCAGCAGAGCGGCGAGCGCCGGCGACAGGGTCAGCGAATTGAAAGCCGAGATCACCGTTGCGGCGGCGATGGTCACCGCGAACTGCTGGTAGAACAGGCCGGAGATGCCGGGAATGAAGGCGGTTGGTACGAACACCGCGCACAGCACCAGGGCGATGGCGATCACGGCGCGGCCGACCTCGTCCATGGTGACATGGGCGGCCCGGTTCGGCGTCATGCCGTCATGGATGTTGCGCTCGACATTCTCCACCACCACGATGGCGTCGTCGACCACGATGCCCACCGCCAGGATCAGCCCGAACAGGGTGAGCATGTTGAGCGAGAAGCCCAGGCCCGCCATCACCGCGAAGGTGCCGATGATCGAGACGGGAATGGCGATGATCGGAATGATCGCCGCCCGCCAGGACTGCAGGAAGATGAAGACGACGATCACCACCAGCACGATCGCTTCGAAGAACGTCTCATAGACGGCTTCGATCGAGGCCGAGACGAATTCGGTGGGATTGTAGACGATGGAATATTTCAGCCCCGGCGGGAAGGCCTTGGCCAGATCGTCCATCTTGGCCTTGACGCGGTCGGCGGTGGCGAGCGCGTTGGATCCGGGCCGCTGCAGCACGGCGATGCCCACGGTGGGCTGGCCGTCGAGATAGAGGTTGGAACTGTACTGCTTGGCGCCGACCTCGACACGCGCGACGTCCTTCAGCTTGAGGAGGCGGCTGTCCGTCGCTTTGATGATGACGTTCCGGAACTGCTCGGCATCCTGGAAACGGCCCTGGGTGGTGACCGTGATCTCGCTGGTGGTGTTGCTGGGCGAGGGCTGGGCGCCGAGCGTGCCGCCGGAAACCTGTACGTTCTGCTCGCGCAGGGCCTGGACGACGTCACCCGCCGTCAGGTCGAAACCGGCCAAGCGGTTCGGGTCGAGCCAGACGCGCAGCGAGGGCTCGCGCAGGCCGAAGGAGAAGGTGGAGCCGACGCCGTCGACACGGGCGAGGATGTCGTTGACGTTGAGGATGGCATAATCGGAGATGCCATAATCGTTCAGCGAATTATCCGGCGAATAGAGCGTGACGATCAACAGGAAGTCGGACGACGACTTGTTGACCGTGATGCCGAGCGCGCGCACCTCGGCCGGCAGGCGCGGCTCGGCGGAGGAGACGCGGTTCTGCACCTGCACCTGGGCGATGTCGAGATCGGTGCCGGTGGCGAAGGTGACGGTGATCTGCAGCGAACCGTCATTGGTGGCCTGGGATGTTTGGTAGATCATCCCCTCCACGCCATTGATCGACTGCTCCAGCGGCGCAGCCACGGTCTCGGCGATGGTCTGGGCGTTGGCGCCGGGATAGGTGGCGTTGATCACCACGGTCGGCGGGGCGATCTGCGGGAACTGCGCGATCGGCAGGCCGACATAGGAGACGAGCCCGATCACCACCGTGACGATTGAGACGACGGCGGCAAAGATCGGGCGGTCGACGAAGAAATGGCCGAATTTCATGGGCTGCGCTCCCGATCAGTTCGGGTCGGGAACGAGCGTCTCAGGCACGTCCAGCTTGGTGGGTTGCGGCACGACCTCGCCGCCCGGGCGGGCGCGCATCTGGCCATTGATCAGCACCTGGTCCTCCGGCTTGAGGCCCGACTTGATCACGCGGAAGCTGCCGAATTTCGGGCCCAGTTCCACCACGCGCGGATTGGCGATCTTGTCGGCGCCGACCACGATGACGGTGCGTCCCTGTGCCGACTGGCTCACCGCCACATCCGGCACGACCAGCGCCTCATAGGGCTCGCCGATGGTGATGCGGATGCGCCCGAACAGGCCCGACGTGAGGAAGCCATCGGGATTGTCGACCTTGGCGCGGGCCGTGACGGTGCCGGTCTGCGCGTCGACCTGCGGCGCGATATAGTCGAGCGTGCCCTTGTGGGAGAACCCCTTCTCGTCGGACAGGCCGATCTCGACCTTCAGCGTGGGATCCTTACCGCCGCTATCCAGCTTGCCCTTGGAGGCGCGCTGATAGGCAAGATAGCTCGCCTCGTCGAGATCGAAGTAGAAAAAGATCGGATCGACGGCGACGATCGACGCCAAGGGCGAGGCCGAGTTGGCCACCACGAGATTGCCGCGCGAGACGAGCTGGCGGGTGATCCTGCCCGAGATCGGCGCGGCGATGGTGGCGTAATTGAGGTCGAGCTTGGCCGTCGCCAGCGCCGCATTGGCCGAATCGATCGAGGCGGCCGCTTCCTGATAGGCCTGGAGATTGGCCTGGTAGGTGGCGTCGGTGACGTTGCCGCTCTTCTTCAGCGCCTCGGCGCGCGCCAGATTGGCCTTGGTCAGGTCGATCCGGGTCTGCGTGATCTTCACCTGGGCGGCCGCCTGGTCGACCGCGGCCTGGAACGGACGCGGATCGATCGCGAACAGCACATCGCCCTCCTTGACGAGGGAACCCTCCACGAAGCTCGACTTGTCGAGATAGCCGGTAACCCGCGAGGTGATGTTCACCTGGGGCCAGGCCTGGAACCGCCCGGTGAATTCCAGCGCTTCGGTAATCTTGCGTTTGACGGGATTGGCCACCGTGACCGGCATGGCCGGCATCTGCTGGGCGAACGCGCTGCCCGCCCCCTCGACGGCCGTCAATACCAGCACGCCGGCGGCCAGCCGACTCAATTTGCGACGCAACCTCGACATGAACATCCTCGCAAGCAAAGCGCCTCAGCCAAGCCGCCCGCGTGGCCTATGACCTTGTCGCGGGCACTGCAGCTGGCGTCTGGAAATCCTGCAGGATTTCCCAGCCTGCGCCGCCAGGGCAGGTTCGGAGATCCTGTTCAGCGCTCCACCGGCCGGAATCGCGGTCGAATCGCCGTGTGAATTCTATAGTATGATAATTCTTAGCGCTTTGATCCAATCAAGATCGGCGCCCTGCAACCGTGAGTTGGGACTTGGTGCATATCCGCAACAGGCGCGTCATTTCTGTCGCCTGCGCTTGGCGGAAGCGATTGCCTGGGTCGGTCAAAGCTCGCTGCCGGCTATCATTGCCCAAGCCGGTGGCATTTCCAAGACCGTCGATCTGAAGATCGACACTCCAATCCTGGGCCTGGCCGCTCCCGCCATGGCTCAGGGCGCCGTTCCCTCGCGCCCGATGCTCTCATAGCGGAAGCCATGCCGCTTCATGTCGTCGAGCCTGTAGATATTGCGCAGGTCCACGATCACCGGTTGCATCAGCAGGCGCTTGACCCGATCGAGATCCAGCGCCCGGAACTCGTCCCATTCGGTGACGATCACGCCGACATCGGCGCCGTCGAGGCAGTCATAGGCGCTGGAACGATAGTCGACATCGCTCAGGATCTTTTGGGCCTCCTCCATCGCCTGGGGGTCATAGGCCCGCACCTTGGCGCCTTTGTCCTGCAACGCCAGAACGATGGGGATCGAAGGGCTGTCGCGCATGTCGTCGGTGTTCGGCTTGAAGGCGAGGCCGAGCAAAGCCACCGTCTTGCCGGCGATGTTGCCGTCGAGGGCCGCGATGACGCGGCGCGCCATCGCCGCCTTGCGGGCATCGTTGACGCCGACCACCGATTCCACGATGCGCAGAGGCACGCCGTATTCCTGGCCGGTGCGCAGCAGCGCCAGCGTATCCTTGGGAAAGCAGGAGCCGCCGAAACCCGGCCCGGCATGCAGGAATTTGGAGCCGATGCGGTTGTCGAGGCCGATGCCGCGCGCCACCTCCTGCACATTGGCGCCGGCCTTCTCGCACAAATCGGCGATTTCGTTGATGAAGGTGACCTTGGTCGCCAGGAAGGCGTTGGCGGCATATTTGATCAGTTCGGAGGTGCGCCGCGCCGTGAACAGCAGCGGACCCTGGTTGAGATGGAGCGGGCGATAGACCTCGGCCATCACCTCCCGGGCACGCTGCTCCTCCGTGCCGACCACGATGCGGTCGGGGCGCTTGAAATCCTCGATCGCCGCACCCTCGCGCAGGAATTCGGGGTTCGAGACCACGCTGACGTCGGCGTCGGGCCGGACCTCGCGGATCAGACGCTCGACCTCGTCGCCGGTGCCGACCGGCACGGTCGACTTGGTGACCACCACCGTAAAGCCTTCGACCGCCGCGGCTATCTCCCTGACAGCGCCGTAGACATAGGACAGATCCGCATGGCCGTCGCCGCGGCGCGAGGGCGTACCGACGGCCAGGAATACCACGGCCGCATCGCGGACGGCGGGGGCAAGCTCGGTGGTGAAGGACAGGCGCTTCTCGCGCACATTGCGGGCCACCAAATCGTCGAGACCGGGCTCGTAGATCGGCATACGGCCGGCCAGCAGGCCTTCGATCTTGGCCGGATCCTTGTCGACGCAGGTGACGACATGGCCGAAATCGGCAAGGCAGGCCCCCGTCACCAGGCCGACATAACCCGTACCGATCATTGCAACGCGCATGACATCAATCCTGTTTGGGCGACAAACCCGTCAGAGCCGTGTCTACAAAAGGCCCGGCGACATGCCAATGACGAAAAAGCAGGAGGAGCTCTGCCGGGTCGTTCTATGCCCCGAGGCGCAGCGACCAACCGCGTCTGGAGGGCCTGAGATCGGCGGTGGCCAGCGGACCGGCTTCGATACGCCAGAAAGAGGAAGGCTCGGTGCCGAGGGCATGAACGATCGCCGCGCGCAGCACCGAGGCGTGGGTGACGGCCAGCGTGTATCCCTCGAATCGCCCGCCAGCGAGCCAGGCGCCGACCCGCGCAATCAGGGCGGCAATGCTCTCGCCGCCATGCGGGCAGGCCTTCGGATCGGTCAGCCATGCCCCGAGCGCCTCCGGTTCGGCGGCGGCTACCGCCTCCAGGCCGAGCCCCGCCCAGCGGCCATGATCGCATTCGCGCAGGGCCTCGTCGATCTCGGGCTCGAGGCCGAGGGCCTGCGCCGTCTGGCGGGCCCGCAGCGCCGGACTGCTCAGGATGCGGGTCGCCTTGGCGAAACGCCCTTCCAGATCGCGGGCCGCCGCCATTCCCCGCGCATCGAGCGCCTCGTCGAGCGGGAAGCCCGCCGCGCGCAGCGCAGGCGTCGCCCCGTGGCACAGCAGGATCAGGCGTGGCGTCATGACGGCATTCCCCGAGACTTGGGAAGCATGATCTCTCCCGAAAAGTCGCGCAACCATTCGGGACCACGCTTAATGTCGTTTCCAGAATATTGACATATGCGTGACTTGGGCTCTTATGGAAGAGCTTTGCCAAGGGTGGGAAGCCGGTGGAATTCCGGCACGGTCGCGCCACTGTGAACGGCGGCGCTCGGCGCCGTCCGGAAGTCAGACCTCTTCCAAGGCAGCATGACTCGTAACGGGACGCGTAATCCCAAGGAGCTTTTCATGACCACCGCAACTCTGGCACCCGTCGCCCAGCAGCCGATCGCCATCCCGGTTCGGGAGATTCTGCCCTGGGCTCTCTTCACCGTGTTGCTGGCTGTGCTCGCCATCTATTTCGTCGGCGCCGAACAGGGCGCGACCTCGCTCGTTCCCGGCGTCTACATCCACGAATTCGTGCATGACGCCCGCCATCTGCTCGGCTTCCCCTGCCACTAGGGCGCATAGGCACACGACATGGTTAGATCGCTTTTGATCCGGGGGATGCTGATCGGCATCCTGGCCGGACTGCTTGCGTCTGGCTTCGCCTGGGTCTTCGGCGAGCCTCAGGTCGACGCTGCCATCGCTTTCGAGGAAAGCCACGCGTCGGCGCCGGCGCCCGCTGCGAGTACCGCTGCCGGCGCGGCGCAGACGACCATGGTCCACGACCATGAGGAGGAGCCGGTCAGCCGTCCGGTCCAGTCCAGCTATGGGCTCGTCACCGGCATGGTCGTCTATGGCGCGGCCCTCGGCGGCATCTTTGCCCTGATCTTTGCCTTCGCGCAGGGGCGGATCGGCAGCCTCAGCCCGCGCGCGACCGCCGGATTGATCGCCGTCATCGGCTTTGCCGCCATCATGGTGGTGCCGCAGATCAAATATCCCGCCAATCCGCCGGCGGTCGGCAATCCCGACACCATCGGCCTGCGCACCGCCTTCTATTTCGGCCTGATTCTGCTATCGATCGTGACGATGGCGGCGGCCCTGGGCACCGCGAACCGGCTCGCCGCCAGTTTCGGCCGCTGGAACGCCAACCTCGTGGGAGCGGCGGCCTATCTCGTCGTGATGGTGGTCGCCATGCAGATCCTGCCGTCGGTCAACGACATCCCGGCGGACTTCTCGGCCACGGTGCTATGGAAGTTCCGCATCGCCTCTCTCGGCATCCATGCCGTGCTGTGGGCAACGCTCGGGATCGCCTTCGGCATTGCAGCACAAAAATTGCTGCAAGCGCCGGCCAGCCGCTGAAAAAAGCCGGCCAGCCGCGCAAACGTCGCATTTTTACAACACCGGCCCGATTTCGGGCCGGTTTCAAAATTAATTTCATTTCGCACTTGCGAAATAAACCGATGAGGATCACTTTAGGGGCGTGGTGGACGCGCCTTTGCGCTCCCCCACTGCCCTCCTTGGGCGTTTCCTCCCTAAGACTTGGGCCGCCATTTGGGCGGCCTCTTTCTTTTTCGGGTCGGCAGACCCCATATTTCAAAGTCTGCAGCGGCATTCGCCTCCATTAACCCCAGCGCAAAACGCTTTCAGGTAAGAATGCTTGTCTGCTTTCACTCTCCGGTTCAACGCGTCTTTGCGATTTGACGGGATTCGTTCAAATTACAAAACGCTCTTGCGCCCAAGCTCGTGCTTGCCCATTTGTGTTCACCCTCGCATAGTGTGTCATTATGGATCTGGACTCGCCCTTGTTTGATCGCATCCGGGTGCGCCCAAGGGCCGAGGAGGTCCAGCCGGCGAGCGTACGGCTATGCGAACATGCCGGTTGCCGGAACGCCGGCGAATTTCGTGCGCCTAAGGGGCGCAATCGCGAAGGCCAGTTCTGGCATTTCTGCCTGGAACATGTGCGCGACTACAACAAGACCTACAATTATTTCGCCGGCCTGCCGGACGACTCGGTGAGCGCCTATCAGCGTGACGCCGCCACCGGCCATCGCCCGACCTGGACGATGGGCGTCAATCCCTGGGCCAAGAAGCGCGGCGAAGGGCCGCAACCCGGTCCCGAGATCCATGACGGCTTCGGTTTCTTCGATGAGGATCACGGTTTCCGCCGCCCGCAACGGGCGCCCGAACCGGAGAGGCGGCGGCTGAAATTGCTGGAGCGCAAGGCCCTGGACGCGCTCGATCTGCCGGAAACGGCCACCGGCCCGGAAATCAAGGCGCGCTACAAGACGCTGGTCAAACGCCTCCATCCCGATGCCAATGGCGGGGACCGGTCCAGCGAAGATAAATTGCGCGGGATCATCCAGGCCTATAATACGCTGCGTAGCGCCGGGCTCTGCTGAGCCCCGAAACACCGGCGAGGCTTCCAGGCTTGGAGCGCGTTCCAATCCCGGGAATCTCCGCCAGACCTAGAGCAAAGCGCGTTTAGACGGAAACGCTATTTTGCTCTAACTCTTTGGTTCGACGCGTCTTTGCGATTCGTGGCGATTCCGCCAAATCGCAAAACGCTATGGAAACGACGCCGGACTGCCCATGCCCGCCTGGCGAGACTGGGAAATTCGGCGGGGCCCCTGTCTCCGGCCCGCTGGAACTGATTGTCGGCTGCGCCGTCCTGGCGCCAGCCAAGGAAGGCATAATGACTGACGCAACGACACCGGCCAATCTGCCGGACATCATGGTTTCGGCCAAAAAGCTGTTTGGTTTCGATACGGATCTCGAAGTACCGGCTTATTCCCAGTCCTCCGACCACGTTCCGGACCTCGATCCCGATTATCTTTTCGACAAGCCGACGACCCTGGCGATCCTGGCGGGCTTTGCCCACAACCGCCGCGTGATGGTGACGGGCTATCACGGCACCGGCAAGTCGACCCATATCGAGCAGGTTGCCGCCCGCCTCAACTGGCCCTGTGTCCGCATCAACCTGGACAGCCACGTCTCGCGTATCGACCTCGTCGGCAAGGATGCGATCGTCCTCAAGGACGGCAAGCAGGTCACCGAGTTCCGCGACGGCATGCTGCCCTGGGCCCTGCAGAACAACATCGCCTTGGTGTTCGACGAATACGACGCCGGCCGGCCCGACGTGATGTTCGTGATCCAGCGCGTGCTGGAGGTCTCCGGCAGGCTCACCTTGCTCGACCAGAAGCGCGTGATCCGCCCGCACCCAGCCTTCCGCCTGTTCGCCACCACCAACACGGTGGGCCTGGGCGACACCTCCGGCCTCTATCACGGCACCCAGCAGATCAACCAGGGCCAGATGGACCGCTGGTCGATCGTCACCACGCTGAACTATCTGCCGCATGACAAGGAAGTCGACATCGTGCTGGCCAAGGCCAAGCACTACCAGAAGAGCCCGAACGGCCGCGACATCGTCAACAAGATGGTGCGCGTCGCCGACCTCACCCGCAACGCCTTCATGAACGGTGATCTTTCCACCGTGATGTCGCCGCGCACGGTGCTGACCTGGGCGGAGAACGCCAATATCTTCCACGATATCGGCTTTGCCTTCCGCGTCACCTTCCTCAACAAGTGCGACGAGCTCGAACGCAGCCTGGTGGCCGAGTTCTACCAGCGCGCCTTCGGCGCGGAGCTGGCCGAAAGCTCGGTAAACGTCGCGCTGACGTAACTCGGGAGCCGGACGCCCCTACGACACTCAAGTGAGTGTCGGGCGATCCGCTCCTGGAAATACCACGCTCGCAGGAGAGGAAGAGCGGACGAGGACGTCCGCGCTCCCAGGATTGACGGCATCATGACCACGACGAACCGCAAGCCCGGCGAAAAACCCAAGGACGTGCCCAACGAAGCCTTCAAGCGTTCGGTGGCCGGCGCCCTGCGCGCCATCGCCCGCAAGCCGGATCTCGAGGTGACCTTCGCTTCGGAAAAGCCGATGCTGATGGCCGACAAGGCGCGCCTGGCCGAGCCGCCGCGCAAGCTCGACGCCCATGTCGCGGCGATCGTGCGCGGCCAGGCCGATGCGATGGCCTTGCGGCTGGCCTGCCACGACCCCGCGGTGCATCGCCGCCACGCCCCGCAGAACGACCAGGCCCGCAGCGTGTTCGATGCCGTCGAGCAGGCCCGCTGCGAAGCGATCGGCTCGCGCCGCATGGCGGGGGTTGCCAACAACCTGACGGCCATGCTCGAGGACCGCTATTTCCGCGGCGGCAAATATGAGGACATCCGCGTCCGCGAGGAAGCACCGGTCGAGGACGCCCTCGCCTTGATGGTGCGCGAGAAGCTGACCGGCCTCGCCCCGCCCGAACCGGCGCGCAAGCTCGTGGATCTATGGCGCCCCCTGATCGAAGAAAAGGCCGGCAAGGACCTCGCCCGCCTCGACAGCGTGATCGAGAACCAGCGCGCCTTCGCCCGCGCCATGAACGACCTTCTCACCCATATGGGTCTGTCAGAGGAAGCGCAGGCCGATACGGACGATTCCGACGACCGTGAGAACGACGCCGAGAGCGAGCAGGAAGGCGAGAACCAGGAAAACCAGGGCGAGGTCCAGGACGATTCCGAAGCCATGAAGCTCGAGGAGACCGAGAGCGAGGACGAGGAATCTCAGGACGGCGAGACGCAGGACGCCGAATCGCCCTCCTCCGACCTGCCCGACGATACCGAGACCGGCGATGCCGAGGAGGCGGCCCAGCCCTGGCGGCCGCCCGAGCACCGCGACAATGAGCGGCGGGCCAGCGACTACAAGGCCTTCACCACCCGCTTCGACGAGATCGTCGACGCGGCGGATCTATGCGATCCCGAGGAACTCGATCGCCTGCGGGCCTATCTCGACAAGCAGCTTTCCAGCCTGTCGGGCGTGGTGGCTCGCCTGGCCAACCGGCTGCAGCGTCGCCTGATGGCGCAGCAGAACCGCTCCTGGGATTTCGATCTCGAGGAAGGCATGCTCGATCCGGCCCGGCTGTCGCGCGTGATCATCGATCCGACCTCCGCCCTCTCCTTCATGCGCGAGCGCGACACCGATTTCCGCGACACGGTGGTGACGCTCTTGATCGACAATTCGGGCTCGATGCGCGGACGGCCGATCACGGTGGCGGCGACCTGCGCCGACATTCTCGCCCGCACGCTCGAGCGCTGCGGCGTGCGCGTGGAGATCCTCGGCTTCACCACCCGGGCCTGGAAGGGCGGGCAGTCACGCGAGAGCTGGCTGCAGGCGGGCAAGCCGACCTCGCCCGGCCGCCTCAACGATCTCCGCCACATCATCTACAAATCGGCCGATGCGCCCTGGCGCCGGGCCCGCAAGAGCCTGGGCCTGATGATGCGCGAGGGGCTGCTGAAGGAGAACATCGACGGCGAGGCGCTTGCCTGGGCGCATCAGCGCCTGCTCGGGCGCTTCGAAAGCCGACGCATCCTGATGGTGATTTCGGACGGCGCCCCGGTCGACGATTCCACCTTGTCGGTCAATACCGGCAATTATCTGGAACGCCACCTGCGCTGGGTAATCGAGGATATCGAGACGCGCTCGCCGGTCGAACTGATCGCCATCGGCATCGGTCATGACGTCACGCGTTACTACAAACGCGCCGTCACCATCGTCGACGCCGAGGAACTCGGCGGCGTGATGACCGACAAGCTCGCCGAACTCTTCGAGGAAACCGGGTCACCGGGCTCGCGCCGAGCGGCGGCGTGAGCTCCCGGCAGCCGCCTCTCTGGCATCGGGCTTTGTTCGGGCCGATGCCCCTGGCATATCCCCTGGCCGCGGTTTGCGCCGGGCTCTACCTGCTGGCCGTGCTGTTCACGGCCTGGCTGGCGGGTTCGCCGCAGAATCTGGGGCGGATACTCTGGCAGCCTTCGCAGGGGATTCTCTACACGCTCGGCATCGGCGGCCAGGTTCCCTTCACTCAGGGGCGGATATGGACCTTGTTCACCGCGCCCTACCTGCATGGCAGCCTGCCGCATCTGGCGCTGAACCTGTTCTCGCTGCTGCAGGTCATGCCGATGGTGGAGCGGACCTATGGAAGGCTGCGGGCCTTCGTGATCTACGCCGTCGGCGGCGTTGCCGGAGCCCTCGCCTCGGTGCTGTGGGGCGAGACGTTTTCCCTCGGCGCCTCCGGGGCGATCTTCGGGCTGCTCGGCGCCATCGTGTTCTATGGCGCGCGGCGCGGCGACGCCTTCGGCCGGGCCCTGATGACCAACGCCGCCTTCTGGGCCGGCCTCAACTTCCTCTATGGGCTGCTCAATCCCGGCATCAGCAATGCCGGCCATTTCGGCGGCTTTCTCGGTGGCTTGTCCGCCGCCGTGCTCATCACCCGGCGCATAGGCCCCTTCCAGGACCCCCGCCGTCTTGCCTTCACACTCGCCAGCCTGGCATTGCTCGCCCTGGCCTTCGGGCTTGGCAACACGAGTTCGCAGGTCTGGCAGTTCAGCACGAATGGCCAGAGCGCCGCGATGGCCAACATCGATGACCTGCAGGATCGAGCTAGCGCGGTTCTTGCCGTTGATCCGAGCAATGCGGATGCCCGGCTGCTGCGCGCCGTCGTCCTGGCTGAGCGCGACGATTATGAGGGCGCGCTCCGGGACGTGGATCTCGCCATCAAGGGCGGGCGCAACGATGCCATGGCGCTGAATCTGAGGGCCTGGTCCCTCTTCAAACTCGGCCGCGCCGAAGAGGGTCTGGCGGATGCCGAGGCCGCGGTGAAGGCAGCGCCCAACGAAGGCGCCATCCTCGATACCCGCGCCCATATCTACGAAGCCTTGGGCCGGCGCGAGGAGGCGATCGCGGACTACAAGGCGGCCCTGCGCCTGATTCCGAACGAACCCGAAACCCAGGCCGGCCTGAAGCGGCTGACCGGCGGGGACTGAGGAACACATCACCCCATACATTCCGCCCCGCCATGGCCCGGCCTCGCTTCCTGCAACGCGTTCCGGGCGGAGCGGAACGCGATCGAGGTCTCCTCCCGCAGCGAGCCATGCCTGTGTCGCGCATCGCGATGCAGTCGCAGGCGCGCAGCATGGGACGGAGTTTCGATGAAGGCATGGATCATATTATGGGCTGTCGCCCTTTGCGTCGCGCAGCCGACGAAGCAGGCGCTGGCCGCCGATGGCGTCGGCGTTCGTCGGATTGCCGCTCCTTCCAGGGAACGCGGCGCCGATCTGGACGTGACCGTGTGGTATCCCGCGCAGCCGGGCGCCGAGCCTGTCATGCTCGGCGGCGGCATGTTCTTTACGGGAACGCCGGCGCGGCGCGATGCCGCCATCGCGCCGGGAAAATTCCCGCTCGTTCTTCTCTCCCACGGAGCGGGCCTGGCCGGCAGTGCCCAGGCCTTGAGCTGGATTGCAGCGCCCCTGGCGGAACGCGGCTTCGTGGTGGCGGCTCCCACCCATCCCGGCAATAGCGGGGCGAACAGATCCGCGGCGGAGACGATGAAGCTCTGGCTCAGGCCTGCCGATATCAGCGACAGCCTGGATGCTGTGGCGAGGGAGCCCTTTTTCAAGGATCACCTGAATGCCGGCGAGATCGGCGTCCTCGGCCTTTCCATGGGCGGCAACACGGCCCTGGCGCTCGCCGGGGCGCGCATCGATCCCAAGCGCCTGGCCGCCTATTGCGATACGGATCGGCTGAATCCGTCCCTGTGCGGCTGGATCCGGGAAAGCGGCGTCAACCTTCACGCCCTGGATCTGCGATCGGCCGGCCGGGATGGCCGCGACCGGCGCATCCGCTTCGCCATGGCGATCGACCCGGCTCCGGTCGATGTCTTCGACTCCGAGAGCTTCTCGAGCGTCGACATTCCCGTAGCCCTCCTCAATCTCGGCCCGGCCGCAAACATCCCGTTGACCGCACAGGCCGCCGGGATCGCAAAAGCCATCCCCGTCACGACCTATGAGACGATCGCGGACGCGAGCCATTACAGCATGTTCGCGCTGTGCAGGCCGGGCGCGGCGGAAAGCGCCGAGGCACAGAAAGTGGGGGATCCGATCTGCTCGGACGGCGGCGGACGATCACGGCAGGCCATTCACGCCGAACTGATCGAGCGAGCTGCGACCGCCTTCAGCCGGGCCTTGCGAACCGGCCCCTAGAGCAATGCCGCGTTTGGACGGAAACGCGGCATTGCTCTAACTCTTTGATTGAACGCGTCTTTGTGGTTCCTGGCGATTCCGCCAAATCGCAAAACGCTGTGGCGTATCGCCTGGTCACGAGACCGGGCGGAACGCTCTCGCCAGCATTCGCCTCGGCTGTTCAGGCGCCTATCGGACTCCGCCCGAGACGGCCAGCACCTCGCCGGTCACCCAGCCGGATTCTTCCGAGGCCAGGAAGACCGCGACGGGCGCGATATCGCCGGGCTGGCCGATGCGTCCCAGCGGCGTCTGGGCCACGGTCTGGCTCTCCAGATCGCCGCCGATGAAGCCGGCCGCATGCACGCCTTCGGTCTCCACCATGCCAGGGTTGATCGAGTTCACCCGGATCTTCTTGGGGCCGAGTTCCTTGGCCAGCACCCGGGTGATCGAGGTCACCGCACCCTTGGTGGCGGTGTAGACCGAGGTGGCCGGGAAATTGACGTCGGTCGCAACCGATCCGATATTGATGATGCTGCCGCCCTCGGGACCGAAGTGCTTTTCGGCCTCCTGGCTGGCCAGCAGCAGCCCGAGCACATTGGTGTTGAACTGGCGATGGAACTCGGTTTCCGTCACCTCCTGAAGCGGTGCGAAGGCATAGACGCCGGCATTGTTCACCAAGACGTCGAGCCGGCCATAGGCCTCCTGGACCTGCGCGAAGATCGCCTTCACCTCCTCCGCCTTGGAGACGTCGCCCTTGACGGCGATCGCCTTGCCGCCCTTGGCGGTGATTTCGGCGACGACCTTCTCGGCTCCATCGCGGCTCGATGCATAATTCACCACGACGGCGGCGCCCTCCGCCGCCAGGCTTTTCGCAATACCCGCACCGATGCCCTTCGAGGCACCTGTAACCACGGCGACCTTACCTGCCAATCTGCTCATCGAATATCTCTTGGTTCGAGTGACAATGCTTCGATACTTAGATAATCATCGAAACGAAACAAGAGCGGCCGGTGGAAAATTTCGTGAGCAGATTTGAGTGGAGCGGCGCTATGGGCGTTCCACGGTGCCGCGCCTCACCCTGCCTTACAGGCTGGCCAGTTCGCGCAGATAGGCATCCAGCGTTTCGCGTTTGAGCACGAGCGTGGCGAACTTGCCCTCTCGGACGATCTCGATGAGCCCGGCATTCTCGAGTTCTTTCATGTGATGGGACAAGGTCGCCGGCGTGACCTCATGCTTCTGCTGCATGCAGGCGCAGGCCACCGAGCCGCCCTGGCCGGCGATTTCCTTGAGGATCTGGTAGCGCCGCGGCTCTGCCAGTGCCCTGGCGATCAGGGTGCATTGGCGCTCCGTCAGCGCGACTGGCGAGGTCATGGTCATGATGAAGGCTATATCATGTCTGCCACCGGCTCGCGCAATATCGTAACGCGCGGCTTGCGGTAGACGGGGCGCACCCCCACCTTGCCTTGATTCGGCCTTGTCCTTCCGCTCAACATCACCGATGTCCCTCGCTTCGCTTCCCCTTCCGCTGCGCTTTGCCTTGCGCGAATTGCGCGCCGGCATCCGCGGTTTCGGTATTTTCCTGGCCTGCCTCGCCCTGGGCGTCATGGCGATCGCAGGGGTCGACGCCATCTCCAGCGCCCTGTCGGACGGGCTGCGCAGCCAGGGCCGGGTGATCAATGGCGGGGACATCGAGTTCACGCTGGTGGGGCGCGAAGCTAGCCCCGAGGAGCTCGCCTTCATCGGAAAGCAGGGCCGGCTCTCGATCGCGGCGAGCACCAGGGCCATGGCGCGCACGCCGGACGGCCAGACCGCCCTGGTCGAAATCAAGGCGGTCGACCAGGCCTATCCCCTGCTCGGCGTGGTGGAGTTCGGCCAGGGCAGGGCGCTGTCCGCCACCATCGGCAGCCAGGGCAGCCGGGCGGATGCCGCGGCCGATGCCGCCCTGTTTGCCCGGCTCGGCCTGCAACCCGGCGCTGCCGTCACCATCGGCAATTTGACGGTGACCCTGGCCGATCGCCTCATCGGCGAGCCGGACAAGATCGCCGGCGGCATTTCCTTCGGTCCCCGCCTGATGATCACTCTGGACGCGCTGCGCGAGAGCGGGCTGATCCAGCCGGGGTCGCTGATCCGCTGGCGCTATCGCCTGGTCCTGCCGCCCGATGTCTCGCCGGATGCCGTTCGCCAAAGGGCGAATCAGGCCTTCCCCCAGGCCGGTTGGGAGGTGAGAACCCGCGACGACGCCTCTCCGGAGCTTCGGCGCGGCATCGAGCGCTTCACCATGTTCATCACGCTGGTCGGGTTGACGGCCCTGTTGGTGGGCGGCGTCGGCGTCGCCAATGCCGTCAGGGCTTTCGTCGAACGCCAGCGCGACAGCATCGCCACGCTGAAGACGCTGGGAGCCGGCGCCAATCTTGTCACCGGCATCTATCTCACCCAGACCCTGCTCCTGGCCGCCCTCGGCATCGTCATCGGCCTTGCCGCCGGCGCCGCCCTGCCCTTCATCCTGGCCTATGGCTTTGCCGATTACCTGCCCTTGCCGATCACGCCGGTGCTCAATCCGGCGGGTCTGGCGCTCGCCGCCCTCTACGGCCTGCTCACGGCGCTGGCTTTCTCGCTGCTGCCGCTGGGGCGGGCGAGGGATATCTCCGTATCGGCCCTGTTCCGCGATGCCATCGCCCCGACACGGCGCTGGCCGGCCCCCATCGTGCTGATCCTGGCCGGCCTGGCCGTCGCCGCCCTGGTCGCCCTGGCGCTGTTCTTCGCCGCCGATCGCAAGGTGGCCCTGGTCTATGTCGCCTCCGCGCTCGGCGCCTTCGTCCTCCTGCGCGTGGTGGCAAGCCTCCTGATGGCGCTCGCCCGCCGGCTGCCCCGCCCGCATTCGACGCCGCTGCGCCTGGCCGTCACCAACATTCACCGCCCCGGCGCCGCCACCCCTTCCGTGGTGCTGTCGCTCGGCCTCGGACTCTGCCTTTTGGTGGCGCTCACCCTGGTCGATGGCAATATCCGCCACCAGCTCTCCGCCGCCATTCCCGACAAGGCGCCGAGCTTCTTCTTCGTCGACATCCGCCGCGCCGACGCACCTCGCTTCGATGCCTTCCTCAAACAGGCCGCCCCGCAGGCGACCAGCGAGCGCGTGCCCATGCTGCGTGGCCGCATCGTCAGCGTGAAGGACGTGCCGGCCGAGAAGATCAAGCCGCCGCCGAACATCGCCTGGGTGCTGAGCGGGGATCGCGGCGTCACCTTCACCGACGCGGTGCCGGCCGGCTCGCGCGTGGTCGAGGGCCAGTGGTGGGCTCCCGATTATGCCGGCCCGCCATTGGTATCGCTCGAGCAGGAGGTCGCGCACGGGCTTGGCCTCGCTGTCGGGGATGACATCACCGTCAATGTGCTCGGCCGCAACATCACCGCCAAGGTGGGCGCCCTGCGCAAGCTCGAATGGCAGA
The DNA here is from genome assembly GCF_017813775.1 of Labrys sp. LIt4. Classification (NCBI taxonomy): domain Bacteria; kingdom Pseudomonadati; phylum Pseudomonadota; class Alphaproteobacteria; order Hyphomicrobiales; family Xanthobacteraceae; genus Labrys; species Labrys sp. LIt4. Next base: position 69,492 of record NZ_JAGIPY010000017.1, read on the forward strand.
ATTTCGGCATCAATTTCGTGCTGGTCTATTCGCCGAACACGTTCAAGGGCGCGCCGGTGACCGACATCGCCACCCTCACCTTCCCGCATGGGGCGGATGATGCCGTCGAACTCGGCCTGCTCAAGCAGGTAGCCGACGCCTTTCCGATGGTGACGGCCGTCCGCATCAAGGATGCCCTGCAGAGCTTCGCCGATCTTGCCGGCCAGCTCGCCATGGCGATCCGGGCTGCCGCCGCCATTGCCCTCGTCGCCTCGATCCTGGTGCTTGCGGGTGCGCTGGCCGCCGGGCAGAACAGCCGGCTCTACGACGCCGTCATCCTCAAGGTCCTGGGTGCCACGCGTGGACGCATCCTCTTCGCCTTCATCCTCGAATACGGGCTGCTCGGCCTTGCCACCGGCCTGTTCGGCGTGGTCGCCGGCACCGCTTGCGCCTGGCTGATCGTCACCTATCTGATGAATTTCAGCTTCACCTTCCTGGCCGGGCCGGCTTTCGGGGCCGCCTTCGGCGCCCTGGCGCTGACCATCCTGTTCGGGCTGGCGGGCACCTGGCGCATCCTGCGCCAGAAACCGGCCACGCATCTGCGAAGCCTATAGGCCCGGATGCCAGGCTCTTGGAATGACAAGCGTTTCAGCCGAAGTTCAGGCGATGAAGATCGACCACCCCACGGTGGCATACCGGCAACATTGCAAGCAATTCACTTAACTGTTTCAATGGAAAGCACTACATAAGAACAAGCTTTTTGCGGCATGTGCCGCATCTGGAGAGACACATGGCTTTCAATGATCCTCGTTTCTCGGCCGGCACCGTCAGCGACGTCCGCGCCGGAGCACCGGCGATCGATCAGGGCCTGCGCGCGTTCATGCTCGCGGTCTACAACCACATGACCCTCGGCGTGGCCATTACCGGCCTGGTGGCGCTCGGCGCCTACATGGCATCGGGGATCGTGGTCAACGAGGCGGGCAAGATCGTCGAGCTGAACTCGTTCGGCATGTTCCTGTTCAACTCCCCCTTCAAGTGGGTCGTCGCTTTCGCCCCCCTTGGCATGGTGTTCTGGATGAACATGGGAACGGAAGGTCGCTCGGTTCAAACGACGCGCGTTCTGTTCTACGTGTTCTCGGCGCTCATGGGCCTGTCGCTGTCGACGATCTTCCTCGTCTACACGCATGGCTCGATCGCTCGCGTCTTCTTCATCTCGGCCGCCAGCTTCGGTGCCCTGAGCCTCTATGGCTACACCACCAAGCGTAACCTTTCGGCCTTCGGCGCCTTCCTGATGATGGGCTTGGTCGGCCTGCTGCTCGCCAGCCTGGTCAACCTGTTCTTCCCCTCGGGCATGCTGACCTTCATCATCAGCGTCGCCGGCGTGGGCATCTTCGCGGGCCTGACCGCCTACGACACCCAGATGCTGAAGTCGCTCTATGTGGAGAATGCGCACAGCTTCAGCCGCGACGAAGGCGAGAAGCTCGCCGTCCATGGCGCGCTGACCCTCTATCTCGACTTCATCAACCTCTTCATCATGCTGCTGCGCCTGCTCGGTGACCGCCGCTGATCCCTGAAGAGCTTCTTGACGCATTGCGCCGGCCGGGGTTTCCCCGGCCGGTTTTGTTTTGGAGCGGCGTATCCGGGTGCACGGGCGTCCCGCCGCCCGTCCCTTCCCGCGAACGCAGTATTTCCAAGAACGGGCAGGATGCCGATGCACCCGGAAGTGCTACCCTCAGTCGAGCTCGCGCAGGGCCCGGCGGATGATCTTGCCCGACGAAGTCAGCGGCAGGGCGTCGACATAGGCGATCACCCGCGGATACTCGTGGGCGGACAGGCGCTCGCGCACGAAGAGCTGCAGGTCGGCGGTCATGGCATCCGATGCCGTGAAGCCCGGCTTGAGCACCACGAAGGCCTTGACGATCTCGGTCCGCAAGGTATCGGGCATGCCGACGACGGCCGCCATGGCGACGGCGGCATGGCGCATCAGGCAGTCCTCGATCTCGCCGGGGCCGATGCGATAGCCGGCCGAGGTGATGATGTCGTCCCCGCGGCCGACGAAATGCACATAGCCGTCGGTGTCGCGGCGCGCCTTGTCGCCGGTCATCAGCCAGCCATCACGATATTTCGCCGCGGTGGCGGTGGCATTGCCCCAATAGCCCAGGAACATCACTGGATCGGGCGCGCGCACCGCAATCTCGCCAATTTCGTCCGTCGGGCTCTCCCGGCCCTCTTCGTCGACCACCGCCACGCGATGGCCGGGCACGGGCTTGCCGATGGCGCCGGGCCTGGACACGCCGAGCTCGTGGCACGAGCCGAGCACGAGATTGCATTCGGTCTGGCCGTAGAGCTCGTTGACCGGAAAGCCGAAAGCGGCTTCGGCCCAGGCATAGGTGCCCGGCCCCAGCGTCTCGCCGGCCGACATGATCGAGCGCAGATGGGTGCGGTAGGCCTGGCCGGGCCGATGCGCCGCCTGCAGCATGCGCAGGGCCGTCGGCGGCAGGAAGGCATTGCGGACCTTGAAGTCCCAGAGCAATCCCAGCACCTCGTCCACGGAGAACTTGGCATGCAGGCCGGCCACCACCGGCACGCCCAGCGCCAGGCTGGGCAGCAGCACGTTGAGCAGGCCGCCCGCCCAGGCCCAGTCGGCCGGCGTCCACATCACGTCGTCGGGCTGACCCAGGCCCGGATGGGCAAAGTGCAGGCCCGGAATATGGCCGAGTACCACGCGATGGCCATGCACGGCACCCTTGGGTTGTCCTGTGGTGCCGGAGGTATAGATCATCATCGCCGGGTCGTCGGGGGTCGAGGCGACCGGTGCAAGGTCCCCCGTGGCCCCGGCGATCAGACTATGGAAGTCGAGCGCCCCGCCGCCTGCCCCGTCGACGCTGATCACCGTCTCCAGATCCGGCAGTCTCGCCTCGATCTCGCCGAGCTTGGCGAGCCCGCTTTCGTCGAGCAGCACGGCCTTGGCGCCGGAATCACGCAGGCGGAAGCTCAGCGCGTCCGGGCCGAACAACACGGCAAGCGGCAGGGAGATGGCGCCGAGCTTGGCCACGGCGAGATGGGCGATCACCACCGCCGGCGACTGCGGCAGCAGGATCGCGACCCGGTCGCCCTTGCGGATACCCAGACGTTTCAGCGCCAGGGCGAAGCGGTCTGAGGCCTCGCGCAGGGCGCCATAGCTGATGCGCTCGCTGCCGCCGCCGGGAAGCCGGCGCAGGATGGCCAGCCGGTCCGGATCGCGCCTGGCCCAGACGTCGCAGACATCCACGCCGATATTGTAGCGAGCCGGCAGCTCCCAGCGAAAATCGCGCGCGGCGATGTCGTAGTCTTGCTTGTCCAGCTCGTTCATGCCGCACTCACCCCCCGAACAGGCCGCCGAAGAGGCCTCCGGAGCTTTTCACGCGCGTAGGCCGGCGTACCACGCGTACCACCGGACCGGCCCCAAAGGCCTGCGCCTCTTCCGGCCGACTGGGTTCGCCGGCGACCGCCATGGCCCAATAGACCCGCTCGCCGGCCCTGGCAATGGCGATGCCGAAGCGGGTGGCGCCCGGCATCAGCAGATTCTCGTCATGCTCGGGCGAGTTCTTCCACTGCTTCATGGCATCGAGCTCGGTGTAGGTGCCATAGGAGACGTTCTCACCGATCTTGGAATCGTCGAGCCCGGCTGATTTGACCCGGGAGAAAAAGCTCCCACCGACCGAATGGGAAAGCTGGTTGGCCGAGGCCATGGCATTGGCCTGGTTCTGGGCGAAGGCCGTCAGGCGCGAATCGAGCGCCACCGCGGTGAGGCCCTTGCTCTGGCGGTATTGGGTCAGCCAGTCCCGGGCCTGTGCCGGATTGAAGGATACGGGCCGGCGTTGATAGGAAACGGTTTCGGGCTTTTGCGTGAGGGCGCAGCCGCCCAATCCCAAGGTAACGCCCAAGACAAGAAAAGCGGCCGCAGCCACCCTCATGCGCGACATCGAGTTCTCCACGGTCAGGATCCCGCCGCAGCCGGCGGGGTTGAAGGCTTGGCGGCCGGCTCCGAGGCAGGAGCCTCCGCCTCGGGCTTGTCGCCCTGCAGTTTGGCGGTCATCGCTGCCTGCAGCTCGGGCTCGAACAGGATCACCCGCTGCGGGGGCGCCGCGGCGCCCTGGCCCTGCAGGCGGATGCCCTTGGCCTTGAAATTCTTGAAGATACGGGCGAGCAGGTCGCTCTTCACCGCGACCTGCGTCTCCATGCTGGCGACCATCACGATGAGTTCGAATTCGAGCCCCGCATCCATCGAGGTCATGTAGACCTGGGGCCTCGGCGTCGGCAGGATACGCGGATCGTCTTCCGGCGCGGCCAGCATGGCCGCCTTCACCGCATCGATGTCGCTGTCGTAGAGCACGGTCAGGGCGATGCGCAGCCGGCTCCAGGTATTGCCATAGACCCAGTTCTTCACCGAGCCGGTGATCAGGGTCGAGTTGGGGATGATCAGCGTGGCGCGATCATAGGTTTCCAGCGTGGTCGAGCGCACGCTGATGCGGCGGACATAGCCTTCCTCGCCGGCCGCGGCGATGATGTCACCGACCCGGATCGGTCTTTCGGCCAGGAGGATCAGGCCGGAGACGAAATTGCCGGCGATACCCTGCAGGCCGAGACCGAGGCCGACGGACAGACCGCCGGCGACGATGCCGATATTCTGCCAGCTCAGGCCGATCTCGGACAGCCCGGCCGAAATGGCGAGGATGAAGCCGAGATAGCCGACGATGGTGGCGATCGAGTTCTGAACACCCGAATCGAGGGAAGTGCGGGGCAACAGCGTATTGCCGAGCCAGCCCCTGATCAGGCGCATCACCGCCCAGATGACGATGAACAGTATCACGCCGCTGATGATCGACGAGGGCGAGATCGTCAGCTCGCCGATCTTGAAGCCGAAATAGGCCCGCTGGATCGCCGGCGCCATATCGGTCGAGTAAAGACCGAAGGGCAGGCCGAGGCTGCCGACCGCGAAGGCAATGATCAGAAAGCGCAGGACACCGGAAAGCAGTGTCGCCCCGAAGGTGACCTGCTTGGAGGTGACGCCGATGGTGCTCGCCACCGCGCGACGGCGGTCGACATCCGAGATCAGCCGCTCGGTCAGGGCCGAATCGACCAGCGTGGTGAGCAGATAGCTTGCAGCCACCACGCACAGGACGAGCAACGGGAAGATCGCCGCCGCCACGGCGAGCGTGCTGTAGCCGATGGCAAGGCACACGGCCATCACCAGCACGGCAAGCCAGCCCATCGGCCGGAGAATGTCGAGCCCCGTCAGATCCTCGTCAGGCGGCAGCGCACGCCCGTCCACCACCGTCGGCGGTGCGTTGCGAATGCGGATGAGCAGGGAGACGATGATGGCGAGATAGAGGACGGCCGAAATCGTTTCGCGAGCGACGCTGAGAGAAGGATCGGCGTGGAGATGCTCGATGATGCCGTTCAGGAGAATGGACAGGCCCAGCGCCACCGCGAGCCAGCCCATGCGCCGCCCGATGCGGCGGACGGCCCAGTCGCTCAGGGGCAACAGCCGCAGTTCGGCATGGCCCTCGGCCAGCACCGCCTGCGCCAGGGCCCACAGGCCGAAGCCGATCGAGGAGGCGACGATCAGGTTCGAGCCGTATTCGGCGAGCACCCTCTCCGGCAGGAGCCCGGAAAAACCGAAAGCCAGCACCGTCACGGCGATCCCGACCGGCACGCCGAGCATGATGTGGACAATGCCGAGCACGGCATCGAGCGAGGCGACATAGCGCCGCGAGGCTCGCTTGCTGCGGGGCAGGCGGGCGCGCCAGCGCAGGATACGCAGGCGCAGGAACTGCGTGACGGCATAGCCCGCGGCGATGGTCAGCAGGAAGATCGCGATGCTGGTGGAATTGACCTTCGACACCAGATAGCTGCTGTGATCCGAGAAGGCGTTCCTCGCCAGCTCCCCTGCCCTCGGCAGGTTTTTCAGGACCGGAATCCAGAACTCGGCCGAAAAGGGACTGCTACCGCTTTTGAGCAGGCGGCCCGTGAGTTGTTCGCGCTGCAGCTCGATGATGCTGGTGGAGAAGCCCGCCGCTCTCGAGGACTGGTTTCCCGCCCGCTTGATGACATCCTTCAGCTGTTGTTGCAGATCGTTCTGTGTCGCGCGCGTCTCGGCGATATCGGTGCTTTCCGACGGATCGGGCTCACCGAGCTGCGCCAGTCTCGCCTTGGACTGATCCAGCAGGGGCGAGACCTTCGCCTGCAGTGCCGACAGATTGGCGATGGCCGTATCGACCGTACCACGCAGATCATCCAGGGTCTTCGAGGCTTTCTCCTGGTCGGCGGGGAAGCTGGTCAGAGCCGCCTCCACGTCGTCGAGGGACTTTTGTTCCTTGGCCAGCGCGTTGTTGAAGGGGCGAACGACGATGGTGTTGCCGAGCTGGTCGGCGCGCGAGATCTGCTTTTGCGTCTCGGCGGCCACGTCGTTCAGCTTGGCGAGCAGCTCCGTAGCGGCCTTGCGGGCATCGGTCGTGGCCTTGGCCTCGGGCGGGTCGACCGGCTTGGGCTGCGGAGGGAAGGCATCGAGCGCCGCCTTGGCCTTGTCGCGGGCCGGGATGATGCTACCGAGCAGCGCGGCGAGATCGACGCGCCTCTTGCTGACCGTCTCGCGCAGATCCAGCAGGGACTTCTGCGCTTCGTCGCCGCTGTCGGTAATGGTCGCGAGCTGGGTGGCGATGTCGTCGAGGGATTTCTTGTCGAGGGCCAGCCCCGCCTGGAAACCGGTCAGCGCCTCGGCGTCCTGCGCCTTCGCTGCCATCGGGGCGGCTACAAGCGTAAGGAGCAGGCTGTACAGCAGCAGGAAACGGGAAAGCGAACGAAACATGGCGCGAAACTAGAGCGATTTACGCTTCGGTGGAATGATCAAGACGCGCAAACACGCATCGAACGAGGGATCGGAGCAAAGAACGTTTCACTGTTCACGCTCTGCTCTAGAGGCTGTTGCGGCCTGATGGAAGAATTTGCGGGCGGCATTATGGCGCATAGCCCTCTTTAGGTACCAAAATCATTCCCCGAGGCCCTCAACTCGAAAATATCGAGGAAATGGGGGCTGGTCGTGCAGACCGGAAATCCCGGAATTGCTCACGCTCCGCTCGTCTCGGCCAGGTCGATGAAACCCGGCTCGTCCAGCACCAGGAAGCGATCATGGTCAAGGGTGCGGAAGCCGTGCCGCCGGTAGAAGCGCAGCCCCGCCTCGTTCCCGGCATCGAGGTCGAGGCGCATGAAGCGGGCGCCGCGCCGACGCCCGCGGCGGGCCGCCTCCGCCAGCAGGCGGATGCCGATGCGATCATTGCGCCATGGCGGCGCGACATAAAGATCGACCACGAAAACGCCATTGGCGCCGCGCCAGGTCGAGAAGCTGTCCTGGTGGACGAGATAGCCGGCCAGGCCGCCTTCGGTCGCCTCGGCCACGACGATGCCGATGCGCGGCGCCTCCCCGAAGGCCTCGGCGCGCAGGATGTCACCCGTCGTCCCGGCCGTCACGCCGAACAAGGCGGCAAGCTCGCCCACCATCGCCGCGACGGCATCGCAATCCCCCGGCGCGGCGGAGCGGATCAGCATCAGCGCGGCCGGACGCCGATGATGGCACGCGCCTCGTCCGGGGTGGCGATGGCCAGGCCCAGTTCCTCCAGGATGGTGCGGATCTTGGTGACCTGCTGGGCATTGGAGGTGGAGAGCTCGCCCTTGCCGATCCACAGATTGTCTTCCAGCCCGACGCGGACATGGCCGCCCATCACCGCCGCCATGGTCCCGAGCGGCATCTGGTTGCGGCCGGCCGCCAGCATCGACCACTGATAGTCCTTGCCGAACAACTTGTCGGCCGTGCGGCGCATGTCGACCACGCTGTCGGGATTGGCGCCGATGCCGCCGAGAATGCCGAGTACGGTCTGCACGAAGAGCGGCGGCGTCACCAGCTTGCGGTCGAGGAAATGGGCAAGCGTATAGAGGTGGCCGATATCATAGCATTCGAACTCGAAGCGCGTGCCGAGCGGGCCCATGGTGGTGAGGATGTGCTCGATATCGGCCAGCGTGTTCTTGAACATGCCGCCGCGCGTCGCCTCCAGATAGGGGACTTCCCAATCGTGCTTCCATTCCCGCGGCCGGTCCAGCATCGGATAGAGCCCGAAATTCATGGTGCCGAGATTGAGCGAGCACATTTCCGGCTGAAGGCTCGCCGGCCCTTTCAGGCGTTCCTCGATGCTCATGCGGGCGGAGCCGCCGGTGGTGATGTTGATAATGGCGTTGGTGGCCTCGCGGATGCGGGGCACGAATTGCTCGAAGACGGTCACGTCGGGCGTAGGCGCCCCCGTCTTGGGATCGCGCGCATGCAGATGCAGAACGGCCGCCCCGGCTTCCGCCGCCCCGATGGCCGAGGCGGCGATCTCGTCCGGCGTCACCGGCAGATGCGGCGACATGGAGGGCGTATGGATCGAGCCGGTGATCGCGCAGGAAATGATGACTTTGTTGGCCATGGCGGCTCCTATGGTGAGTGTTTTGGTATCAACATGCATCGAAATCGACTTATCCGTCATTGCGGGCGTCGCGCAGCAATCCCGGAGACCGGAGCATCGCGCTCTCTAATCTCTGAATTGCTGCGCGACGCCCGCAATGACGAAATCGCACCGTTACGCTCCGATATCCGCCAGCGCCTGCCGCAGGGAGACGGCAAAGCGCCCGGCAATCTCGCTCAGTTCGCCGTCAGTGGCGTTGTAGGGGGGCGCCAGGATCACGGTATCGCCCTTGATGCCGTCGACATTGCCGCCGGAAGGGTAGCAGATCAGCCCATTGGCGAAGGCCCGCGCGCGGATGTTGAGGAACAGCGCCTTCTCGGCCGGGAAAGGTTCCTTGCTGTCGCGATCGGCAACGATCTCGATGCCGGTGAAGAAGCCGCGCCCCCGGATGTCGCCGACATAGGGAATGCCATGGAGGGCATCGGCCAAAGTGCGCTTGAACTCCTCGCCCTTCACCGCGACGCGCTGAACCAGCCCCTCGCGCTCGACGATGCGCTGCACGGCGACCCCGGCCGCGCAGGCGGTGGTATGGCCGGTGAAGGTGTGTCCGGTTTGCGGCCCGCCGTCGACCGCGTTGATCGGCTCGGCCACCCTGTCGGAATAGACGGCCGCCCCCAGCGGCAGATAGCCCCCGCCCAAACCCTTGGCCACCGTCATGATGTCGGGAAAGACGCCATCATGCTCGAGCGCCCGCCAGGTGCCGCAGCGCCCGGCCCCGCACATCACCTCGTCGGCGATCATCAAAACGCCATGGCGGTCGCAGATCTCGCGCACCTTCCTGGCATAGCCCGGCGGCGCCGGCACCACCCCGCCGGCCGCGCCCACCACCGGCTCGAACACGAAGGCGGCGACCTTGTCGGGGCCGAGTTCCAGGATCTTGTCTTCGAGTTGCTGGGCGCAGGTCGCCCCGACATCTTCCGGCGCCACACCGGCGGGCGGGCGATAGATGTTGGCGGGAGATAGGCGCGGCACATCGACGAGTGCGCCCTCGAAGGAGAGGCGGCGCTCGCGGAAACCCGAAAGCGCCAGCGCGCCCAGCGTGTTGCCGTGCCACGAGCGTTCGCGCGAAATGAAGCGCCGCCGGCTCATCTCGCCGCGGGCCGCGAAATATTGCAAGGCGAGCTTCAGGGCTGATTCGACCGCCTCCGAACCGCCGGAGACGAACACCATCTGCCTGAGCGTACCACCGCAGAGCCGGCCGACGCGCTCAGTCAGTTCCTCCAGGGGGTCGGAGGTGAAATTGTAGCGATAGCCATGGGCGATGCGGTCGAGCTGGTCCTTGATCGCCTGGTTGACCTCCTCATTGCCATGGCCGAGACAATAGACGGCGGGGCCGCCCGAACCGTCGAGATAGTGCTTGCCGTCGACATCGGTGAGCACGAGGCCCTTGCCCCAGGCGATCTTCGGCAGGCCCGCCGCCGCTACCGAGGTCGATTCCGCGACGTCGCCCGCCATTGCCGTCTCCATTCCCGGTATCGAGCACCGAGCTCCGGCGCATTGTTTGGCAGGATTTATGGGAGGTCGCATCGCCGGGCGTCAAGCGTGACATCTTTACCCTCCCCTGGAGGGGGAGGGTCGGTCCGCAGGGCCGGGGTGGGGTGAGAATACGCAGACCGTGATGATAGCGACTTTCATTTTTATAAAGAAATCACCCCACCCCGAGGCTCTGCCTCGCCCCTCCCACTCCAGGGGAGGATAAAATGTCCGCGCTCCCAGCATCTTGATCTTACCCCGCAATCCACGCATGGTCCGCTCTTTCGCCGGCTTTGGCGGCTTTGGGGCGCGTACATGAATATCGATATTGCCAAGAGGGTGTATGATCGGACCTGGAAGCTCGATCCGATCGTCCGCAGCCTCCTGGACACGGACTTCTACAAGCTCCTGATGCTGCAGCCCATCCATGCCCGGCATGAGAATGTGCGCACCACCTTCACCGTGATCAACCGCACCAAGTCGATCAATCTCGCCGCGGTGATCGACGAGAAGGAACTGCGCGACCAGCTCGACCATGCCCGAACGCTGCGCTTCGGCAAGCGCGAGCTGATCTGGCTGCGCGGCAATACCTTCTATGGCAAGCAGCAGATCTTCCGGCCCGAATTCCTCGACTGGCTCGCCGATTTCAGCCTGCCGGAGTATGATCTGCGCATCGAGAACGGCGACTATGTGCTCGAATTCGACGCGCCCTGGAGCCAGGCCACCATGTGGGAGGTGCCGGCCCTCGCCATCATCAACGAGCTGAAATCGCGGGCCGCCACCCGCTCCATGGGCCGCTTCGAGCTCGACATCCTCTATGCCCGCGCCAAGGCCAAGCTGTGGGACAAGATCGAGCGATTGAAGAAGCTGGACGGCCTGAGGATTTCCGATTTCGGCACCAGGCGGCGCCATTCCTTCCTATGGCAGAGCTGGTGCGTGGAGGCGATGAAGGAGGGGTTGGGCAACGCCTTCGTCGGCACCTCCAACGTGCTGCTCGCCATGAACAACGATCTGGAATCGATCGGCACCAATGCCCATGAGCTGCCCATGGTCTATGCGGCGCTGTGCGAGGAGGACGGTTGCCTGCGCGAGTCGCCCTACAAGGTGCTGGAGATGTGGCGCGACTTCTATGACGGCAATCTGCTGATCGTGCTGCCCGACACCTTCGGCACCGCCGCCTTCCTGGCGCGCGCCCCGGACTGGGTGGCCGACTGGACCGGCATGCGCCCCGATTCCAAGCCGATCCAGCAGGCCGGCGAGGAGATCATCGCCTGGTACAAGGCGCGAGGCCGCGACCCTGCCAAGAAGCTGATCATCTTCTCCGACGGCCTCGACATCGATTCGATCGAGACCGCCCATCGGAATTTCAACGGCCGCATGCGCCCCTCCTATGGCTGGGGCACCAATCTCACCAACGACTTCCGCGGCTGCGGCTCGCATCCGATCCCGCTGCTCGATCCGATCTCGCTGGTGTGCAAGATCACCTCGGTCAACGGCAAGCCGGCGGTGAAGCTTTCGGACAACCTCGCCAAGGCCACCGGCGGCAAGGAGGCGATCGATCGCTACCTGAAGGTGTTCGGCGAGGAGGGGCGCGGGGTGCAGGCAGTGAGTGTATGAGAAAATCGGTCGGCTGCCTTGCTCTTCTGGCCTTCGACTCAGCACGATCGCGCCGAACATGGCGTGGGCGGGGATCTCGCCTTCGAGACGCTCAGTCTTATTGACAGCCGCTCGGCGGTCTTGGCTGGGGGCCCACCGCTGCTCGACAGATGAGGGATTATTAGATAAAGTTGCGTAATATTATTGAATGAACTGGCACTCTATGCCGCAAATTCGCAACGCCCCCGAGATTGTCGACGGCCGAACGATCCGTGGCCTGGTGGAAGCACGGGCCTTGCGCGGCGCGACTATCCTCGGCCAACCTGGCGGCTGGGCCGTGCTCGTGCGCTATGGCGATACCGAGCGCGCCGTGGCGGCACAGCGCGCGCGCAAGGCACGGTTATGGCGCAATCTCAACACGGCCGCTTCCTATGTCAGCGAAGAGCTCGGCCTGTCGCGTTTCGAGGTCGACAGTACCGATCATCAGCCCGACGCCATCGAACGCAAGCGCCCCGACAGCGCCGAACGCCTGCGCAAGCAGCATGAGGCGGCGGCCTATGACGCCTGGTTCCGCGCCATGGCGCAGGAAGGCATCGAAGCTGCGGATCGCAGCGACTTCGTACCGGAAGACGAAGTCGCCAGGCGCTTTGCCCGCATGCTGGGTAGCTGATGCAGGTACGATGGACGACGCCAGCTCTTTCAGACATCGAACATATCCACGCCTGGCACAAACCGCATGGCGAACATGACGCCGCCAAGCTCGTCTCTCGCCTTCGCGAACGCGCCGAGAGTCTCGCCGCCCTGCCGAAGCAGGGGCGGCCCGGGCGCGTCGCCGGGACGCGCGAGCTGACGGTCAGCGGTACAAGCTACCTGATCCTCTATCGCTTGCGGGACGACTATGTCGACCTGCTCCGCGTGCTTCACACGCGGCAGCAATGGCCGTTCAAATCGTAGCGATCCCAGGGCGGCTACCCCTCCTCCGCGGCGACAGCCCGCCGCCCCAACGGCCGCTTCAGCAGTTGCGCCGCGATCACGCCGGTCAGCACCAGCCCGCCGCCGATGACGTGGTGGGAGCGGATCGGCTCGCCCAGCATGACGATGGCGGTGAGCGCTGTGAACACCGGCAGCAGGTTGAGGAAGATGGCGCAGCGGCTGGGGCCGAGCTGTTCGACGCCGCGGATCCACAGGACCGGCAGCACCACCGAGGCGGCGCAGCCGGCATAGGCAATCAGCGGCAGGGTTTCCGGGTTGAGAGCCCTGAGCGGCGCCGGCGTCGCCAGCAAGGCCGGGAACATCACCGCCAGCGAGCACAGCGCCTGCATATAGGTCGACTGCCAGCCCGACACCGGCAGGTTCCAGCGCTTCAGCAGCACCGAATAGAGCGCATAGACCAGGCCCGCCAGCAGCATCAGGGCATCGCCCGGATGCACGCCGTCCCGGACGAGGCTGCCGAGATCGCCGGCACTGACGAGATAGACGATGCCGACGATCGAGAGGATGCCGCCGCCGACCATGCCGAAGGTCGGCCGCTCGCCCAGCATCGCGGCGCTCAAGGCCACCGTCAGCAGGGGCGACAGCGCGGTGAACACCGCCATGTTGGTCGCGGTGGTCGAGCCGGCGGCGAGATAGGACAGGCTCTGGAACAGGCACATGGCCAGGAAGCCGAGCACCGCGAACTCGCCGAGATGGCGCCACAGCACGGCCCGGTTGCGCCAGGCCGGCAGGCCGACGAAGAGGCTCATCAGGCCGATGGCAAGCACCAGGCGATAGAAGGTGATGGCCTGCGGCCCGATCGCATGGGCCGACAGCCTGGAGACGATGACGTTGCCGGCCCACAGGACGATGGCAAGGAAGGGATAGAGCAAGGCTAGGGGTTTGGAAGGCATGGCACACCCGTGACGTTGAGGGGCGGACCCTGCCTGTTTCCATCACGTCCGTCTCACGCTAATCTAACATTGACTATTGCGTTTGAGACATGAGCGACGACCGCACCACCCGCCACCTTGCTTTCCACGACACCGGACGTGCCGTCGTGGCGATGGAGATCGACTATCCCGACGGCTCCGATACCGGCTGGCATGCCCATCCGCGTGCGCAGCTGCTCTATGCCATCCAAGGCGTGATGATCGTGCGTTCCCAGGCCGGCAGCTGGGTGGTCCCGCCCAACCGGGCGGTTTGGCTGGCAGGCGGGCTGGAGCACGAAGTGCGCATGTGCGGCGACGTGAAGATCCGCACCGTCTTCATCGACCCCACGGCGTCCGCCACCCTGCCCACCGGCAATTGCGTGATCGCCGTCTCCCCGTTGCTGCGCGAACTGATCGTGGCGGCCGTCGCCATTCCGCCCGATTATCCCCCCGGCGGCCGCGACGAAAGGCTGATGCAGCTGCTGCTCGACGAACTCAAGCTTCTCGACGTCCTGCCGCTTCATCTGCCGATGCCGACAGATCTTCGCCTGCGCGCCATCTGCCGGCACCTGATAGCCCACCCGGAAAACGAGGAGACGGCGCAGGACTGGGCCCGGCGGCTCGGCATCACGCCCAAGACGGTTCACCGGCTTTTCGCCAGCCAGACGGGGCTCACCTTCGGCCAATGGCGCCAGCAGGCCCGCCTGCTCTTTGCCCTGGAGCGCCTCGCCGCCGGCGCCCGTATCATCGATGTCGCCTATGACAGCGGCTATGCCAGCCAGAGCGCCTTCACCGCGATGTTTCGGCGGCATTTCGGCCTGCCGCCGAGTGAGTTCTATCGCTGAGCGTGTCTTCCCGGGGACTTGCCAAGCCCGCCTTCCTTGCTTCAAACAGGCATTCTCCCTTTTCCGGATTGCTTTCATGAAATTTCATAAGCTCGGCCGCACCGGCCAGGACGTCTCCGTGATTTGCCTGGGCACCATGACCTGGGGCGAGCAGAACAGCGAGGCCGATGGCTTCGCCCAGATGGATTATGCCGTCGAGCAGGGCGTCAATTTCTTCGACACCGCCGAAATGTATGCCGTGCCGCCGCGCGCGGAGACCGCGGGTTCGACCGAGCGCATCATCGGCAACTGGTTCAAGGCGCGCGGCAGCCGCGACAAGGTGATTCTCGCCAGCAAGGTCGCCGGCGCGGGCACCTCGGTCTGGCTGCGGGACGCCGGGGAACCGACCCGGCTCAATCGCGCCCAGATGACCGAGGCGCTCGACAAGAGCCTGAAGCGCCTCCAGACCGACTATATCGACCTCTACCAGCTCCACTGGCCCGAGCGCTCGATGCCCTGGGGCTCCAATCCCACCGCCTTCCGCGTCAGTCCGGCCGACGAGACCACCTCGATCGGCGAACAGCTCGATATCCTCGACGGCTTCGTGAAGGCCGGCAAGGTCCGCTGGCTCGGGCTCTCCAACGAAAGCGCCTGGGGTGCGATGCGCTTCCTCACCGAAAGCGAGACGCGCGGCCTGGCGCGCATGCAGTCGATCCAGAACGCCTACTCGCTGGTCAACCGCACCTTCGAAACCGCCCTGGCCGAGGTCGCCATGCGCGAGCAGCTCGGCCTGCTGGCCTATTCCGCCCTGGCGCAGGGCTATCTCACCGGCAAATACCGCGACGGCGCCCTGCCGGCCGGGTCGCGCAAGGCCCTGTTCAACCGGCTGCAGCGTTACGAGAAGCCCGGCGCCGACATCGCATTCAACGCCTATCTCGACCTCGCCCGCGAACGGGGCCTCGATCCGGCACAAATGGCGCTGGCCTTCGCCAACACCAGGCCCTTCACGACCGCCACCATCATCGGGGCGACCACCATGGCGCAGCTCAAAACCGCCATCGCCTCGATCGACGTCGCCATTCCGGCCGATCTGGAGGAGCGGATCGACGCCATTCACCAGCTGCACATGAACCCGGCGCCGTGAAGACGCAGCGGATCGGCAGCCGGCGCTGGCCTGGCCGTTTTCCGCAGAAAAAAACAAGCCGCCGGGAGGCCGCGACGCTTTGCGCTTTCCCCTCGGCGGCAAAACTCTCTAGGATTGGCCATCCGACGATAACCATACGGCGTTCATGCCATGCCGCGTCTGTTTACCGCTCTGGAAGTCCCCCCAATCATCGGCATGAAGTTGTCGACGCTCCGCGGTGGCTTGCCCGGTGCCCGCTGGATCGACGTCGAGAACTATCACATCACCCTGTCCTTCATCGGCGACATCGACGATGGGCTGGCGCGTGATGTCGCCGAAGCCCTCGACGGCGTTCGCCGCCCCATCGTCGACATCGTCGTCGACGGGCTGGACGCCTTCGGTGGCAGCAGGCCGAAATCCGTCCATGCCAGGGTGCTGCCCAACCCGGCCCTGATGGAATTGCAGGCCGTGCAGGAGCGCCTGCTCCGCCGGCTCGGCGTGCCGATCGAGAACCGGCAATATACGCCGCATATCACGCTGGCGCGGCTGCGCAGCGAGGCGACGGCTCGCCTTACCGCCGACTGGCTCGCCCTGCGCGGCGGCGGGCGTCTCAGCTTCACCGCCGAACGCTTCGTGCTCTACTCCTCGCGCGATTCGGTGGGCGGCGGTCCCTATATCGTCGAAGAGGCCTATGAGCTGCAGCGGCGGGAAGAGCCTGCAATGCGCTGACGTCGTCCCTGCTGCCTACAAAGCGGCATCGTCACCGCCACGGCTCAATTGCATCGAAGGAGGCCGACATGCCCCAGGCGAAACTGAACGAGGACGAACGCCGCTCTGGCTTGGCGGAGCTTTCCAAATGGGCACCGACGCCGGGCCGGGATGCGATCCGCCGCGTCTTCGTCTTCCGCAATTTCAGCGAGGCCTTCGGCTTCATGGCACGGGCCGCCCTCACCGCCGAAAAGCTCAACCACCATCCCGAATGGTCGAATGTCTACAAGACCGTCGACGTCACCCTCTCCACCCACGACGTCGACGGGCTCACCGAACTCGACCTCAAGCTCGCCAGGAGCATGGACAAGATCGCCGCGACGGTGGGGGTTTGACAGTCGATTCCCGATCGGTTGAAGTTCATCTTCAACCCGGTTCACCGCGCAAATAGGTGCTTTTCCATGATGATCGTACGTTCATCACCGTAATAGCTGTCTCGCACGGCCTTAAAGCCCAACTTGTTATAGAACCGTTCAGCCGTCACGGTTGACGGAACCCGCAATGTCACAAGACCTGCGCGCCGCGCCAAATCCTCGATCTCGGCCATGAGGCGTCGACCAATACCGGTGCCCTGAGCTTCGGGAATGACAAACACCGTACGGACCCACTCCCCTTCCAAGCTCGCAGTCCCAGTCACTCGCCCGTCTACGAGAGCAACGAGGACTTCTCGTTTCCGTATCAGTTCTTCCACCTGTGGAGGCGTGAAGCTCCGTTCGACCTGCTCAATGATTTCAGGTCCATAGTCGCGAGCATTGGTTTCCCATAGAGCTGCAAGAATGATCTCGCTGATCGCTGCCGCATCGTTCGGGTTGGCACGACGGATATCATGATTGACTGGCATGTGCTCACACCATGACGTTGCATCGTTCCAGCGCAAAGTTTGATCGCACCTTCAGGCCGCCTGCCATTTCTGAGCGTATTCACCGCGCAGGGCGACGAACCAGGGTGGCTGCGCCGGCAACCACCAGATCTTCGACAGGGCATCGTCAGGATAGGCAGCCCGGAGAAAATCCCGCAGCTTGGCGTCGAGCCGGTCGACGGCCCCCCGCGCCACCGGATTGGCGGAAAAAGCCGTGGCATAGGCAGCCGAGGCCTCCGGCGTCACGATGAAGCGGGCCCATTCATGCGCCTGTTCGGCATTGCGGGCAGTCTTGAGCAGGCCGTAGCCCTGCAGCCAGCCGAAGGCGCCCTCCTTGGGGGCGACGAAGCCGACATCGTCGCCGGCCAGCACCAGAGCCGTGGTGTCCCAGGTCAGTCCCAGCGTACAGACCTTGCTGCGGAAGGCCGTCAGCGCCTCATTCTCGCTGCTCCAGAACTGGCCGATCATGGCTTTGCGCCTGACCGCCTCGGCCAAGGCCAGGTCCCAGAGCCGGCGCATGGTCGCCTCGTCCTTATAGCCGTCGAGCCAGGGCCTCGGCAGTTTGCCCTCGGCCTCCAGCACCCGGCCCATCGCCGCCAAGCCCGTCGACGGCCGCAGGGTGACCTTGCCGCGGTATTTGTCGTCGAAAAGCATGGCGAGCGAGGCCGTGCCATAGGCCTGCGGTGCAGTCTGGCGCGCATAGGCCAGCGCCTCGGCGCCCCAGACCACCGGCAGGAAATAACGCCGGCCCTCATGCATGGCCGAGCCGGTCAGGAAGGCCTTGTCATAGAGATCGAGACCGACATTGCCATCATCCCAGGGCTGCAGCAGGTCCGCCTGCAGCCATTCCGGCAGTCGATCGATCGACGGCTCGACGATGTCGGCACCCACGCCTTGGGAGGCGATGCGCGCCTGCGCCAGCATCGCCTCCTGATCGGGCTGCTCGACGAAATTGACGGTGATGCCGGTCTTTTCGGTGAAGCTGCGGAACAGGGCGCTGAAATCATAGCCCGACCAGCCCAGATAATTCAGTTCCCCGGAGGAGGCGAAGGCCCGGCTGACGATGGCGGGCGAAGCCACCGTTCCCAGGCCGAGCGCCGCCGCTCCACGCAGGAAAGCGCGGCGGGTGGGGCGCGGATGATGCCGGCTTGCCGTGCTCATCGGGCCTCGGAAACGCGAAGCCAGGCCCATGTAGATGCCTTCTCCTCTTGCGGGAGAAGGTCCCGGCAGGGGGATGAGGGGAAAAGCAGCATGCTTACCACCAGTGGGCTCCATTCATGATCTACAGGACTGGCCTCCGGCTCACCCCTCATCCGCCTGCCGGCACCTTCTCCCGCAAGGGGAGAAGGAACATAATTCTCCGCTGTCACGCTTGTCTGCGGCCATCCGCCTCACCTACTCCGCGCGCGCCAGCGCCTGGGCCAGGAAAGTGCCGCCGAGCCGCAGGCCCTGATTGTCGATGCCGTGGCCGAGCCCGCGGCTCATATGGGCCTCGACCGGCACGGACAGGGCCTTGAGCCCTTCCTGGGAGAACTGGAGCGCAAAGGGAGGAATGACCTGGTCCTGGTCGCCATGCATCAGCAGGACCGGCGGCCTCGCCGTGATCTCCGGCGTCATCACCGTCGGCAACTGTCCGTCCGGGCAGACGAGCACGCCGGAATAGCCGACGATCGCCCCCATCGCCTTGGGCCGGCGAAGCCCGACATGCAGGGCCATCATGGTACCCTGGCTGAAGCCGACCAGGGCGAGAGCGGCCTCGTCCAGCCCTTCGCGCTTCAGTTCCTCGTCCAGAAAGGCATCGAGCACGGGACGGGCCGTCTCGACGCCATGCCAGCGCTCATTGGGAATCTGGAAGGTCAAAGGAAACCATTGGCGCCCGAAGGGACCTCCGGCGCAGGGCTCGGGCGCGTGGGGCGAAACAAAGGCGGTGTCGGGCAGGAGTTCCTGCCAGGCTCGGCCGATGTCGATCAGGTCGTTGCCGTCCGCGCCATAGCCATGCAGGAACACGACGAGCTGGCGGGCTTTGCCCGATCGGGCGGGCAGGCGGGGTCCGTCGAGCTTCGTCATCCTGGTCTCCTCAAGCAACTCTTGGATTCACTGAACACCCTTGCGTGACGAAAATACGTCGCATCGTCTACTCCAACGCGACGCCCGCGCGGTTCTTCATCTTGGCGTAATAGGCAAAGAGCAGGCGGGCAGCAACACTGCGCCAAGGACGCCAGGCTTCGGCGATATCGGCAAGCGCGGCCGCATCCGGGCGCTCTTCGAGCTCGAGCAGCATGCGTGCGGCTTCCTGCAGGGCAAGATCGCCCGTAGCGAAGGCATCGCCATGGCCGAGGCAGAACATCAGATAGATGTCGGCCGTCCAGGGACCGATGCCTTTGACCTTGGTCAGTTCGAAGCGGGCCTCATCGGCGCTCAGCGTGGCAAGGGCGTCGAGATTGAGCCCCTCCAGCATCGCCTGGCCGAGTGCCCTGAGGGTGCGGATCTTCGGCATGGAGAGGCCGCCGGCGCGAAAATCCGCCTCGGGAGCGCTGACCAGTCTCCGCGCCGTGAAGGGATCGAACACAGCCTTGGTGCGCGCCCAGATCGCCCGGGCGCTGGCGACGGAGACCTGCTGGGACACGATGATCCAGGCGAGCCCCTCCAGGCCTCCTTCCCTGCGGCGCAAGGGCGGCTCGCCACACAGGTCATGGATGGCGGCCAGCCTCGGGTCGAGCGCGCGCAAGGCCTCGACGCCGGCGAGGATTTCGGCACGCGAACGGATGATCACGGTCATGCCTCTGTGTTACATCGCAGGCGTGACAAATCAATCGAGCAACCGCCCGGTCCTGCGCTTCGCACCCAGCCCGACCGGCCATCTCCATCTCGGCCATGCCCTCTCGGCCTTCGAGAACGAGCGCTGGGCGAAGGCGAGCGGCGGGCGCCTGCTGCTGCGCATCGAGGACATCGACACCACACGCTGCCGCCCGGAATTCGTCGCTGCCCTGCTGGAAGATCTCGCCTGGCTGGGTCTCCCCTTCGAACCATCGCCGCGGCGCCAATCCGAGCATTTCGACGATTATCGCCAGGCCCTCGACCGTCTCGCCACCATGGGGCTGCTCTACCGCTCCTATGCCTCGCGGGCGGAGATTGCCGCAGCCGTCCGCCAGCCCGGCCATCCGCGCGATCCGGACGGAACACCGCTCTATCCCCGCGCCGCGCTCGCCGCCATGGACGATCCCGCCAGGAGGGATCCAGCCGAGCCCTTCGCCCTCCGGCTCGACATGACGGCGGCCTTGGCAAAGACTGCGGCGCTGGGACTGTCCCTATTCTGGCGGGAACAGCGAACCCCTGGAGACCAGAGCGCCCAGCCAATTCCCGCCGGGCCGGAACGCTGGGGCGATGTCGTGCTGGCGCGCAAGGAGTTTCCGGCGAGCTATCATCTGGCCGTGGTGGTCGACGATGCCCTGCAAGGCATCACCCATGTCGTGCGCGGCCGGGATCTCTACCATGCCACCGGCCTGCACCGCCTGCTGCAGGCCCTGCTCGGCCTGCCCGAGCCGATCTACCATCATCACGACCTGCTGCTCGGCCCCGACGGCGAGAAACTGTCGAAATCCGCCCGTTCCACCAGCCTGCGGGCCCTACGCGCGGACGGCGCCACGCCGGCGGACATCAAGCAGATGGCGGTGATGGGCTGAGGGCGCGTGATCGACGGGCGTTGATTTTGGAGCGCGTTATGCCGCCCCTCACCCTGTTTTTATGGGGCGAGGGTAAGGGTGAGGGGCAGAACCAAGCCTAGCCAGTTTCTATTCTCACGCCTGCTTTGCCACTTCCTCCACCGCCAGCCATCCCCCCTCGACACGCACCACCCTGATACGCGCACCAGCGCCTGCGTCGGGACCCCTGACCTGCCACACCGTGTCGCCGACCCGGATCCGCCCCTCGCCGTTCACGATGGGGTCGGCCAGGGTGAAACTCTGGCCGACGAGTGCATCGGCCCGGCGGTTGAGGAAGGGCTGCTCCTTGTCGGACGCATCGGCCCTGTGGGCGAAATGCCGGCCGATCCAGGCGAAGACCACGCCGAGAGCTGCGAACAGCAGCAGGGCCAGCGGCCAGCTCAATGGCAGGAAGAGGCTGACGACACCGATAGCCGCGGCGGCGAGGCCGAGCCAGATCATGAAGGCGCCGGGCAGAAACACCTCTAGGCCGATCAGCACGGCGGCCAGAACGAACCATCCCCAGACATTGATGGACGCAAGTTCGGTCATGGGCAGCTCCAGTCTCAATCCTGGCCGGTCCGCGGCACGCCGGAGCCGGCGCGCTTGGCCGGCGAGGCTGCATCCCCGAAGGTCGCCTTGGCGATCTCGCCGATACCCGCGAGCGAGCCGATCAAGGCCGTCGCCTCCATCGGCAGCACCATCACCTTCTGGTTCGGTGCCGTCGCCATCGCCTGCATGGCCTTCACATATTTGTCGGCGATGAAGTAGTTCAGCGCGGCGACATTCCCATGCGACAGGGCTTCGGAGACGACCTGCGTCGCCGCCGCTTCGGCCTGGGCCGCGCGCTCGCGCGCCTCCGCATCACGGAAGGCGGCTTCCTTGCGCCCTTCAGCTTCCAGCACCTGGGCCTGCTTGCGGCCATCGGCCCGCAGGATCTCCGCGCGCTGCTGGCCCTCGGCCTCGAGAATGACCGCCCGCTTCTCGCGCTCGGCCTTCATCTGGCGTCCCATCGAGGCGATCAGGTCCGCCGGCGGCACGATATCCTTGATCTCGATGCGGGTGACCTTGATGCCCCAGCTGGTCGCCGCCGCATCGACCACGGTCAGGAGCCTGTTGTTGATCTCGTCCCGATGGGAGAGCAGCTGGTCGAGATCCATCGAGCCCATCACCGTACGGATATTGGTCATCAGCAGGTTGAGGATGGCGCTGTTGAGATTGGCCACTTCATAGGCCGCCCTGGCCGCATCGATCACCTGGAAGAAGGCGACGCCGTCGACCGCCACCGAGGCGTTGTCGCGGGTGATGATTTCCTGGGTCGGAACATCCAATACCTGCTCCATCATGTTCATGCGCACGCCGATGCGATGAAAAATCGGCGGTACGATGTTGAGGCCAGGCTGAATGGTATAGGCGTAGCGGCGAAAACGCTCGACCGTGTAATTGTAACCTTGCGGCACGGTCTTCACCATCTTCATCAGGAAGAACAGCAGGACAATGGCCAAGACAAGCACGGCTGTCGTTGCGGTGAGCGGAATATCGGGCATGGCGGTTTCCAGGATCGGGCGAGATCTCACCATGTCTAGCGGTGACCGCGAAGGCTGCAAAGCGCTCTTGCGAATTCGTACAACCGGAAGATGCGAAAACGCACGACGGCCGCCGCCAGCAATGCCATTGCGCTTGCTTGGGTGCGTGATATTAGGATGTATCGAACGAAACGTTCGGCAAATCGAACGAATTGCCGGACGGGCCTTGGGTGACGTGGGAAAAGCAGACGCATGTCGGAAGGTGAGCAGCTACGGGCGAGCTTCCCGGAACTGGCCCGCAAACAGGCAGACCAGCCCGATGACAGCCTGATCGTGGATTTCGGCCCGGAACGGCCGCTCCGCCTCGACAGCGGAGTCGATTTTGCCCCGCTGCGCATCGCCTACACCACGGCGGGTACGCTGAATGCGGCGCGATCCAATGCGGTGCTGGTCTGCCACGCACTCACCGGCGACCAGCATGTCGCCAGCATCCACCCCGTGACCGGACGCGCGGGCTGGTGGGACACGCTGGTGGGGCCGGGCAAGCCGATCGACACCGAGCGCTTCTTCGTGATCTGCCCCAATGTGATCGGCAGTTGCATGGGCTCCTCCGGCCCGGCCTCGACCAATCCGGCGACCGGCCGGCCCTATGGCCTCGATTTTCCGGTGGTGACCATCGCCGACATGGTGCGGGCGCAGGCCATGCTGCTCGACCATCTCGGCATCGAGAGCCTGTTTGCCGTGCTCGGCGGCTCGATGGGCGGCATGCTGGTCCTGCAATGGGCCGCCTCCTACCCCGAACGGGTCTTTTCGGCGCTGTGCATTGCCAGCGCCGCCCGGCATACGGCCCAGAACATCGCCTTCAACGAGGTCGGTCGGCAGGCGATCATGGCCGATCCGGACTGGCGCGGCGGCCGCTATATCGAGGCCGGCACCAGGCCCGCCAAGGGCCTGAGCGTCGCCCGCATGGCGGCCCACATCACCTATCTTTCCGAGGACGCGCTGCAGCGCAAATTCGGCCGCAACCTGCAGGATCGCGCCGCGCGCACCTTCACCTTCGATGCCGATTTTCAGATCGAAAGCTATCTGCGCTATCAGGGCCTGAGCTTCGTGGAACGCTTCGACGCCAATTCCTATCTCTATGTCACCCGCGCGATGGACTATTTCGATCTCGCCGCCGAGTATGGCGGCTCCCTCGCCGCCGCCTTCAAGGGCACGCATACGCGCTTTTGCGTGGCATCCTTCACCTCGGACTGGCTTTTCCCCACCAGCGCCTCGCGCCAGATCATGCATGCGCTCAACGCCGCCGGCGCCCGTGTCTCCTTCGTCGAGATCGAGACCGACAAGGGCCACGATGCCTTCCTGCTCGACATACCCGAGCTGTTCGAGATGGTGCGCGGCTTCGTGGGGGCCGCCGCCCGCGAGCGAGGCGTGGCATGAGCAGGTTCCGCCCCCGCGACACCAGGACGATGACGGCCCAGCGCAGCGCCACGGCGGCGCCGGGCAGCCGCCTCGATTTCCTGCAGATCCGCGACATGGTGATGCCCGGCGCCCGCGTGCTCGATGTCGGCTGCGGCGATGGCGAATTGCTGTCCCTGCTGGAGGCGACGCGCGGCGTCGATGGCCGCGGCATCGAGATCAGCCAGCTCGGCGTCAACGCCGCCGTCGGGCGTGGCCTCGCCGTGATCCAGGGCGACGCCGATTCCGACCTCTCCGACTATCCCGACGACAGCTTCGACTATGTGATCCTGTCGCAGACCCTGCAGGCCACCCGCAATCCGCGCCAAGTGGTCGAGGACATGCTGCGCATCGGCCGGCGTGCCATCGTCTCCTTCCCGAATTTCGGGCATTGGCGCATTCGCGGCCAGATCATGTTCCGCGGCCGCATGCCGGTGACCGACAACCTGCCCTATGCCTGGTACGACACGCCCAACATCCATTTCTGCTCGATCCGGGATTTCGTCGAGATGGCGCGCGGCCTCGATGCGGTGATCGAACGCGCCGAGGCGCTGACGCTCTCCGGCCAGCCGGTCCAGGTCAGGGCACCGTGGTGGTTCTGGAACCTGTTCGGCGAACAGGCGGTATTCCTGCTACGGCGGCGCTGAGTTGCTGTCTGGGGACGCTCCCCTGTCATCCCCGGCTAGGCCGAAGGCCGAGGGAAGGGGATCCAGGGGCATAAGTCGAGCCCCTTAATTCCTAGATCCCCTTCCCTGGCTGCGCTCGCCGGGGATGACAGTATTTCTGATTCATTTTCGAAAAGTAGCAAGCTCACGCCCCGTCGGCGACCCGCCCGGCCGCCGGGCTCGGCAGCAGCACAGGCGTGAATTTCGGCGACACGGCGCGCTTGGCGCGCACGGTGATCGGGCGGAACACCTGCTTGGAGGCCTCCACGATGTGCACGCCGGCGAAGGGGGAGGCAAAGCGCCCGGCAAAACGCTCATAGGCCGGCGCGGAACGCAATGCCCAGCCATGGAACATTGGCGGCAGATAGAGCGCCTCCGTCCAGTTCACCGGCGAGAACAGCGCATCGCGCAGCAGCCGGGTCAATTGCGGGCGCGAGAAGGGCCGGCCATTGCCGAAAGGCGTGGCATCCGAACGCGCCCAGACCCCGCGCCGGTTAGGCGCCACCAGCATCACCGTACCGCCCGGGGCAAGCACCCGCCAGATCTCGCGCAGCGTATCGAGGGCGGAATCCGCCTCCTCGAGCAGATGGATGGCCAGCACGCGGTCGAGGCAGCCGTCCGCCAGCGGCAATTCGGTCTCCTCGACCAGCGCTGCGGCAAGCGGGCCGTTTTCAGGCCATTCCAGCACACCCTGCGTCGCCGGATTGAAAGAGACGACGCGTTCGGCCTCGTCCCGGAACATGGTGAGATAGGGGGCGGCAAAACCGATGCCGGCGACGCGCTGTCCACGCAGGTCGCTCCAGCGCGCCCGGATCTTGGTGGCGATCAGGCGACCGGCCACGATGCCAAGATTGGTCGAGTAGAAGTCGCGGAGATCGACGACATCGAGCGACATTGCAACCAACACCCACTTACGACAGCTGCAGGTCGACCCTGCAAACCGGAATGACGCCGCCCCGTGCCTTGCCAACTCCCGCCAGGACCGAGCGTCTCCGTGCCCTACCGATCGCGGGCACGCTGACAGTTGAAACCGTTCAGCCGGCAAGCGCAATAGAATGCGTGAGCCCTCTCCCATGCCGGGAAAGGGCTCACGGATCAATCGATCAAGAAAATCGGCGTCAGTTGGTCGCCGTAGCGCCCTGCTCGCCGCCCAGGCCCAGCCAGCGCTTGTAGAAGGGCTGCTCGGTCGGCGGATTGGTGATCGCCGGCGGCAGTTCGGCCATCTGCGCGGCCGGCAGTGCCGCCGCGGCCATCATCGGCTTGCCCGGCGTCAGCGTCTTTGCCTTGCCCGGCTTGGGCTTGGCATCGGGCACCGTGCCGGTCTGGATCGGATCGACCTTGATCGCCGCAACCGGCGAAGCCGGCTGCTCGGTCGGCGCAAAGCCAAGCCAGCGCGCATAGAAGGGCTGGCCTTCCGGCGCGGCCGAAGCCACCAGCTGGCTGGCCGGCGCACTGGAAGCAACCGGTGCAGCGGCCACCGCCACCGGCGTCTGCGGTATCGGAGCCGGCAACTTGCTGCCCATCAGGCGGGCATAGACGGCCTCCTGGCGCTTGGCGACAGCCTTGGGATCCGCCGCGCCCTTGATCGGCTTGCGGGCCACTGCGGCTTCCGAATAGAGCAGGCTTTCGGCTGCGGCATAGGTGACGCGATGGGCCGCATTCGCATCCGCTTCCGTCGCCGGGGCACCCGCGTCATTGAGCGCCACTTCGGTCACGTCGACGCGCGAATAGCTGAAGGGCCGATCCTTGCCGGGCACCGCCGACTGATCGACGGCACGCGCTGCGAACACCGGATTGGAACCGCCGTCCTGATAGATATAGTTGACGGCCTTGGTACCGGAGGCGATCAGCGCGGTGATCTTGGCATCGTCGCTGCGCCGCTTCTCGTAGACGGCGGCAGCCACGCTTTGGTTCGCCGGAGCGATACCGCACTCGGTCCCGCCATTGCCGTTGAAGACATAGCGGCCCTTGCAGACATCGACCTTCACCGTCTGCTTGGTGACCTCGAAATTGTCGGTGCCTTCCTTGAGATTCTGCCAGAAGCCGATATTCGGATTGCGGCGATTGCGGGCCATGTTCTCGGGCGTCATGCGGAAGGGCAGCGACTGCACCTGGAACGAAGCCTGGCCGCCCTGCAGCGCCTCGCGCGCCACGGCATAGATCTCGGCCACCTGCTTGTCGGTCATGGCAAAGCAGCCGCGCGAAGAGCAGGAGCCGTGCACCATGATGTTGCCGCCGGCGCGGCCGAGCTGACGATCGAAATTGTTGGGATAGCCGATGTCGAAGGACAGGTAATATTGCGAATTCGGATTGAGGCTGCTCATGCTCACGGCATAGAAGCCCTCGGGCACCTGCCGATCGCCCTCGCTCTTCTTCGGACCGAGCTGGCCCGACCAGCGGCAGACCGGATAGCTCTTGAGCAGGGCATAACGTCCACTCGATGTCTGCTTCCAGATTTCGAGTTCGGACTCCTTCTTGTAGATGCGCACCAGGATCGGCGCAGAACGCGCCATGCCCTTGGCCTGCATTTCGGCAATCAGCGCCTGCGGCACCGGGCTAGTCGAGCGAACACTTGCGCCATTCTGATTGGAACAGGCCGCCGCCAGCAAAAGAACCGGCACGGCCATTGCAATCTTGCGCATCAACTTGAAGTGAGCGGTCATGAACCAGTGAACCCGTGCAAAGTCAGTAATACAGACTAAGGGACATTTACAGTCAACGACCACTCGCCGCAAGTCGTGGGCCAATCGTGGTTACGCAACAGCGTGAACGAACTCTTAACGGCACAATGCCTGATTCCACGCCCTGCCGATAGGGGCCTTTCACCCGAAACTGGCTGGCGACCCTATAGATTTCCTCACCACTCGACAAGCATCGCCGCGACGAGACCTCGGACCGCACAGGACAATGGATTGCGGGATGGAGTCTTCGCCGCTCCCCCCGGGCGAACGAGCCGCCCCTATACTGCGTATGAAGCGGGCTGATCCTGAGCCTGCTCGCTGTCATGGACCTGTCGCACGCGCTGGCTATCCCTAGCGCAAAGCGCGTTCAGGGGGAACGCGCTGTCTTCCAGCTCTTTGTTTCGGCGCGTCTTTGCAAGTGCGGCACCTTCGCCAAACCGCGGGAGGCTCCAGTGACAAAGTCGGCTTCGCATCGCGAAAGGATTGCCATGCGCACGCTCCTCGCCGCTCTTGCGGTCACCACCATGCTGATCGGTCCCAGCCAGGCCGCGGGCATCTATCCTCTCGACCGCGCCACCATCCTGGCCGGCTCGCCCTTCGACTTCAAGGCCGAGTTCGCCGGCACCGTGAAGCCGGAGGATGTGCGCGTTACCGTCAACGGCCAGGACTACAAGGGTGTGTTCGGCAAGGACGTCGAGTTCATCGCCTCCGAAAAGGGCAAGGACGACAAGGATCTCGGCTCGGCGGTGCTGCTGCGCGGCCTCACCCTCGGCGTGCCCGGCACCTACAAGGTCGAAGTCTCGGCCGGCGGACAGAGTCGCAGCGTGACCTGGGACGTCTTCGGCACGCCCGCCACGCCCAAGGCCAAGAACATCATCTTTCTGCTCGGCGACGGCCTGACGGTCGCCAATCGCACCGGCGCGCGCATCATGTCCAAGGGCATGACCGAGGGCAAGGCCAATGGCCGTCTCAACATGGACGACCTCGACCACATGGCCTTCATCGGCACTTCGGCCACGGACGCCATCGCCACGGACAGCGCCAACACCATGTCGGCCTATATGACCGGGCACAAGACGGCGGTGAACGCTCTCGGTGTCTACGCCGACCGCACGCCCGCCACCCTGGATGATCCGCGTGTCGAGACTATCGCGGAGGCGCTGCGCCGCACGTCCAAGAAGTCGATCGGCGTGATATCCACCGCCGAGATCGAGGACGCCACCCCCGCCGCCGTGGTCGCCCACACCCGCAAGCGGGCCGACAAGGCAGAAATCGTCGGCATGTTCTACGACGTGAAGCCCGAAATCATCCTGGGCGGCGGCTCGGCCTATTTCCTGCCGAAATCGACCACCGGCTCCAAGCGCAAGGACGACAAGGACTATATCCAGCTCTTCAAGGATGCCGGCTACACTGTCGCCACCGACAAGGACAGCCTCGCCGCGGCTTCCGGCACCAATACCGGCAAGATCCTCGGCCTCTTCCACACCGGCAACATGGACGTGGCGCTCGACCGCAACCTGCTCAAGAAGGGCACGGTGGAGAAGTTCCCCAACCAGCCCGGCCTGGTCGACATGACCAAGACGGCCCTCGACCAGCTGTCCAAGAATCCGGAAGGCTTCTTCCTAATGGTGGAAGCCGCCACGGTCGACAAGATGTCGCATGCGCAGGATGGCGAGCGCTCGCTCTATGACACCATCGAATTCGACAAGGCAATCGGCGTGGCGCGCGAATTCGCCAAGACCCATCCCGACACGCTGATCGTCGCCACCGGCGACCATACCCATTCCATGTCGATCATCGGCACCGTCGACGACAGCAAGCCCGGCACCGACATGCGCGAGAAGGTCGGCATCTATGCCGAGGCCGGCTTCACCAATTACGAGGACAAGGACGGCGACGGCTATCCCGACAAGATCGATCCCAGCAAGCGCCTGGCCATCGTCTACGGAAACTATCCCGATCACTACGAGACCTTCAGCCCGAAGCTGGACGGCCCCTATGAGCCGGCCATCCAGAACGAGAAGAAGGAATATGTCGCCAATCCCGCCTATAAGGACGTGCCCGGCGCCGTCTTCGTGCAGGGCAACATCCCGCGCAACAACGACAGCACCGCCCACGCCGTCGACGACGTCGTGCTGCAGGCAACGGGCCCGGGCGCCGAAGGCTTCAAGGGCTATCTGGAAGAAAGCGACGTCTATCGCGTTCTTGCTGACGCCTTCGCGCTCGGCGCCTCCGGCCCTCAGAAGGCCCAGATGCAGTAAGGCTTTGCCTGAAATAAACGAGTCGAATTGGCTCAACCTTTGTCATTGCCGGGCTTCACCCGGCAATCCAGCCCTCCTCCCGGCACTGAAGACGAGGCGGTTGGATGCCCGGGTCAAGCCCGGGGCATGACAATGGCAGCGTTTCAGTTGTTGCCGACAACGCCTAATGATCGGACGGCAACCCTCGGGCGGCTAGCCGCCCGATGGCGATGTTTCTCGAGAGCGCCGACCTCGGCCCGCGTAAGAGCTCACCATGACGACCATCCCTTTCCTGTCCCGCCGCCATGTCGTGACTCTGCTCGGGCTGTCGCCTCTCCTCCTGGCTCGACCGGCCCTGGCGGCCCCTGCAACGCTCGGCTTTCCCGAACTCTACGGCAAGATCAGCGTGCTCGGCCTGGAATTCTCGGCCAAGGTCAAGGAGCTCGACGGCAAGGACGTGGTAATGAGCGGCTTCATGGCGCCGCCGCTCAAGGCCGAGGCCACCTTCTTCGTGCTCACCGAAATCCCGATGTCGATCTGCCCCTTCTGCTCTTCCGACGCGGACTGGCCGGACAATATCGTGGTGATCTATCTCGACGAGAAGCAGACCTTCGTGCAGCCCGGCACCAGGATCGAGGTGTCGGGACGCCTGGAAATGGGGTCCTGGACCGATCCGGAAACCGGCTTTCTCAGCCGGCTGCGCCTGCGGGATGCCCGCTACTGGGTGGTCTGATCCCGTGCTGGCGCTCAAGCTCGAAAATATCACCATCTCCTTTCCCGGCCTCGCCGCACCGGCGCTGCGCATCGAGCGGCTGGCTCTGGCCGCAGGCAGCCAGCTCGCCGTGACCGGCCCGTCGGGCTCGGGCAAGAGCACCTTCGTCAACGTCGTCACCGGCCTCGAGCGCGTCGCGCAAGGCCGGGTATGCTGGGGGGAAACCGACATCGCCAAGCTGCCGGAGGGCGCCAGGGATCGCTGGCGCGGGCAGAATATCGGCCTGGTCATGCAGGATTTCCATCTCTTCCCCGGCCTGTCGGCCCTGGAGAACGTGCTGCTGCCGCTGCGCCTGTCGGGGCGTGCCGGCAAGAGCGCGATCGAGCGCGGCCACGCCCTGCTCCAGCGGGTGGGCTTGTCCCGGCCGGATCAGGCGATCGACGGCATGTCCCGCGGCGAGATGCAGCGTGTCGCCCTCGCCCGGGCGCTGCTGCGCCGGCCGGCCGTGCTGGTGGCGGACGAACCGACCGCCAGCCTCGACGCCGAGAGCGGCGCCCTCGTGGGCGACCTCCTCATCGAGCTTGCCGGCACGGAAGGCTCTACGCTCATCGTCGTCTCGCACGACACCGCACTCACGAGCCGGCTGGCAAGGCGGCTGACGCTCGCCGCCGGCCGCGTCGCATCGGACGAGCAAATAAGGGCGCAGGCCGCATGATCCGCTTCATCCTCGCCGATCTGCGCCGCGTCTGGGAGGGCGCGCTGGCCGTGGTGCTGCTGGTGGCGCTGGCGACCGCACTCGGCGTCGGCGTGGTGCTGCAGGAACGGGCGATGCGCCTCGGCAGCGCCCGTGCCGCAGACAGGTTCGATCTCGTCATCGGTGCCGCCGGCAGCGAGGCCCAGCTGGTGCTCTCCTCCGTCTTCCTGCAGCCCTCGCCTTTGCCCCTGATGCCGGCGGAGACGCTGCGCAAACTCGCCGCCGATCCGCGCGTGGCCTGGGTCGCCCCGATCGGCTTTGGCGATTCCTACCAGGGCCGGCCGATCGTCGGAACCACCACGGCCCTGCTGAAGGCGTTGTCGGATGGTCTTGCCGAAGGCCGCGCTTTCGCCGCCGAGGGCGAGGCGGTGGTCGGCGCTGCCGCCGGCATTCCACTCGGCACCCGCATCAAGCCCTCGCACGGCATGGCCGAGGAAGGGGGCCATGCCCATACCGAACTCGCCTATACCGTGGTGGGACGCCTCAAGCCGAGCCATACGGCCTGGGACAAGGCCGTATTGGTGCCGATCCAGGCCGTCTGGCATCTGCACGGGCTCGGCCATGCCGAGGAAGCCGCCGATCACGATGCTCATCACGAACATGAGGGCTCCAAGCCTGGAGAAGCCGACCATGGCGAAGCCGGCCATGAGGAGCATGAGCATGAGCATGAAGGCGCGATCGACGCGGCGGCTCCGCTCGACGAGAGCTTTGCCACTACCGCCGCCGGCGTGCCGGCCCTGCTGATCAAGCCCCGCACGATCGCGGACGCCTACAAGCTGCGCCAGGCCTATCGCGGCGAGGGCACGCTCGCCGTCTTCCCGGCCGAAGTGCTGACTCGGCTCTACGCCACGCTCGGCGACGCCCGCACCGTGCTGGTGGCGGTGGCAGCCGGCGCGCAATTGCTGGTGGCGGCGGCCCTGATCTTCGTGACGGTGATCCATGTCGGCCAACGCCGGCGCCAGATCGGCGCGCTGCGCGCCCTCGGCACGCCGCGCCTGACCGTTCTTGCCATCGTCTGGTCCGAGCTTTTCGTCCTGCTCGCACTCGGCATCGCAGCCGGCTTCGCGCTCGGCTATCTCGGCGCCCTCACCCTATCGGGCTGGGTGACGAGCTGGAGCGGCATGGTCCTGCCGGTGGCGTTCACGCGGGCCGATCTCGGCCCCGCCGCCCTGCTGGCCGGTTTCGCTGCCCTTCTCGGCCTCGCCCCTGCCTTGCTGGCCTATCGGCAATCGCCGGCGGCAGCGCTGAGGGGGTGAGGCGCAGACGCCTTGACCATGTCATTGCGAACGTAACGGAGCAATCTAGGAGTTACAGCCGATATTCGCGACCCAGGATTGCTTCGCTACGCTCGCAATGACGCGTGAATAGCAGCCCCCCTCTACAGGCTGCGGCCGATCATCAGATATTTGTCCTGGCGCGCCCGGATCAGGGCTTCGCGGGACTGATTGAAGAGTTCGCGCAGCGAATTCTGAATGAAGTCACCGGTGGTCTCGATCGCCTTCTCGGGCGTGCGATGCGCACCGCCTGTCGGCTCGGGAATGATGGCGTCGATCACGCCGAACTTCAGGAGATCCTGCGCCGTAATCTTCATGTTGTTGGCGGCATCCTGCGCCTTGCTGGCCTCGCGCCAGAGGATGGAGGCCGCGCCTTCCGGCGAGATCACCGAATAGATGGAATGCTCCAGCATCAGGACCCGGCTCGCCGCCGCCACCGCGATGGCACCGCCGGAACCGCCTTCGCCGATGACGACGGCAACGTTGGGCGAGCCCAGCCCCAGACAGGCATCGGTCGAGCGGGCAATCGCCTCGGCCTGGCCACGCTCCTCGGCATCGATGCCCGGATAGGCGCCGGCCGTGTCGACGAAGGAAATCACCGGCAATTCGAAACGATCGGCCATTTCCATCAGACGCACGGCCTTGCGATAGCCTTCGGGCCGCGCCATGCCGAAATTATGCCGGATGCGGCTTTCGGTGTCGGAGCCCTTTTCATGGCCGAGGATGCAGACGGCCTCGCCGCGGAAGCGGCCGAAGCCGCCGATGATCGCCTCGTCGTCGCCGAACTTGCGGTCGCCGGCAAGCGGCGTGAAATCCTCGATCAGGGCGGCGATATAGTCATTGGCGTGCGGACGCTCCGGGTGGCGAGCCACCAGGGTCTTCTGCCAGGGCGTGAGCTGGGCATAGAGATCGCGCAGCGCCTGGTTCGCCTTGGCCTCCAGCCGCTGGATCTCATCCCCGATCGCCACTGCGTCACCCGACTCCGCCATCGCGCGCAGTTCCTCGACTTTGGCCTCGAGCTCGGCCACGGGTTTTTCAAAATCGAGATAGCTGCGCATGGGTGCCCAAATGACGACGAAAGGAGCCGGAAACTGGCGTCTCACGCCAGGGAAGTCAAGGAAGGGTTTCGCATATCTCCCCTTCGCACAGACCGTTCACCGCTTCATGACGAACGGAGCAGTCCGGCGAAAGGCACTATTTCTGCCGTCGCTGCCGCTGGGCGCGGGCGAGGACGGGCAACACCATCCGGGTCGGCAGGACCGACAGGATGGCAACCATCAGCCTCGGGATCATGCCCGGCACCACCACGGTACGACGCCCGAAATAACCGGCCAGTCCGATATGGGCAACATCCTTGGCCGAAAGCGGGCGCGTCATGGCGATAACGCCGGACCTGCCGAAACCCGCCCGGGCGCCGAAGCGGGTGGGCACCGGGCCGGGGCAGAGGGCGCAGACGCGGATACCGCTCTCCCGCTCCTCGAAAGCCAGAGCCCGCGTCAGCGACAGCACGAAGGCCTTGCTGGCGTAGTAGACGGCAAGCCCCGGCCCCGGCGTGAAACCGGCGACCGAGGCGACGTTCAGCACGCCGCCTTCGTTCTCGCGGATCTCGGGCAGGAAGGCGAGCGTCAGCGCCAGCAAAGCCCGGCAATTGAGGTCGACCATGCCGATCTGGCCGGATACCGGCAGGTCCGCCATGTCGCCGGCCAGGCCGAAGCCGGCATTGTTGACCAGGTGCCGGACGCTGAGGTCCTGCTCGCGCAACGCGGTCCTGACGGCCTCGGCAGCATCGGCCCGCTCGAGATCCAGCGCGGCGACCGCAACGAAACGCCCCGTCGCCGCCGCGATCTCGCCCTGGACGCGCAGCAATTCGCCCTGCGTCCGGGCGATCAGCATGAGGTCCTCGCCCTGCTCGGCCAGGGCATGGGCCAATGCCTCGCCGATGCCGCTGGATGCGCCCGTGACCAAGGCGACCGGACGGCTCACTCGCTGGCTTCCGGCAGGAGCACGTCGTTCTGGGCAGCCGCCTTGCTGCGGATCGTGGTGCGCGCCGGCACCGGCACATCGAGGGCCTCGGCGACGCGCCAGACGAGATTATCCTCGAACTCGTGCAGCATACCGTCGGCGAACACGATCTCCCACATCATCTCGACGATGCGCTGGCGCCCTTCGATGTTGTAGGCGCGCTTCACCACGCCGGTGAAATCATTGAAATCGAGGGCATCGCGATTGCGCTCGCCCGCCGCTGCCAGCAAAGCGCGGGTCTCGTCCTCATCGAGCGAAAAGCGTTCCTGCAGCAATGCGGCTACCCGCGCCTTCTCGGCCGGACTCTCGACCCCGTCCACATTCATGGCATAGACGAGCAACCCGGCGGCCGCGACGCGATGGTCGGTCTCGTCGAAGACGTAACGCGGCCTGGCCGGTCCGCCCGGTGCAAAACCGCGTATCAGCTTTTGCAAGCGAGCCAACATGGCAACATCCCGCCTCGGAACCATACCCGTGCAGAACGCGCGTTCACGGCTGAACGTGCCTTGCACCAACTCTTCAGTTCGACGTTCTTTGCGGCTTGCGGTGATTCCGTCAAACGGCAAAGACCCTGTCCTGCGCTGGCTCCGATTATGGCCGCCCGGCTGACCCAGAAGGCGATAAATAGAACCTGAGTTCAATATGCGGGGGCCCTGCGCAAGTTCAACCCGTCGACAATAAAAAAGCCGGCGATCCCGTGGGATCGCCGGCTGCTCAGGTAAAACCGATTGGTTTGGCGCCTATTCGCTCGCGGTTTCCGCGCTCGCTTCAGCCGTTTCACTTGCGGCGGCAGCCTTCTTCGAGACACGGCGCTTGCGCGGACGCGGGGCGACGGCAGCCTCCGCCTCGGCTTCCACCGCTGCGGGAGCAGCTGCAGGAGCCGCTTCTAGCGTTGCGGCAGGTGCCGGGGCGGCGGGGGCCATTGCCGGCGTGCCGGTGATGAAGGAGGGCAAGGTGGAAAGGGCATGGTCGTCATGCAGATCCGGCTGGGGCTGGTCGACCGGCACCACCGGTGCCGGCTGGAACGCGCCGCGCTCGCCCTGCCCCCGTTCGCTGAAAAGCGGCCCGTCGCCGGCATTGGCGCGGTCACGGAAGGGACGATCGCCACGATCGAAGCGGCGGTCACGCCGGCCATGGCGCTGATTGAAGCGCGGTTCGCCACCACCCTCGCCCTCGGCCGCCTGGCCATTGGGCTGTCCGTCGAACTGACGGTCACGCTGGCGCTCCTCGCGATAAGGCCGCTCCTCGCGGGGCTGCCTGTCCTCGCGCGGCTGGCGCTCCTCACGCGGGCCGCGCTCGCCGTTGAAACGGTCATTGCGGTCGCGGAAACGGTGCTCGCGCTCGCGGTAAGGCTGGCCGCCTTCGCCGCGCTCGCCGAAATTGCGGTCACGTCCCGGCTGTACCAGGCGCGGCTGCTCGTCGAAGCCCTGCGCGCCGCCGAACTGATTCGCCGGCGTACCGAACCCCTGCGGCATCGACGGGATCGGGCCCTCGAAATCGGCATCGTCGCCGTCTTCCTCGTCCTCGGCACCATGGCCGAAGGTCTGGTCGCTGGGAAACTGGGGCTGTGCCGCCGCGATGATGCGGAAATAATGCTCTGCATGCTGCAGATAGGACTCGGCCAGGATCGGGTCGCCGGAGGATTGGGCATCGCGCGCCAGCTGAACGTATTTTTCAGCAATGTGGGCGGCGGTTCCACGAACCTTCACGTCCGGGCCATTCGACTCATAGCTCCGGCTCAGCGGGTTCGGACCCTTGCCGCCGCGTGAACGGCCACGCATACGCTTTTGCTGTCCCTGCCTCATAGATTGATCTCATTCTCCGCTATAAACCTGCGCAATCTCGCGAAGCGACGGCGAACCTTCGTCATGGCCATTGCATCGCAGCAGTCAATGCATGGGTCAGGAAAACCATGGTTCAGCCTGCGTCGGGCGCAGCAGCACACTCCGGCAGATCGCCACCTTGGCTCTTGGTACCGGAATAGGCATTTCCATCGTTAGGGCGAACGAGCGCTTCGCTCGATGTTCGACTAAAAGTGCATCTGCACTCGAGCCGGCTCGTACTATCGACGCCAGCCCCGAACGATTTGTGTATCTCTAGATAGTCGCTCGCGCGGCAAAGTCCAAGCCCTTTTTAAAGAGCTTGGGCGCTTTTTACAGAAAATATGCTGCCCAATCGAGATTTTGCGGCCTGTGAGGTTTTTTGGCAGCTCGGCTTGTCATTCGCGCCGCGATGGCCCATATACGCGGCGGGAGGTTGGCGGTGGACGCAACACTCGCCAACCGGGTCAGGTCCGGAAGGAAGCAGCCCCAACGAGACCGCTGCGGGTCTTCGTCCAACCTCCTACCTCATGCAGTGGCAGCGGATCGCGAGGGACCCCTTCCAGGGATTCGGGGGAATTGATGGAAGACGCGACGCCGACCGACAGCCAGCCCTACCGCGTCCTCGCCCGCAAATACCGTCCCCAGACCTTCGACGACCTGATCGGCCAGGACGCGATGGTGCGTACCCTCTCCAACGCCTTCGAGACCGGACGCATCCACCAGGCCTACATGCTCACCGGCGTCCGGGGTGTCGGCAAGACCACGACGGCGCGCATCCTGGCACGCGGCCTCAACTACGAGCCGCCGGAAGGCGGCGGCAGGCCGACCATCAACATGCCGGGCCTCGGCCGCCACTGTCAGGCCATCATCGACAGCCGCCACATCGACGTGATGGAGCTCGACGCCGCGTCCCATAACGGCATCGAGAACATTCGCGAGATCACCGACAGCGTGCGCTACGCCCCGGTCTCGGCGCGCTTCAAGGTCCTCATCATGGACGAAGTCCATATGGTGACCACGCAGGCCTTCAACGCGTTGCTGAAGACGCTGGAAGAGCCGCCGCCGCATGTAAAATTCATTTTTGCCACCACCGAAATCCGCAAGGTCCCGATCACCATCCTGTCGCGCTGCCAGCGCTTCGACCTCAGGCGTGTCGACAGCGGCCTGCTCGCGCGCCATCTCGGCGCGATCTGCGAGAAGGAAAGCGTTTCGATCGACGCGGAGGCGCTGGCGATGATCGCGCGGGCCGCCGAGGGCTCGGTGCGCGACTCGCTGTCCCTGCTCGACCAGGCCATCGCCCATGGTGGCGGCACGATCGACGCCGAGAGCGTGCGCGCCATGCTGGGCCTCGCCGACCGTTCGCGCGTGATTGACCTGTTCGAGGCGGTGATGCGCGGCGATGCCGCTTCGGCGCTCGACGAACTGCGCGCCCAGTACGACCAGGGCGCCGATCCGGCGGTAGTGCTGTCGGAGCTCGCCGAATTCACCCATTTCGTCACGCGCGTGAAGATTTCGCCGGCCGCCGCCAATGATCCTTCGGCAACCGAAGTGGAGAAGGTGCGCGGCTCCGAACTCGCCGGCAAGCTCTCGATCAAGGCGCTGACGCGCCAGTGGCAGATGCTCCTCAAGGGCATTCCCGAGACGCAGACCGCCGCCAAGCCGCTCGCTGCCGCCGACATGGTGCTGGCGCGTCTGTGCTATGCGGCCGACCTGCCTTCGCCCGACGACCTCATCCGCCAGCTCACCGAGAATGGTGGCGCCCTGCCCTCGCGTGGGCCTGCGGCACCGCCGCCGGCATCCCCACCGCCCGCCCCGCGGGCCCAGCTGATCACGGCCGCCACCCAGGCGCAGTTTCAGCCGCAACCGCAGCGGGCGCTCTCGCCCGAGCCGGCCTCGGCCGGGCAGCCCAGCCGCGCGCTCGCCAGCTTCGCCGAGATCGTCGCCCTTGCCATGGAAAAGCGCGACCTGCCGCTCAAGCTGGCGCTGGAGCGGTTCGTGCGGCTGGTCGCCTTCGCCGATGGCCGCCTCGACATCGCCCTCGAGCCCGGCTCGCCACAGGGCCTAGTCAACGATCTCTCGCGCAAATTATCGGACTGGACCAATAAGCGCTGGCTGGTGGTGCTGTCCTCGGAAAGGGGCGAGGCGACCCTGCGCGAGCTCGCCGAAGCGCGGCAGGCCGCCGTGCTCTCGGGGATCAGGGCCGATCCCTTCGTCCGTGCCGTGATGGAGCGCTTTCCCGGCGCGGAGATCGTCGACATCCGGGACAATGCCCCGGTGGAGACGCAATCCCTGGCGCCGGCGCCCGACGATGGCGGCGATCCCGACGATGCCGAGGAGGCCGCGTCCTACTCGGCCGACGACATCTGAACACAGGAACAGGAGTTCCCATGAAAGACGTGATGGGCATGATGAAGCAGGTTCAGGCCATGCAGGCCAAGATGCAGTCCCTGCAGGCCGAACTGGAACAGACCGAGGTCGAGGGCGTGGCCGGCGGCGGTCTCGTCAAGGTGCGCCTCACCGCCAAGGGCGAGATGAAGGGCGTCGACATCGACGCATCGCTGCTCAAGGCCGAGGAAAAGGAAATCGTCGAGGATCTCGTCCTCGCCGCCCATAACGATGCGCGTGGCCGGGCTGACCGCCTGACCCAGGAAAAGATGGGCTCGATCACGGCCGGCCTGCCTTTGCCTCCGGGGATGAAGCTGCCGTTCTGAGATCATATCGATGTGGCGGGCCATGCTGGCAGTTTTGCTGGGGATCGCCATGACGACAATGGCGCAGGCCGCCAATTATGCCGTCGGCCAGATCTGGTCCTATCGCACGCGGGCGGGCGAAGAAAACTCGCGTGTGATCATCGATAAGATCGAGGACGCCCGCACTCTGGGAAAGATCTATCACGTCACCATCAAGGGCGTGAAGGTCAAGAACCCCAAGATCGCCGGCGGAATTTCAGATACACTGCAGCATCTGCCGCTGTCCCAAGCTTCATTGGATGGCAGCGTGCTCAAACTCATTGGCACCGGCAAATCCGATCTCTCGTTTCAGGAGGGATATCGCGAATGGAAAACCGCTTTCGATGCCGGCAAGGCGGGGATTTGGACGGTTTCCATCGAGAAAATCGTCGGAGCGGTCGAGAAAGCCATCAACCAATAGCGGTTGGCCATGCCGACACGCATTGGCTGGTCTCCTTGCCAGGATAGCTGACCCGCATCGGCCAACGAACTGGCCAACACGAGCCGACGGGAGCCAGCGGGCAGACCATCACCGCGCTCTGCCCTCGGCGGTCAACTCAGCAGCGGCAGCATCCAGAACCCGAATGATTTCTTCATCGGACAGAACGCCACCCTCTTCTATGGACGCGTTTACCATTTCTCTGAGTCTGACGAGCCGCATCGCTCGTTCCTCTTTTTCCTGGGCAATGGCGCCACCAGCTTTATCCCATCCAAGAGGCATAGGATCATTCATGGCGGTATTCCTGCGCTTGCCGTAAGGCATGGCGGCTACCCCAGCGCGTTCACCGCGGCCGGCGTGTTGCGGAAGCTGATGGCCAGGCGGTTATAGGTGTTCATCAGGCCGATCGCGATGGTGAGGTCGGCGACTTCCTTCTCGGAAAACACCGCCCGCACGGCTTCGAACTCGGCTTCGGGCACGGCGGTCTCGGCAACCCTCGTCACCGTCTCCGCCCAGCGCAATGCCGCCTTTTCCTGTTCGCTGAACAGGGCACCGGCCTCGTGCCAGACCGGCACCAGCACCAGCTTTTCCTGGGGCAGGCCGTCCTTGGTCAGGTCGCGCGAATGCATGTCGATGCAATAGGCGCAGCCATTGATCAATGAGATCCTGAGATAGACCAGGTTGACCAGCATGCGGGGTAGGCTCTGGCTGACATAGCCATAGACGCCGCCGAGGGCCTTCATGCCGGCCGGAGCGGCAGCGTTGTAATCGAGGCGCGGGGCCATTTCACTTCTCCTGTTCGTAGACGGTGAGGTTGCGGTCGCCGGAATCGGCGACGAAGACGGCGAGCAGCGAGGCGGGCCTGGTCTTGCTGACATTCTCGCTGACCTGATGGTGGGCTCCCGGCTCCTCGAACCAGCTCTCGCCGGCGCGATAGACCTTGACCGGCCCGCCATTGACCTGGCTGCGGATCGAGCCGGACAACACATAGGCAAAGACGAAGGCCGTCTTGGAATGGGTATGCGCGGGCGACTTGCCGCCGGGCGCATAGCGCACGAGGACGCTGGTCATGCTCTTGCCGGGCACGTTGGGCAGCGCCTGCTCGAACACCGGCGCGGCGCTGGCCCCGCCGGATCTCGATTGCGGCGAATGGGCGAGAGCGGGGACGGCCGCGAGAGCGATGCCCGTGCCGAGCAGAAAGGCTTTGGAGATCATCATCTTGGTTCCTGTCTTGCGATGGCCGGAACATCGCTCTCTTTCGGCTCACAAAAAAGCACCAAGAATTACATGAAATATTGTACCATCGATCGCATGAACGAGCCCTTCAAGATCAGCATCGATCGCGCCGCCCAGATTCCGCTGGCCGTGCAGATCCATCGCAGCATCGCCGCCGCCATCCTCGACGGCCGACTGGGAAACGGCGTCCGCCTGCCGTCCTGGCGCGATCTCGCAGCCCAGCTCGGCGTCGCCCGCGGCACGGTGCGTGTGGCCTATGAGAAGCTCGCCGACGAGCAGCTGATCGCCGGCATGGGAGCGGCCGGCACGCGCGTGATCCACAAGGCAAGCCGCCCGCAGGCCGCGGGCCGGCTGCCGGAAGCCACGCCCCTGCCGGCACTCTTTCCCGATTTCGAGCGCCCGCCCGCC
This sequence comes from Labrys sp. LIt4, assembly GCF_017813775.1. Classification (NCBI taxonomy): domain Bacteria; kingdom Pseudomonadati; phylum Pseudomonadota; class Alphaproteobacteria; order Hyphomicrobiales; family Xanthobacteraceae; genus Labrys; species Labrys sp. LIt4. Next base: position 110,223 of record NZ_JAGIPY010000017.1, read on the forward strand.
ACCTTCCAGATGGGGGTGCCGGCGCAGGACGCCTTTCCCTTTTCGCTATGGTCGCGCATCATGGCGCGCAGCGCCCGCGCCGCCGCCGCGGCGCCGGTGAGCTATCCCGACCCGCGCGGCCATATCGAGCTTCGGCGCGAAATCGCAGCTTATCTCGCGCTGGCGCGCGGCATCCAATGCGAGCCGGCTCAGATCCTGGTGACATCGGGCTATGCCGGCGGCCTCGGTCTCATCCTGCGCGCCCTCGGGCTCGGCGGCCGCAAGGCCTGGCTCGAAGATCCCGCCTTCATCCTGACACGCCTCGCCCTGGAGCAGGCCCGGGTCGCGGTCACGCCGGTTCCGGTCGACCGGGACGGCATCGACGTCGCTGCCGGCATCCGCTTCGCGCCGGATGCCGCCTTTGCGGTGGTCACGCCCGGCCAGCAATCGCCGCTGGGCCTCACCCTGTCGCTCGAAAGGCGTCTTGCCCTGCTCGATTGGGCGCAGGCGCGGCAGGCCTGGATCGTCGAGGACGATTATCTCAGCGAGCTGCAATTGAGGGGGAGGGCAGCGCCCGCCCTCGCCTCGCTCGACCGGCAGGGCCGGGTTCTGCATGCCGGAACCTTCAGCAAGACCATTACACCGGCGCTGCGCCTGGGTTTCCTGGTCGTGCCGCCGCAACTGGCGGCCCGCTTCGGCGACGTTGCCGCCGCCCTCGCGCCGGCGCCGGCGGCTTCGATCCAGCGAGCCGTGGCGAGCTTCCTGGCGGAGGGCCATTACCTCCGCCATCTGCGGCGGATGAAACGCCTCTACGCCACCCGGCGCGACGCCCTCGCCGCCTGCCTTGCCGAGCGCATCGGCCCCGGCCTGACGGTGCATGCCAATGGCGGCCTCGCCGTGCTGCTCGAACTGCCCGACGCCACGGACGATGTCGCCGTTTCCCGGCAGGCCCTGCCTTTCGGGCTCGCTCCCGTTGCGCTCTCGCCCTGGTACAAGGCCACGCGCCGGGCCGGCCTGCTTCTGGGCGTCACCAATGTCGATATCGACAGCCTTGCAGCCGATTGCGACCGGCTGCTGGCGCTGGTCGCAGCCCATGGCTGAACGCGAGGCCGCCAAGACGGTTTACATTCGCCGGCACTAGTGCACACTGCGCAGCCTGCGGCCTGCGAGGTAGCGAAGCCGCGGGGAGGAATTCGATCGAGCTGGTGCGTTCCACGCAAGATCCAAGCAAGACATGGTTTCTGATCCGGATGGATCAAGAAACCCCTTTCCAAGGGAGGCTGGCCGCACCTTCTCATGGCTTCGCATGTCGATCATATCCGCGAGATCGAAAGCGTCGGCCTGGGCGCAGCGACCATGCGCGACGCCACGGTTGTGCAAAGCTGGCTGCGCTGCATCAACAAGCATCGCTTGGATCCGGCCCAGGCCTGCGAGGCCTACATCGTGCCGGATACCCAATTGCGCGAGCATCGCCAGCAATCGGAAGAACTGATCACAATCGCCCGCTCGGGCCTCGAAAGCCTGTTCCGCCAGGTGGCGGGGCAGAACTACGTGCTGCTGCTCTCGGACAGGGCCGGCGTGACCGTGGATTTCTACGGAGACCCGCTGTTCGACAACAATCTGCGCAAGGCCGGCCTCTATCTGGGCTCCGAATGGTCGGAATCGCGGGCCGGCACCTGCGCCGTCGGCGCCTGCATCGAAGCCGGCGAGGCCTTGACCATTCATCAGACCGACCATTTCGACAATACCCACACGCCGCTCTCCTGCACCGCCGCTCCGATCTACGATATTCAGGGCGGGCTCTCGGCGGTGCTCGACATCTCCCTGCTTTCCTCGCCGATCAAGAAGGCCAGCCAGAACCTGGCCCTGCATCTCGTCTCGGCCACGGTGCGGCGGATCGAGCTCGCCAACCTGATGGCGCAATCGAGCCGCGAATGGGTGCTGCGCTTCTCACGCTCCCCGGAATTTCTCGATGTCGACCCTGAAGCCGGCATCGCCATCGACGGTTCCGGCCGCATCATCGGCATGACCAATGGCGGCGCCAAGGTGCTGGCGCGCTCGGGCAATCTCGACTGGCGCGACCCGCAAGCCCTGATCGGCCAGCCCTTGTCACGCTTCTTCGACATGGACATCGACGACCTGCCCGATCTGACGCGCCAGCATCGCCCGCAGGATCGCCTCGTCTTCGCGCGCGACGGCAACGCCCTGTTCGCCCATGCCATCGAGCCCAATATTGCCGTGCGCTCGCCGGCAGGGGCACGCCACGACATTCCCGCCTCGCTGCGCAATCTGAGCGGCGGCGACGGCCAGCTTGCCGCCTTGCAGGCCAAGGTCGCCAAGCTCGCGCCCCGGCCGGTCTCGATCCTCATCCAGGGCGAAACCGGCACGGGCAAGGAATATCTGGCCCGCGCCATCCACGAGGCGAGCGGCCGAACCGGCAAGTTCGTGGCGGTGAACTGCGCGGCGATCCCCGAGCCGCTGATCGAAAGCGAATTGTTCGGCCATCTGCCGGGTGCCTTCACCGGTGCGGCCCCGCGGGGGCGCATCGGGCTGATCGAGGAGGCCAATGGCGGCACGCTCTTCCTCGATGAGATCGGCGACATGCCGTTGGCGCTCCAGAGCCGGTTCCTGCGGGTGTTGTCGGAGCGGGAGCTGACGCCGGTGGGCGCTTCGCGCGCCAAGCCGCTGGACATCAGGGTGGTGTCGGCCTCCAACCGGCCGCTCGAGGCGCTCGCCAGGGATGGCGGCTTTCGCGAGGACCTGCTCTACCGGCTCAATGCCGCGACGCTCGTGCTGCCCGCCTTGCGCGAGCGATCCGATTTCGTCTGGCTGCTCGACAAGATCCTTGCCAAGCACCGCATGAACGGCGAGGCGCTGGCGGTTGCGCCGGCGGCCCTGCTCGCGCTCAAGGCCTATCACTGGCCCGGCAATATCCGCGAACTCGACAATGTGGTCTCGGTGGCCGCGGTGCTGTGCCACAATGGCGTCATCGAAGTGAGCGACCTGCCCGAAACCTTGTTGCGGCGGGCGCTTCCGCAGAGCAGCGAGGAGCCGCATACGCAAAGAGGCGCTCTCGAGGCCGTGCTCGCCAGCTGCAATTGGAATGTGTCAGAGGCGGCACGCAGCCTGGGCGTCGACCGGTCCACGGTGCATCGCCAGATCAAACGCCATGGCCTGAACCACCGCAACTGACCTGTTGCAGCAGCCCTGCCACAGCTGTGGCATTCGTTGCACGCCGTGCAACGGTGATGGGTATCCAAGCAGCCGGAAACCGCGCCAGGCCGCGGCTTCCGACAGTTGGCACGGCGATTGCTCTTCCTGCCCAACAACCTGCAACAGGGGAGGAAGACAAGGATGAAGGCCCTGCGATTTCATGCCGCCAAGGATTTGCGGCTCGAAGAACTGCCCAAGCCAGGACAACCGGCGCCCGGACAGGTTCTGATCCGCAATCGTTTCGTCGGCATCTGCGGCACGGATCTGCACGAATATGCCTATGGCCCGATCTTCATCCCGGTCGAGCCGCATCCCTTCAGCGGGGCGAGCGGTCCGCAGGTGCTCGGCCATGAATTCGGCGGCGTCGTCGAGGCGGTCGGCGCAGGGGTCGAGGCGGTGAAGCCGGGCGACCGGATCTCGGTGCAGCCGCTGATCATGCCGCGCTCGGGCGATTATTTCGCCGATCGCGGCCTCTTCCATCTGAGCCCCCTGCTCGCTTTGGCCGGGCTGAGCTGGATCTCGGGCGGCATGGCCGACTACGCCCTGCTCAACGACTACAATGTGCAGAAGATCCCCGACGCGCTGAGTGACGAGGAAGCGGCCTTGGTCGAGCCCAGCGCGGTGGCCGTCTATGCCTGCGACCGCGGAGGCGTCACCGCCGGCTCGAGCGTGCTGGTCACCGGCGCCGGCCCGATCGGCCTGCTCACCTTGCTGGCGGCGCGGGCCGCCGGTGCCGCCCAGCTCTTCGTCTCCGACATCAACGACAAGCGCCTCGCCTTCGCCAAGGCGGCCCTGCCCGATCTCGTCACCATCAATCCCAAGCGTGACAATCCCGGCGATGTGGTGCGCGAACTCAGCGAAGGCAAGGTCGGCTGCGACGTCGCGATCGAATGCGTGGGCAACGAACATGCCCTCAAGGCCTGCCTCGACGCCGTGCGCAAGCAGGGCGTGGTGGTCCAGACCGGCCTGCATCCGCATGAGAATCCGCTCGACTGGTTCCAGGTCACCTTCAAGGATGTCGATATTCGCGGCTCCTGGGCCTATCCCACCCACTACTGGCCGCGCGTCATCCGCCTGATCAGTTCCGGCCTGCTGCCGGCGAAGAAGGTCGTGACCCGCAAGATCACGCTCGACGCGGCCGTCACAGACGGCTTCGACGCCCTGCTCGACCCGGCCGGCGAACAGCTCAAGATCCTGATCGACCTGGCTGGATAACGCCGGATCGCAGCGGCAGGCTCGGAAACAAGGAGTTACACCAAACAAGCGTTCCTTCTCTGCCCGACGTAACAATCACGACCAAACACAATAAACCGGAGGAAATACCATGCTCGATCAAAGTCCGCAGGCCAGGGTGGACGCGGTTCTGGCCAAGCTCGAAAAGGCGCTCGCAAGCGGCGATATCGATGCCGCAGTCAACCTGTTCCAGGAAGATTGCTATTGGCGAGACCTGGTGACCTTCACCTGGAACATCCGCACCCTGGAAGGGCGCGATGCCATCGGCGAAATGCTGAAGTCGCAGCTCGCCGCCATCAAACCCGGGCATTTCCGCCAGGATGCCAACGAAGCTGCCAGCGACGGCAATGGCGTGACCGAGGGCTGGTTCGAGTTCGAAACGGAGGTGGCACGCGGCTATGGCCATATCCGCCTGAAGAACGGCCTGATCTGGACGCTTCTCACCACCATGAGCGAGCTGAAGGGCCATGAGGAGCCCAAGGGGTTCCGCCGTCCGATGGGCGCCGAGCACGGCAGCGATCCCGCCCGCAAGACCTGGAAGGAGAAGCGCGAAGCCGAGGCTTCGGAACTGGGCTTCACCGAGCAGCCCTATGTCGTCATCATCGGCGGCGGCCAGGGCGGCATCGCCCTCGGCGCCCGGCTGCGGCAGCTCGGCGTACCGACCATCATCATCGAGAAGAACGAGCGCCCGGGCGACAGCTGGCGCAAGCGCTACAAGTCGCTCTGCCTGCACGATCCCGTCTGGTACGACCACCTGCCCTACATCCCCTTCCCCGAGAATTGGCCGGTTTTCGCACCGAAGGACAAGATCGGCGACTGGCTGGAGATGTATACCAAGGTAATGGAGCTGAACTATTGGAGCTCCACCACCTGCAAATCCGCGAGCTTCGACGAAACGACCAAGGAATGGACCGTGATCGTCGAGCGGGACGGCCGCGAGATCACCTTGAAGCCCAAGCAGCTGGTGCTCGCCACCGGCATGTCGGGCAAGGCCAACGTGCCGAAAATCAAGGGCCAGGACATCTTCAAGGGCGAGCAGCAGCATTCCTCCACCCATCCCGGCCCGGATGCCTATCGCGGCAAGAAGGTGGTGGTGGTCGGCTCCAACAACTCGGCCCACGACATCTGCGCGGCCTTGTGGGAAGGCGGCGCCGACGTCACCATGCTGCAGCGGTCCTCCACGCATATCGTGAAATCGGACTCGCTGATGGAGATCGGGCTCGGCGACCTCTATTCGGAGCGCGCGGTGGCCGCAGGCATGACCACCCGCAAGGCCGATCTGATCTTCGCCTCGCTGCCCTATCGCATCCTGCACGAGTTCCAGGTGCCCGTGTACAACAAGATCCGCGAGAAGGACGCCGAGTTCTACAAGAGGCTCGAAAAGGCCGGCTTCATGCTCGATTTCGGCGATGACGATTCCGGCCTGTTCATGAAATATCTGCGCCGCGGCTCGGGCTATTACATCGACGTCGGCGCCTGCGACCTGGTGGCGGATGGCCGGATCAAGCTGGTCAGCGGCGTTGGCATCCGCGAATTGAGCGAGGGCGGCGTGGTGCTGGAGGATGGCCGGGAACTACCCGCCGATCTCATCGTCTATGCAACCGGCTATGGCTCGATGAATGGCTGGGCCGCCGATCTGATCTCCAAGGAAGTGGCCGACAAGGTCGGCAAGTGCTGGGGCCTCGGCTCTGATACCACCAAGGACCCCGGGCCGTGGGAAGGCGAGCAGCGCAACATGTGGAAGCCCACGCAGCAGGAGGCCCTATGGTTCCATGGCGGCAATCTGCACCAGTCGCGCCATTATTCACTCTATTTGTCCCTGCAGCTCAAGGCCCGCAAGGAGGCGATCCCGACACCGGTCTACAAGATTCAGGAACGGCATCATCTGTCCTGAGGTGGATGCCGGCCACGCCGTGAGGCGGTGAGGCGACTGTGCTGATGTCGCGCCGCCCGCAATCAGCGCCCCCATCCTTCCCGTGCCGACAGGCTCGACAGAGCAGCGAGCAGGTCGGTCTGGGTGACAAGCCCGGCAATGCGCTTGTCGTCGTCCACGACGACGACGGCATGGGCGGTGCCGTCGGTGAGGGCGGGCACCAGCCCGAGGGCCGGCGCTTCCGGCGTGGAAAGGGTGGGCAGCGTCATCACCTCGCCGACCTGCTTTACCGGCCCGGCGAGGTCGCGCAGGCCCACCGTGCCCACCACGCGGTCGTGGAAGTCGATCACCGGCAGGGTGCGGACATTATGCTCCAGCAGGAGCCTGATGGCCGTTTCGGCGCTGGCTTCGGGCTCGACGGTGACGATGTCGCGCGACATGATGTCGGCACAGGTGAGATCGGCATGGGAGCGCGACAACGCCCGCTGCTCGACCCGCCGCAGCAAGCGGTCGAGGTCCTGGCGATCGATGTCGAAGGTCTCGCCGAGATCGCTCAGCGCCCCCTCGATATCCTCGTCGCGAAAGCCCACCCGCAGGGAAGGCGCGGGATCGGCGGTACCGTGCGTGCTGGCCGGGGCGGAGGCCGGCACATGCGGATAGGGATGGCGGGAAAAGCGGTGGAACAGCCAGCCCAGCGTCACCAGCAATGTCGAGTTGAGGCAGACCGGCACCAGGGCAAAGCCGAAGCCGGCGGCGGCCACCGCCGGTCCGCCGATCACCGCCGTCAGGGCGGCGGCCCCGCCCGGCGGATGGAGGCAACGCGTCAGCGACATCACAGCGATGGCGAGGCCGACCGCCAAGCCGATGGCCAGCATCGGCTCATGCACGAACCGGGTGACCGCGATGCCGCACAGCGCCGAAAGCGTATTGCCGCCGATGATCGACCAAGGCTGGGCCAGCGGACTGGCCGGCACGGCAAAGAGCAGCACGGCCGAAGCGCCGACGGGAGCGACGATGAAGGGCAGATGCGGATCGCGGCCGAAGACGAGCGTGCAGACCAGGCCGGTCAAGCCGATGCCCGCGATGGCGCCCAGGCTGGCGAACAGCCGGTCGCGCAGGGTGGCGCCGGCCAGGATCGGCACGAACAGCTTGAAGGGAAGAAACGCCATAGCTTGACCCGGCAGATAGGATGGGCGTGGTCCGCCCTGGGCGCGATATATCGCGAAGCGATAGGTGCTTAAAGCTTAGGCAGCAGGCATTCAAGGTACGAAAGGACGCAGCGAGACCGTTCCCGGGTGCGCGGACGTCTCGTCCGCCCTTCCCTACCGACAAACGCTGCGTTTCCAAGAGCGGACGGGACGTCCGCGCACCCGGGGATCGAAGTGCAAAACCGGATCGCATCTGTACTCTCCCCTCGCACCTCGTCCACAAATCACCTATCTGGACATCATGGCATCCGTCACCGGCCCCGAAATCGAACGCCTGATCCAGCTGCTCGCGCGCCTGCCCGGGCTCGGGCCGCGTTCGGCCCGCCGGGCGGCGCTGACGCTGATCAAGAAGCGCGAGCAGTTGATGGTGCCGCTGTCTTCGGCCCTGCAGATCGCCTGCGAGCGCGTGGTGGTCTGCTCGAACTGCGGCAATATCGACACCTGCGACCCCTGCACCTTGTGCAGCGATCCCCGGCGCGAGAACACGCTCCTGGTGGTCGTCGAGGATGTCGCCGATCTCTGGGCCCTGGAACGGGCCGGCGTCGTCAATGCCCGCTACCATGTGCTCGGCGGCACGCTCTCGCCGCTCGATGGCGTCGGCCCCGAAGATCTCACCATCGACAGGTTGGTCGCACGCGTCGCCGAGGGCGGCGTCTCCGAGGTGATTCTCGCCCTCAATGCCACGGTCGACGGCCAGACCACCGCCCATTACGTCACCGACCTTCTGGCCCCCACGGGCGTCAAGGTGACGAAACTGGCGCATGGCGTGCCGGTCGGAGGCGAGCTTGACTATCTCGACGAGGGCACCCTGGCTGCCGCGATCCGCAGCCGGACGCCGTTTTGAGGCCTATCATCCCGGACGCGATGCAGCACGCAGTGATGCGTCGCAGATCCGGGACCGCAGGACGAGAAAGGCGGTCCATTCTTCACCCGGTCCCGTGTCTGCATCGCGGCACTCCGCGCCGCAATGCGCACGGGATGACATCCATATAGGAATCCCCAATGCCCCAGCTCATCGTCACCTATTGGCGCGACATTCCCACCATGGTGGTGGCCAAGCAGGGCCGCACCAGCGCCAAGCGCGAACTGAGCTCGCGCTTCGGCGAGGCCGTCGACATGGCGGCGATGCGCGGCGGTGCCGCCGGCACGGACGATTATCTCGCCGAGTTCCACCGCAGCCCCCCGATCGAGTGCGGCGACGACCTCGAAGCGGAAGTTTCGGCGGCGGCGGCCAAGATCGAGGCGGAATACGACAAGGAACGGCTGGCGGCTCTTGCCAAGAATGGCGGCAGAGAAAACCGCTGATCGCCCCAACGCGAGTTCCCTGAGACATGCGCACGCCCGCTGCCTTCGAAGCCACCGGAAAGCCACCGCGCGACGCGAAGAAATTCGCCTTGCGCTTCTGGGCCATCCGCCATTCCGCCGCGATGGAACGGATCTATCACGGCGTCGAGTGGACGCTGGTCAAGCTCTCGCCCTTGTTCACGGCGATTGGCTGGGACAGGCTGGAAAAGCCGGTGGCCAAGGTGGAGAAGCTGGTCAAGTCGAGCCTGTTCGACTGCAAGATGTGCGGCCAATGCGCTCTCTCTTCCACCGGCATGTCCTGCCCGATGAATTGCCCCAAGGGCCTGCGCAACGGTCCCTGCGGCGGCGTCAGGGCCAATGGCAATTGCGAGGTCTATGCCGACATGCCCTGCGTCTGGGTCAAGGCCTATGAGGGCTCGCGCAACATGGCCGGCGGCAGCGCCATCGAGGTGCCGCAGGCACCGGTCGATCACCGGCTGAAGGGGCAGTCCTCCTGGCTCTCCGTTGCCCGCGAAAAATCCGGCTACAATGCCAGGATCGCGGCGGAGAAGGCGGCAGCGGCGGCCGCCGCCAAGGCCAAGGCTGCAGCCGAGAAATCCGCTGCGGCAGCCAAGTCCACTGCGGCCGCGGCGAGCGGAGGCAAGCCATGACGATCGACACCAGGCTGCCCCATCCCGACGATTTCGGCCCTCATCCGGCCGCGCCCCTGCCCGAACTGCCGGGCCATACCTCGCGCGGACGTCTCGAGCGCGTGCTGCGCCGCGGCGAATTCGCCGTCACGGCCGAGCTCAACCCGCCCGATTCGGCCAATCCCGACGACGTGCTCGAACGAGTGAAGCCGTTCGAGGGCTGGGTCGATGCCATCAACGCCACCGACGGCTCCGGCGCCAACTGCCACATGTCCTCGGTAGCGATCTGCGCCCTGTTGACCCGTGTCGGCTATTCGCCGGTGTTCCAGATCTCCTGCCGCGACTACAACCGCATCGCCATCCAGGGCAATGTCCTCGGCGCGGCGGCGCTCGGCGTGTGCAACGTGCTCTGCCTGTCCGGCGACGGCGTGCAGAGCGGCGACCATCCCGAGGCCAAGCCGGTCTTCGACCTCGATTCGACTGCCCTGCTGTCCACTATCCGCACCATGCGCGACGAGCAGCGCTTCCTGTCGGGCCGCAAGATCACCACGCCGCCCGCCATGTTCCTGGGCGCGGCGGCCAATCCCTTCGTGCCGCCCTATGATTTCCGGCCGATCAACCTGGCCAAGAAGATCCAGGCCGGAGCGCAGTTCATCCAGACCCAATATTGCTTCGACATTCCCCTGCTCGAACGTTTCATGGCGCGCATCCGCGACATGGGTCTGCATGAGAAGTGCTTCATCATGGTCGGTGTCGGCCCGCTTGCCTCCGCCCGCACGGCCAAATGGATGCGCTCCAACGTGCCCGGCGTGCACGTGCCCGACGACGTGATCAAGCGCCTGGAAGGCGCGCAGGATCAGAAGGAGGAAGGCAAGCGCTTGTGCATCGACATCATCCAGCAGGTCCGCGAGATCAGGGGTGTCGCCGGGGTGCATGTGATGGCCTACCGCCAGGAGGAATATGTCGCCGAGATCGTGCATGAATCCGGCGTGCTCGCCGGCCGCACGCCCTGGCGCCGCGACATGGCCCCGAGCCCGATCCCGCATGAGGAGATCGTTGCGACGCCGTAGAGTGTCCGGCAACTGTAGTTGAGCGAGTGTCAGGCCTTGAACGGGGCCTGATCGCGCAAGATTGCATTGAGAGTGATGAGG
>NZ_JAGIPY010000103.1:0-256 GCF_017813775.1 Labrys sp. LIt4
TGGTAACCCTGGTGCAGGGCAATTTTGGCGCAGGGCGGCCTTCCGTGGTCGATGTACCGGCGTTGCCGGCCATGGAAATGAAAGCGCTCCAGGATGCAGCCCCCGAACTGCCCTACATCAAGGGCATCACCCCCGAGTTCATGCGGCATGTCGCCTTGCGTTGGGCGGTGGGTGGGTTGCCGTTCAGTGGCAATCAGTCGCGCAAGATGGGGGGCTGGGTGCGCTTGCGGGACGTGGCAGAAGAACAAGTCGATGA
>NZ_JAGIPY010000018.1:0-118788 GCF_017813775.1 Labrys sp. LIt4
TGCCATTGATTCCTCCTGAGTAATCCAAGCCGATCATGCGGCACCGGCTAGAACTGCGTTGCATGCGATGCGTTCCATCCAAATCCGCCTGCTTCCTCACCCGGAATGGCGATCAACGATACGACCGGCTCCTCAGAAATTCCTCGGAACGAGTTTCTCCTTGCTTTGTTCGTATGGCGCCACGAAGCCGGGAGGAAAGCCATGCCTTTACCGAAACGCGCCATCTGCGTCGTCGCCGGAACAGGGCTTCTTGCAGGAGTCGCGGCTTCCGACCCTCTTCCGCCCGATGCGACCTATCGTGCTTTGCCGACCCAGCCTTTCTCCGATGTGAAGGCGGCCGATGAAGCGCAGAAGGACGGCGTGATGAAGCGCCAGAAAGATGTTTTCAGCGCCCGCTACGACCTCTCCAGCCATCCCATTCCAGGGGCTTTCATGTCGGGCGGGCGCAAGCCGGTCCAGGGAGGCGTGCGGGTCAAGCTGCCTGCGGGCGTCAGCTGGGATGAGCTTGGCGCCATGTCCCCGGCGGAAATACGCAGCAAGGATCTCCTGCCGCTCGGCTTTCGACCGCTCCCGCATGTCAAACAAGCAACGGGTGGCCAAGTTTTTCCGTCCGAAGAAATCAAGGAAATCTTGAAGCGAGAGGGGCGGGACCTCACCCGCTTCGATGTCGATTTCGACATTCCTTCTCAATTCACACCCGAATTTCCGCCCCCGATCTTCCTCACGACCCATCCCGAGCTCGGCGATATCTCACGTGGGCGGCTGCTGTCGATCCGCAACTATTATGGCCTCACCAACGGTATTCTCACGCCGGTCCAGCTCGAGGGCCTGCGCCTGCTGCTGACGCCATTTCCCCAAGAGGAATTCAATCAGACGGAAGACCGCAAGAGCGCCGAGCCGAGCCTGGGCGTCGCATGCCTTGATTGCCATTCGAATTTCCACACGAATGCCGCCTTCCACCTGACGCCCGATGTCAGACCCCAGTCAGAGCGTTTCCGGCTCGATACGACGAGCTTGCGGGGCGTCTTCAATCAACAGATTCATGGCTCCAAGCGATCCTTGCGCTCGATAGAGGATTTTACCCAGTTCGAGCAGCGGACCGCTTACTTCAACGGCGACCACGTCAGCGCCACACGGAAGGGCGCCAATCTTCCCGACCGCACCAATCAGGTCGCCCTGATGGCGCAAATGCAGAATATCGTCGATTTCCCCCCTGCCCCGAAGCTCGACCCCTTCGGGCGCCTCGACCCCACCAAGGCGACAGCCGCCGAACTCAAGGGCGAGGCGGTCTTCATGGGCAAAGGCAGATGCAGTGGCTGCCATAATCCTCAAACCGAATTCCTCGACAACAATATGCACGACCTCAAGCTGGAGCGCTTCTACAGCCCAGGGCGGGAGGAGAATGGCTTGATCGCTCTACCCGACGGGCCGATCAAAACCTTTACATTGCGAGGCATCAAGGACTCGCCTCCCTATCTCCATGATGGCCGCCTGCTCACGCTCGATGACACTGTCGAATATTTCAACCTGGTGCTGGGCCTGAAGCTGGACCAGTCCGACAAACAGGCCCTGGTGGCCTATCTGCTGACGCTGTAGCGGGGGAGGATGCGATGAGATCGGTGATTGCAGCGTTTGTACTCGTTTCCTCTGCCAGCCTGGCAAACGCCCAGGCGGCCAATCCGGGTTTTTCCGCGCCCGATCAGAAAGCGCAATCGAATGACGAAAACGATTTCAACAATGCGGACCACCTGTTCGTTCGCCTGTTGACCATTGGCGGCAAGTCCGAGGTCGATCTGGGCTTGCTCGCCGCCGAGCGCGCGACGGCGGAGTCCACCAAAAGCTTTGCCAAGCAGATGGCAAACGATCATTCGGCTGGTAATCTGCGCCTGACTGCGATCGTGAAGAAAACCGCCCTTCAAAAGGTCCCTGAAACCGACCCTGCCCACCAGGATCTGCATCGTCGATTGGGAGACCTCCGAGACAAGGCCTTCGACCACGCCTATCTCGGAGCGCAAGTCGACGAACATATCCGCACGGCTCAGATACTCGCCTGGGAGATTGGCGCCGGGCAAAATGCCGAGCTGAAGAAGTTTGCGGCCGATACACTGCCGACGGTCCTGGCACATTTGCAGCATGCACAAGACTTGGTTTCGAGCTCGTCGGTAGATCTGGCCGAGACGAAGGTCAAGTAAGCCTCCAAATTGCCTGGAGCAAAATGCGCTTCTACCAGTCGCATTTTCTCTCTAGCTCTTTGTTTCGACGCATTTCTTGATCGGGCGAGCGGCAGACCATGATCGCGCCCGCTCGTCCTCCTTTGCGGCGGGGCTCAACTCGTGAACGGCGGCGACGTGTCGTTCGGTCGGGGTGGCCAGCCGACTTTCAAACATACCGGCAGGAATCCGGCCTCCCTCAGAGTTCCCCGCACAGGGCATCCCGTGACGATCTTCTTAGAGCGTTTTCAAGAAAAATCAGAGAAACCGCACTTTGCTCTAGGATTTCCGCCACCAGTTCCCGGCCATTACGTCGATACCGCCAACTGCGAGCGCCCTGCTCTATCTGAAACAGACTTGGCATCGATTTGCCACCGGCTTTGGAGGCCACGCCTGGCTTTCACCTGATCTGTACAGCCTCGCTCGGAGGCGCGGTTTCTGCCTGTGTTTATCCGCCTGCCTCCACAGTAAAGGCAGAAGGAACAAACCTTCGAAGTGCTGGTTCGGGGGCAACGAAAACACCAGCACGGTGAGTGAAGATTGTGAAACATATTCTGGTGACCGGCGGCGGCGGTTTCATAGGCCGGCATGTGGCGCACGAGCTGACGAGCCGCAACTACCAAGTTCGAATCCTGGATGCTCTGGTCGAGCAGGTCCATGGCAGCGGCGATGTCGAACTTCCTGCCGGCGCAGAACTGATCAAGGGCGACATCCGCGACCCTGAGAAGCTTGGCCAGGCGTTGCGCGGCGTCGACGCCGTCATTCATCTCGCGGCGGAAGTGGGTGTCGGGCAATCGATGTACGAGATCGCACGCTATGTCGGCGCGAACGATCTCGGCACGGCGGTTCTCCTGCAAGCCATGATCAAGCAGCCGATCCAGCGGATCGTCGTGGCCTCGTCGATGAGCGTCTATGGCGAGGGCCTGTACGGGACCAAGGATGGTCGTCGGCTAACCAATGTGCGACGCCGCACCTCCCGCATCAAGGCTGGGCTATGGGACCCGGTTTCCGAGAACGGCGAGGCGCTGATACCCCTTGCGACCGACGAGCAGAAAACCGTCGACCTTGCGTCCATCTATGCCCTCACCAAATATGCCCAGGAGCGCGCGGTGATGATCTTCGGCGAGGCTTACGGGGTCGACGCCGTCGCATTGCGCCTCTTCAATGTTTTCGGTCCCGGACAGGCCTTGTCCAATCCCTACACCGGCGTACTCGCCAACTTCTCCTCGCGACTGGCCAGCGGGCAGCGGCCAATGGTGTTCGAGGACGGCGAACAAAAACGCGATTTCGTCCATGTGCGTGATGTCGCCCGCGCTTTCCGCCTGGCTCTCGAACGACCACAGGCGGGCGGGCATGTCATCAATATCGGCAGCGGGCAGGCTTATTCGATAGCCGGCATCGCAAGAATGCTCGCACAGGCCATGAATGTTCCGGACCTCGCGCCAGAGATCCTGGGGAAGGCGCGATCCGGCGATATTCGCAACTGCTTTGCCGACATCGCCAAGGCTCGGGATTTGCTGGGCTACGAGGCTGAGCACCGTCTGGAAGACTCGCTCGACGAAATGGTGCGCTGGGTACGGGGCACCAAGGTCGTCGACCGCAGCGCGCAGATGAAGCGCGAGCTCGAGACAATGGGCCTGGTTTCATGACAAGAACGGCAACAAACGCGTCGATCGTCGTCACCGGCGGCTGTGGTTTCGTCGGTTCCAATCTCGCCGACAGCCTGCTGGGCAGCGGCGAGGGCGTAACGGTCATCGATAATCTTGCACGGCCCGGCGTCGAACAGAACCTGGCCTGGCTGCGGGATAAGCACGGCCGCCGGCTGGTTGTCCGGATCGCCGACATACGGGATCGCAACGCGTTGTCGCGGGCGATCGGAAACGCAAAGGCGATATTCCATCTGGCTGCACAGACCGCCGTGACCACGAGCCTGGTCGACCCAACCGACGATTTCGAGATCAACGCGCGCGGGACGCTCAACCTCCTCGAATCGGTTCGCGCCACGGGACGCGACATTCCCGTGATTTTCGCCAGCACCAACAAGGTCTATGGCGCACTTTCGGAGATGGCGATCTCCACCATCGACGGCAGCGATTTGCCAGCTGATGAAACGCTTCGACGCCACGGGGTGAATGAGGACCAGCCGCTCGACTTCAGCACTCCCTATGGCTGCTCGAAAGGCGTGGCCGACCAGTATGTGCTCGACTATGCGAAGTCCTACGGCATTTCCACGGCGGTGCTGCGAATGAGCTGCATTTATGGGCCTCGCCAATTCGGCACCGAGGACCAGGGGTGGATCGCTCATTTTCTCATCCGGGCGCTCTCTGGAAAAGCCATCACCATCTTCGGCGATGGCAACCAGGTCCGCGACGTCCTCCACGTCTCGGATGCGGTGGCCGCCTATCGCCTGTTGCTGCAGGGTATAGACAGGCATCGCGGCAAGGCCTTCAATCTCGGCGGCGGTGTTTCCAACGCCGTCAGCCTGAACGTTGTCCTCAGCGAAATATCCCGCATCCTGGGGCGCAAGGTCGAGGTGCGCCATGCCGAGGCAAGGATAGGCGATCAGCGCTATTTCGTCGCCGATACCAGACGGATCCAGACAGCGCTCGGATGGCAGGCAAAACTCGGATGGCGCCAGGGCCTGGAGGACTTGGCAGCGTGGCTGGGCAAGCATCGCACCGCCGCGCTCACGCATGAGGAAGTCGGCACCAGCGCATCTCGCCCTTATCGACTGGAGCCGACATGCTCCAGCGTTTGAAGCATCGCCCTCATCGAATTCTCATGACGGTCGACGCCGTCGGTGGCGTCTGGCAATACGCCATGGGGCTGGCGGAACAGATGGTCACGGCCGGTCATGCGATCGTCTTTGCCGGGCTTGGCCCGGTTCCATCACAACAGCAACGGCGCCAAGCCGAACAGGTCGGTGCAGTGGTCTGGCTCGAGACGCCACCCGACTGGATGGCGGCGAACTCGGTCGAGCTGTTGAGGCTGCCCGGCGAGCTCGAAACCCTCGTTCGGGACCACGCCATCGACCTGGTGCACCTGAATGCGCCCAGTCAGGCGGCCGGATTGAGGGTACCCTGCCCCGTCGTCGTCGTCTCCCACTCCTGTGTCGTCAGCTGGTTCCATGTGGTGCGCGGCTCGAAGCCGCCCGCGCCATGGGCCTGGCATGAGGACTGCAATCGCGCGGGGCTCGAGCGCGCGGATGTGGTGATCGCCCCCAGCGGCAGTCATGCAGCCTCATTGAGAGCATGCTATGGCCCGCTCCCCCGGCTCAGAGTGGTCCACAACGGCGCTCCCTCCGTTCCGGCGTGGACAGACCGTCACGATACGATCTTCGCCGCCGGCCGCTGGTGGGATGCCGGCAAGAACGGACGGGTTCTCGATGCCGCCGCTGCATCGTGCATGTGGCCTGTCTTGTGCGCCGGATCGCTGACGGGGCCGAACGGAGACGGCATCTCGTTCCACAATGCCATTCCGCTGGGTTCGATTTCCCACGATGACACAAGGCTCCGGATGGGCACGGCAGGCATCTTCGTATCGCCGTCGATTTATGAACCCTTTGGCCTTGCGGCCTTGGAAGCGGCACAGGTCGGCACGCCCCTGATCCTGGCGGATATTCCCACCTACCGCGAGCTGTGGTCCGGTGCCGCGCTGTTCTTTGCACCCGATGACCCGGCCGCGCTGGCCGACACGATCAACCGCCTCTCCACCAGCCCTCCCATGCGAGCCAGGCTCGGCAGCGCGGCTAGGCGGCGCTCTCGTCGCTACACGGTGTCAAAGCAGGCTGCGGCGACGAGCCTGGCCTACGAACAGGCATCGGCCATTCACGCAGGGGGGCATTGAGATGCGCTTCGTCTTCTATACGCACTCGCTTGTCTCGGACTGGAACCATGGCAATGCCCATTTCCTGCGCGGCGTCATGCGCGAACTGGTCTCGCGCGGCCACGATGCCGTGGCGCTCGAGCCCGCCGATGGCTGGAGCCGTGCCAATCTGATAGCCGAAGCCGGCCAGCAGGCCGTTGCCAACTTCGCCGCCGACTTCCCCAACCTGCAGTCTGTTTCCTACGACGCTGCGTTCGATCACGAGGCGCTTCTCGCCTCGGCCGACATCGTCATCGTCCACGAATGGACCGATCCGGAGCTCGTCAGACGCATCGGCATGGCAAGGCGGCGCAGCACCGGCTTCATTCTGTTGTTCCACGACACCCATCACCGTGCGGTTTCTGAGGCCGCCACCATCTCGTCGCTCGCACTCGAGGACTATGACGCGGTCCTTGCCTTTGGCGAGACGCTGCGCGAGCGCTATCTGCGCAACGGCTGGGGCAGGCAGGTGCATATCTGGCACGAAGCCGCGGACGTTTCTCTTTTTCATTCCCATCCCGAGCTTGAACGGGACACGGACCTGGTCTGGATCGGCAACTGGGGCGACGGCGAACGTTCGGCGGAGATCGCCGACTATCTGGTCGAGCCTGTCCGGCGCCTGGGGCTTTCCGCCAACGTGCATGGCGTCCGCTATCCTCCCACCGCACTCGCGGTGCTCGCGAATGCCGGCATCCGCTTTCGCGGCTGGATTCCGAACGCTCAAGTGCCGAAAGCCTTCGCGCGCCATCGCGCAACCGTGCATATCCCGCGCCGGCCCTATGTCGAAAGCCTTCCCGGTATTCCGACCATTCGCATGTTCGAGGCGCTGGCCTGCGGCATCCCATTGATTTCGGCTCCATGGGAAGACACGGAAGACCTGTTCCGCCCGGGCGTCGATTTCCTTTTTGCGAGCAACGGCGCGGCCATGGAGAAAATGTTGCGGGACGTTCTGCACGATACGGAGCTTGCCCGCTCGCTCGCCGCGCATGGACTGGAGACGATCAAAACGCGTCACACCTGCGCGCACCGGGTGGACGAACTGCTGGCGATACTCCGCCCCTACCAGCGGCGTATCCGGGATCAGCAGCCGGCTATGGAGAGCGTGCAATGAAGATCGCCTTTTACGGCTCGAGCCTGCTTTCCTCCTATTGGAACGGAGCGGCGACCTACTACCGGGGCCTGCTGAAGGCACTCGCCGGCCTGGGTTACGAGATTACCTTCTACGAGCCCGACGTCTATGACAGGCAGAACAACCGCGACATGGACTGTCCCGATTGGTGCTCTGTCGTCGTCTACGATGCTACGCCGCAAGCGCTGGCGCAGGTCACGGCGCAGGCGGCGGAAGCCGACATCGTGGTCAAGGCCAGCGGTGTCGGCTTCGAGGACGAGGCCTTGTTGCTGGAAGTTCTCCGCCATGCGCGTCCGGATGCGTTGAAAGTGTTCTGGGACGTCGACGCTCCGGCGACCCTGGCCCAACTTAGAGACGAGCCGGACCACCCATTGCTGCGCTCGCTGCGCAAAATCGACCTCGTGCTGACCTATGGCGGCGGCGACCCTGTCGTCTACGCCTACAGGGCACTGGGAGCCGCCCATTGCATTCCCATCTACAATGCGCTCGATCCCGACACCCATCACCCCGTCCAACCAGACGATCGCTTTGCGGCCGAACTCGGCTTTCTCGGCAACCGCCTGCCTGATCGCGAAAAACGGGTGGAAACCTTTTTCCTCCAGCCCGCAGCGCGCAATCCCGCCAAGACGTTTCTGCTTGGAGGCGCGGGCTGGGGTGACAAGCCCAAATCCTCGAATGTCCATTGGATCGATCACGTCGGAACCCGCGACCACAACGCCTTCAACGTCACGCCCAAGGCCGTCCTCAACATCAGCCGCGACAGCATGGCGAACAATGGGTTCTCGCCCGCGACCCGCGTCTTCGAAGCAGCCGGCGCGGGTGCCTGCCTCATAACGGATGCCTGGATCGGCATCGAGCTGTTCCTGAAACCCGACGAGGAGATCCTGGTCGCCCGGGATGGGCAGGACGTGACCGAGATCCTCGCCACCCTGACATTGCAGCAGGCGCGGGCCATCGGGGCGGCGGCCCTTCGCCGGGTGCTGGCCGAACATACCTACACAAGGCGCGCCGCCATGGCCGATGAGACATTCCGGCGCTTTGCGAAACGGCCTTCGATAAAGGCGGCAGAGTGATGAAAACGCCCGCTAAATTCCTCTTCTTGGGCCTTTCCCTATCATCGTCCTGGGGAAACGGGCATGCCACGACCTTCCGGGCACTGCTCCGCGGCCTCCATGCTCTGGGCCACGAGATCACGTTCCTCGAACGCGATGTGCCGTGGTACAGGGACAACCGCGATTTGCAGCAGCCGGATTTCTGCGATCTGCGCTATTACGCTTCCGTGTCGGAGCTGCGCACCGAACATCGCGCCCTGCTTCGAGGAGCGGATGTCATCGTCGTCGGGTCATTCGTGCCCGAAGGCGTTGCGGTCATAGAAACCGCGGCTGCACTCTCAACCGGCAGCCTGTGCTTTTATGACATCGACACGCCGGTGACTCTGGCCAAACTTGCATCCCACGACAACGAATACATAGCCGGCCATCAAATCAAGCTTTTCGACATCTACTTTTCTTTCACGGGCGGGCCGACACTTGAACGCCTCCGCCTGCAGTTCGGGGCGAAACGGGCGGAAGCGCTTTACTGCTCTGTCGACGAGACGCGCTATGCGCCAACGGGCGAGGGGCCGGTCTGGGATCTGGGATATCTCGGGACCTATAGCCCGGACCGGCAGCCGACGCTGGAGCGCCTGCTGATCGATGTCGCCACACGCATGCCCGGCCACCGTTTCGTGGTGGCCGGTCCCCAATATCCCGCCGGCATGTCCTGGCCGCGTAATGTCGATCGGCTGGCGCACCTGCCGCCTTCCGAACACGCCTCCTTCTATAGCCGCCAGCGCTATACGTTGAACGTTACCCGCGCCGACATGATCGCGGCCGGCTGGTCACCGAGCGTGCGGCTGTTCGAGGCGGCCGCATGCGGGTGCCCGGTGGTGAGCGACCGCTGGCCCGGCCTGGAAGATCTGTTTCCGGCGGGCAAGGCCATTCATGCCGCAGAGACGACCGACGATGTTTGCCAGCTGTTGAACACAATCGACGAGGCCAGCCGACGGGAGGTCGCCGCGCGTGCGCGCGACATCGTGCTGGCCTCGCATACCGGCCGAGCCCGCGCGCGGGAGCTCGTCGCGCATCTCACCGCACCTTGCCAGCAGGAGCCGTCAACCGGCTCCCGAGCCGCATGACCTCAGGAGACGTCGAATGTCCCGCAATAAGATCAAAACCACCATTGTCGCCGGCGGCGCCGGCTTCTTGGGATCCCATCTGTGCGAGGCCCTTCTCGCGCAGGGGCGTGAAGTCCTGTGCCTCGACAATTTCCTGACCGGAAACATGGCCAATCTTCGCTCGATGCAGAGCCACCCGCGTTTCAAGCTCGTCGAGCACGATATCTGCACCAAGTTCCACCATGACGGGGACCTTGCCGAGATCTACAATCTTGCTTGTGCGGCCTCGCCCCCGCACTATCAGGCCGATCCCGTCCATACGATGCAGACCTGCGTGGTCGGCACCCTCAATCTGCTCGACCTGGCAGCGCGTAAGGGCGCCCGCTTCGTGCAGGCGTCGACCAGCGAGGTCTATGGCGATCCCGAGATGCACCCGCAGAAGGAGAGCTACACCGGCAGCGTCAACTGCACGGGGCCGCGCGCCTGTTACGACGAGGGCAAGCGGGCGGCGGAGGCAATGTGCTTCGACTTCCTGCGCGCCGCCCGTGCCGACATCAGGGTGGCGCGCATCTTCAACACCTACGGACCAAGGATGCACGCCCAGGATGGGCGCGTGGTTTCGAACCTGGTTGTCCAGGCCATCAAGGGCGAGCCGCTGTCTCTCTATGGCGACGGTTCGCAGACCCGCTCCTTTTGTTACGTTTCCGATCTGGTGGACGGCCTGATCCGGCTGATGGCCATTGATCCGGCGCCAGACGGTCCGATCAATCTCGGCAACCCTGCTGAATTCACGGTGCGCGAGCTCGCGCAATTGGTGCTCGAGATGACCGGCTCCAAATCCGTGACCAGGTTCCTTCCCCTCCCCGTCGATGACCCCAGGCGGCGCAAGCCCGACATCGCCAGGGCCGACAGGATGCTTGGCTGGAAACCTGTCACATCGCTGCATGATGGATTGGCGAAGACCATCCGATATTTCATGGAAACCGAGACGGAGAGCGAGGTGCCGCTCGTCGAGCCTCATACTCTCCACAATGGGACGGCTTCGGATCTCGGATTGGTCAATCCCTGACAGGCGTACCGCAGATATCCGATCGCAGACAGCGGACAAGGCTCTCTTCATAGGTATTGGCCAGAGCCTTGGCCCGCGGCCCCGCCGGCGTGGCGGTGGCCCATAGGCCAAGCTGGAACGCGAGATAACAAGGCAATAGCCCGAAGATCAGATCGGGGTCAGGGGTGGCACCACCGGCCGCTTGCACCCTTCGGCACAGCGCCACGACCTCGCGGTGCTCGAGGCCATGCTCGACAATGGCGCCGGCCACATCCCAGGCGATGTCCTGGCAGCCGATGAGGTCGTGGCCTTCGCAGTGGTCGAGACCGTCGAGCTTGAGGATCGATCCCGGCGTAATCAGCCATTCCCAGGCATGCAGACGGTTGTCCGAACGGATGGGACGCACGCGATCATGGAGCACATCCAGGCTCGCAAGCCGCCGCTCCAGCAAGGCCGCAGCCTCTGTTCCGAGCGCTTGCGCCGCGTTGTGCATTGCCATCTCGCCGAGCTTCTGCAGGGAAGCGCCCGGTCCGGATCCGCCCAAGCGGCGCGCCCGAAATGCCAGGTAGTCACCCAAGCGCCGCAGGAATGCATTGCGGTCGACACAGCTCTCGTCGAGTGGCCGGCCTTCTACCCATTTCTGCACGATGAACCCGTGGCAGAGCGCGACCGTCTCGGGCCCAAATCCGGCTGCGGCAAGCCGTGAGGCATCGTGAAACTTGCGCTGGCCGACGTCGCCGAGGCCCGCGAATTTCACCAGCCAGCGCGACCCGGCAGCATGGGCGATCAGCTTGCGGCGTGCGAAGCGGCCATCTTCGGGCGGGCATACAGGTGCGGCCATCACGCGGTCGCATGACAGGTCCCGCAGATCTCCATCGACGGGACCGATCTTTTCGCCCACCCAGTGTCGCAGCCCGCGGGAATGAAAGACGATATCGTGGCGCGAGGCCGGGTGATGCGTGACGCAGTCCCAGATCGCCCTTGTCTCGGGGGATGCGCTCGAACCCGGCTGTCCCTCATGGCTGGGAAAAAAGTGAATACGATGCGTCTCGACGCCTTGCTCGAGCAACCATCGGGCGACGCTCGCAAACGAACTGCCGGAGAGGCCGGGCCCCTCATCGACGATCGCAAATGCCACCGATCTATCGACCACCTTCTCCTCGAGAAGGTCGCGATCGGCATGGATCTTCCGATCGAAGGGGTGGCCGACCGGCCGCACGCTGATGGCAGGCGCTGCATGGAGCGCGGCCGCGACCAGCGCTCCCAGGCCGATCCCTATGCTTCTGATGCCGATGACGCAGCTGTTGGCGGCGAGGCCTGAACTGCGCGCCGCTTCGAGATAGCTTTCCGGATAGAGCGCATAATGCGCGAAGCCCTCGCCGGTCCTGGTTTTAATCAAGCCGTCGAAATGAATCTCCTGAAGAAGCAGTACAAGGGTGCCATGATCAGCGGCCTCGGCCCTCGTGTTCGTCCAGGAAAGATCGATCGCCTCGGCCATTTTCAGGAGCAGTCGCGCGCCGCTGGATTGGGGCGCGGAGCGAAGGTCGCGTCCCCGCCTGCCGAACTCCGCATCCGCAATGCCCTGCACGAGTTCAGCCGCACGTGTGAAGGCGCCGACCAGAGCGGCATGGCGATCTATCCCAGCAGGAAGCCTTCCCGCATGCCGCAGGGCTTTCGCGACGCAGGCTTTCACGTCGGCCGCATCCTCGCGTCGCTCAAAATCGCCATAGACGATCATTCGGCTCTCTCACAGTCGTGGAGTCGCCCAACAGCCCGACGCCGGATTTGATCCGTCCCGACGCCTCAGGAATAACCGCGCGGACGGAAGGAACATTCCTGGGGTGTCCCGGTTAGGCCGGCAAGATCGTTTCCAGCCATGACCATGCGAGGCATACCGATGGCGCGCAGCAAAATTCGTATCGGCATCATCGGCGTCGGCAACTGCGCGTCTTCGCTCGTTCAGGGGATCACCTTCTACCGGGACATCCACGACAACGAACCCGTGCCGGGCCTCATGCACGTCCAGCTCGGAGGCTACAGACCCGAGGACATCGAAATCGCCTGCGCGTTCGACGTGGCACAGAGCAAGGTCGGTAGCGATGTCGCCGCGGCCATCTTCGCGCCGCCGAACAACACCGCTCGTTTTGCCGAGGTATTGCCGACTGGCGTCACCGTGGAACGTGGGCCGACGCTCGATGGTATCGGCAGGTATCTTCGCGGTCCGATCGAAGAAGCCGACGTTCCCGAGGTCGATGTCGCGGAGATCCTGCGCCACAGCCGGACCGACGTGCTGGTTTCCTATCTGCCGGTCGGGTCGGAGCAGGCCACGGCCTGGTATGCCGAACAGGCCCTTGCCGCCAATTGCGCTTTCGTGAACTGCATCCCTTCCTTCATCGCCTCGCGGCCGGAATGGAGCGCAAGATTCAAACAAAAAAATCTCCCGCTCATCGGCGACGATATCAAGAGCCAGGTCGGCGCCACCATCGTGCACCGCATGCTGGCCAATCTTTTCAGGGAAAGAGGCGTCCGGCTCGACCGGACTTACCAGCTCAATTTCGGAGGCAATACCGATTTCCTGAACATGCTGGAGCGCGAGCGCCTGGAATCGAAGAAGATCTCCAAGACCCAATCGGTGATGAGCCAGCTCGACGTGCCTTTGGAGCCGGAGAACGTCCATGTCGGACCGAGCGACCACGTGCCGTGGCTGTCGGACCGCAAATGGGCCTATATCCGGCTGGAAGGCACCACCTTCGGCGGCGTCCCCCTCAATGCGGAACTCAAGCTTGAAGTGTGGGATTCACCGAATTCGGCGGGTGTGGTGATCGACGCGATCCGCTGCGCCAAACTTGCGCTGGATCGCGGTGTCGGCGGGGTCCTGGAAGGGCCAGCCAGCTATTTCATGAAATCCCCGCCGCGCCAGTTCACCGACGCCGAAGCCCGGCAGAGAACGCTGGACTTCATCGCCGGCGTGCCTGCGGAACCGGCAGAGGCGGCCGAATGACCACGACATTCTTCCTGCTGCGCCATGCCGCGCATGATGATGTCGGCAGTTACCTCGCGGGTCGCACTCCCAATGTCTTCCTGGGATCTGCAGGACGGGCGCAGGCGCTCCGGTTGGCCGAGCGCATGCGTCGCGAGCGCTTCGCGGCGATCATTTCAAGTCCGCGCGAGCGCACCCAGCAGACCGCGCAGGCCGTATCGGTCACATGCGAGGTGGGGCCGGTCGAGTTGTGTAACGATCTGGACGAGATCGATTTCGGATCCTGGTCGGGCAGGACGTTCAACGAACTCAGCCGAGACCCCGCTTGGCGGCGCTGGAACGAGCAGCGTCCTATCGCGGTGACGCCGGGCGGAGAGAGCATGGGTGCCGTGCAAAAGCGTGCATGCGCATGCATGCGCGCTCTATCGCTGCGCTATGCCGGCGAAAGTGTCGTCCTGGTCAGCCACGCCGACGTCATCAAATGTGCGATATGCAACGCGCTGGGCCTCCCTTTGGACGGGGTGTTCCGCTTCGATATAGACCCGGCCTCGGTCAGCGTGATGGCCCTGTCCGGCGACCATGCCAAGCTGGTCCGGCTGAACGAAACCATATCATGACGTTCAAACGGGAATGACCTTCGCCGGCAGCACGCGCGACTGCACCAATCATTCCAAGGAGATACGGCATGAGGATGTCCAGCTCGGCGATCAGGCAACGCATCCAAGAATTAGGACCCTGGTTCCACAACATCGAATTGGAAGGCGTCTCTACCGCCCCGGATCACTTCCTGGGCAACTATCCCTTCATCAAATGGAACAAGTTCGCTCATGCGATCCCGGCCGACCTGACCGGCAAGACCGTCCTGGATATCGGCTGCAATGCCGGCTTCTATTCGATCGAGATGAAGCGGCGAGGCGCCGAGCGTGTCCTCGGAATCGATTTCGACGAGGCCTATCTCGCCCAGGCGAAATTCGCTGCCGAGGTGGCGGAAACCGAGATCGAATTCCGGCAGCTTTCGGTCTATGACGTCGGCGCGCTCGGCGAACGCTTCGACATCGTTCTCTTCATGGGCGTTCTCTACCATTTGCGGCACCCCCTCCTCGCGCTCGACCTGGTCCGGGACCATGTGGTCGGCGATCTCCTGGTGTTTCAGTCCATGCAGCGCGGCAGCGACGAGGTGGCCGCAGTTGAAGAGAACTATCATTTCTGGCGCGAGGATCTGTTCGAAGACGCCTCCTTTCCGAAATTGCACTTCATCGAGCATCGTTATGCCGACGATCCGACGAATTGGTGGATACCCAATCGCGCGTGCACGCAAGCCATGCTTCGCAGCGCCGGTTTTGAAATCGAGGCTCACCCCGAAACGGAAGTCTATGTGTGCCGGCCCGCGGACCGGCCAGGCGGCGAAGGCGCGGTCTACCCGGCCGCAGGAGCAAAGGCATGATCGAAGCGGCGATGATCTGGAACGAGCCGAACAACAAGTCGCATTGGGATCCGGAGCTCGACCCGGACTGGAGCCGGTTTGCGGAGATGGCGATGCTGGCGGCGGATGCGATCGCGCGCGAGAATCCGCATCTGACCAAGGTTCTGGGCGGGATCTCTCCGATCGATCCTGGTTTCATGAGCCGCATGAAGAATTTCGGTGTGCTGGACCATGTCGACGCCGTCGCCGTGCACGGCTTTCCTCTCGATTGGAATCTCTGGCAAATTCACCAATGGCCGCAGAAGCTCGACGAGATCAGGACCGTGACCGATCTTCCGATCTGGGTCAGCGAAGTCGGCATCTCCACCTTCGGAGCGGAAGAGGTTCAAGTCTGGGGGCTGGACCGCACCGCCGAGCTCCTGTTGGGGCAGGCCCCGCGCATCCAATGGTACAGCCTTTACGATCTGCCGATGGCCTGGGGAGCCACGACACGGCACCGGGAGGCCGAAGGCTCGTCCTATTACCGCCACTTCTACATGGGCCTCCTGCGCGAGGACGGCACGCCCAAGCCCGCACTCGATGCATTTGCACGCCACGCGCCGGCGATGGGACTGGTTCAATGGTTCCATTACGAGGACCCGCGGCTCGACGAAGCCGTGGCCTGGATGAAACGGCTGGGCGTCACCTATCTGCGCACCGGGCTGTCCTGGGCGGACAGCTTTCGTCCCAACGCGCTGGACTGGTTCGACCGCCAGATGGCCGCGCTCGCTGATTTCGACGTCACGCTGACCTTCTGCTTCACGCCCGAGCATCGGGGGTTCATGCCCCATCATACCAGCCCCCCTCTCGTCCCGGACGAATTCGCACGCTTTTGTGCGGCGATGATCCGGCGATATGCACCCGCGCAGGCCAGCACCCCGGCAATGGAGCCGCTGCCAGCCGGGTGAGGCCTGCAAACGAAAGCGCATGCGATGGCTTTGCACAGAATCGGCGTGCTGACTTTCCACCGCTGCATCAATTACGGTTCCTACTGGCAGGCGCGCTGCCTTGTCGAAGGCTTGCGCGCCATGGGACATGATGCGGTTCTGCTCGACCATAGCTCGACCAAGGCGAACCGGCGGGAGTGGCGATGCGCTCTCCAGCCGCAGCCCTCCTCGAGGGGCCTTGGCGGAGACAGGCGGACCCACGCGCTCAAGACGCGAGAGTTTTTCGATGCGTTTGCCAGGCTCCCATTGTCGATGCCCTTTTCGACTGAAGACCCCGGCCTGGCGGAAGAATTCGATATCGTTCTCGTCGGCAGCGACGAGGTCTGGAACCTTCGTCATCCCTGGTATGGGGGATATCCGATCTTTTACGGGAAGGGCCTGAAAACGGACCGTCTCGTGGCCTATGCCGCCAGCTTCGGCAACCATCCAGCTTCAGACGGTCTGCCGGACCAATGGGCTGCGCTCCTGGCCAACTTTACCGCGATATCCGTGCGCGATGAGAACAGTGAGCAACTCGTACGTGGGGCACTCGGTTTGGCGCCCGAAGTCGTAGTGGACCCATGCCTGCTGTTTCCATCTGTCATCGACCGCGGCCCCATCGAAACCGAAACGCCTTACGTGGCCGTCTATGGCCACGGCTTCCCAAAATGGTTCGCGGCGGCGGCGGCAAAATGGGCGTCCTCCTCCGGACTGCGCCTCGTCAGCGTCGGCTATCGCAATGACTGGGCCGATGCGCAGCAGATCGCCGCCGGCCCCGAACGCTTCGCGACGTTGATGGCTGGCGCCACCGCCGTCGTCACCAATTTCTTCCATGGCTGTGTGTTCGCGCTGCTCAATGCAAAACCCTTTGCCTGCGTCTCCTCCGACTATCGCGCCAACAAGGTGCGCGATCTGATGCAAACGGCCGGCAGCCCCTTGAACCTGGTCACCGAAGCGAATGTCGGGACTGTCCCCGGTCTGCTCGAAGCCCCTCCCGGTCCAGAGGTTCGCCGTCGTTTGGATCTGTTGCGCGCCCGATCGCTCGACTATCTCCGGCATGCGGTGGCGCCATGAAGGTCGAGCGGAGCGAGTGGATTGTCAGCCCAGCCGAAATCGTGTCGGCCGGGCTGTGCATCGGTTGCGGAAGCTGTGTCGCTCAGGAGGGTGGCCGTGCTGCCGAAATGACCTGGGATAAATACGGTCAGTTGAAGCCCAGCGGCGGCGATTGGCTCACAACCCGCTCTCCAACCTTCAGCCGAACCTGCCCATTCGCACCAGCGTCGATGAACGAGGACGAGCTGGCGACGATCCAGTTTCCTTCCGCAAGCCACATCGACGGGCACATAGGCCGCTTTGAAGCAGCCTATGTCGGTCACGCCGAGGAACAAGGCTTTCGCGCCGAGGGCAGTTCGGGCGGCATGGTCAGCTGGGTTGCTGCCGAGCTGCTGAAACGGGGCTTGGTCGACGGTATCGTCCATGTCGCACCCAGCGAAGACCCTCATACCGACGGTCGTCACTTCCGCTATCGAGTTTCTCGCACCTTGAAGGAGGTCCGCGGGGGGGCGAAGTCGCGCTATTATCCAGTCGAGCTGTCCGCGGCGCTGTCCATCATCCGCGCCGAGCCGGGCAAATACGCCGTTATCGGCATCCCCTGCTTCATCAAGGCCGTCAATCTGCTTCGGATCGAAGATCCGCTGCTGCGTGAGCGCATCGCCTTCACACTGGGCCTTGTCTGCGGCCACATGAAAAGTTCTCGTTTCATCGAGAGCCTTGCCTGGCAGATGCAGGTCGACCTCCAGGCCGTCACCGCCATCGACTATCGGATCAAGAATGCGGACCGCCCGGCCAACTGGTACACGGCGCAGTTCCTCCTTGGCAGCGGAGAGAGACGGCGCAAGGATTGGTGGCATCTGGTCGACGGCGACTGGGGGTCGGGTTTCTTCCAGAACTCGGCATGCGACTTCTGTGACGACGTCGTCGCGGAAACGGCCGACATTTCATTCGGCGATGCCTGGGTCGAGCCATACTCGTCCGATGGCCGGGGCACCAACATTGTCGTCGTGCGCTCGGCATGCCTCCACCACCTGCTCGAAGAGGCCAATGGCGAAGGACGCCTGCGGCTGCGCGCCGTGGATGCCGGCTTTGTCCACGACACCCAGGCGGCCGGTTTCAGGCAGCGTCGCGAGGGGCTCGCCTTTCGGCTCGACAGACGGGGCGACCGCCTGCCGCTACGCAAGCGCGTCGATCCATGTCGACATGGTTTGGGAACGCGGCGCAAGCTCATCTATCTTCTCCGGCGCGCCATCTCGAGATGGAGCCACAGGATGTTTCGTCTCGCCCGGATGACGGGCTGTCCCCCGATCTATCTCTTCTGGGCGAAGACCGTGCTCGGACTCTATCGCGCCCTCGCCTATTCCCGGGGCCGGGTCGGGGGGCTCTGCGACCGATTGCTCGGTGACCTGCCGCCTTCCGGCAGCAAAAGCTGACAGGCGGCTGCGTTACGGCACAAGGCCGACCTGAACGGCAAGGGCTCGCCCCCGCGAACGGTCATACTGCCGGAAAGCTCGGAGGGCCTTCAGCTGAGGAAAGCATCGGCCAGGACCAGGAACAAACCTCGCCTTTTCAGGTTCGGTCTGCGTGTTGATGGAGAAGCGAGATGAGCGAAGCGACAACCACCACCGATCACGACCAAATCCGCAAATGGGCAGAGGCAAGGCAGGGGCGACCTTCCCGGATCAAGACATCCGGCAAGGGAGGCGTGCTCAGGATCGATTTCGGCGAGGCAGAGGAAGAGTTCGAAGAAATTTCCTGGGAGGAGTTCTTCAAAATCTTCGACGACAATGAGCTTGCCTTCCTGCATCAGGACAAGACCGCGAACGGCAAGACGAGCCGCTTCAACAAGTTCGTCAATCGCAACTGAGCTGTTTATCGCCGCTCTTGTTTGGCTCCAGCCATAGGTGAATGCGTGACATTCGATGTGCTTGATAGGCCGGCCGATGCGGGGCACCCGGTGAAATCGATGCGGGCAGCCGTCGTAACCGGGCCTCGCCAGATCGTGATCAGGGACGTTTCCGTGCCGCAGCCCGGTCCGGGGCAGGTTCGCGTCCGCCTCGAGGGGTGCGGCGTGTGCGCCTCCAACATCACGCCCTGGGAAGGGCCGGAATGGATGACATTCCCCACCGATCCCGGCGCTCTCGGGCATGAGGGATGGGGCATTGTCGATGCAATCGGCCCGGATGTCGGGTCCGTCCGCGTGGGCAGCCGGGTAGCGACACTCTTCGGCAACAGCTATGCCGAGTACGATGTCGGCGATGCCGAGGCCCTGGTCGAACTGCCGCCATCCCTTGCCGGATCGGCTTTTCCCGGCGAGCCGCTGGGCTGCGCCATGAACATCTTGCGGCGCAGTGACATCCATCCGGGCGAGCGCATCGCCATCATCGGCATCGGCTTTCTCGGCGCGCTGTTGGTCCAGCTTGCAACGCATGCCGGGGCCGAGGTCATCGCCATTTCTCGACGCCAGTCTTCCCTGGAGCTTGCCCGCGCCATGGGCGCCTCCACGCTGATACCCATGGTCGATCATCACGCCGTTATCAAACAAGTGACAGAGCTCACCGGCGCTGCGCTCTGCGATCGGGTGATCGAGGCAACGGGGAAACAATGGCCGCTGGACATGGCGGGAGAACTCGTGCGCGAAGGCGGGAGGCTCGTCATAGCGGGCTACCATCAGGACGGCCCGCGACAGATCAACATGCAGCAATGGAACTGGAAGGGCATCGACGTGATCAACGCGCATGAGCGCGATCGAAACGTCTATATCCGCGGTATCAAGGAGGCCATCGAGGCCGTGCAGACGGGTGTTCTTACACCTGACCGGCTTTATACGCACCGCTACCCGCTTTCGAGGCTGGGCGATGCGCTCGACGCCACGCGCGAGCACAAGGACGGGTTCATCAAGGCGCTGGTGGAACTGCAATGATTCCGGGAGCCGCGTCTGCCGCAAGGGCACCGCGCCTGGGTTTTCTCGGTGTCGGATGGATCGGCCGGAACAGGATGGAGGCGGTCCTGTCGAGCGGCCTCGGCCTCTCGTGTGTACTCTGCGATCCCTCCTCCGAGATGATTGCCGCGGCGCGCGAGCTTGCTCCTGCCGCCGATGTCGTCGACAGCTTCGAACAACTTCTCGCCGCCGAGCCGGACGGCATCTTGATTGCAACGCCGAGCGCCTTGCACGCGGAGCAGTCGATGGCCGCGTTGAACGCTGGCATCGCGGTCTTCTGTCAAAAGCCACTCGGACGTAATGCCGGTGAAGTCGCCGCGGTCCTGGAGGCCGCACGCCGCCGCGACCGGCTCCTGGGCGCCGATTTTTCCTACCGGCATACACGCGCGACGACGCTCATTCGAGATCTCATTCGGGACGGGGAGATCGGACGCGTCTACACGGCAGATTTGGTCTTTCACAACGCACACGGCCCCGACAAGCCGTGGTTTTACGATCCAGCTCTGTCGGGCGGTGGCTGCGTCATGGATCTGGGGGTCCATCTCGTCGACCTGCTGCTGTGGATGCAGGACTTCCCCGAGGCAATTTTGGTGGCGGCCGATCTCTTTGCCGCCGGGCAGAGACTGGAAAACCGACACAGTCAGGTCGAGGACTATGCTGTCGTGACACTCGGCCTGGATACGGGCGCCGTCGCCCGTCTCGCCTGCTCGTGGCGTCTTCACGCCGGCTGCGACGCGGTGATCTCCGCCACGTTCCATGGCACGAAGGGTTCGCTGGCGTTCCAGAATGTCGCCGGGTCGTTTTACGATTTCACAGCCGAACTGCGCCGCGGCACGCATTGCGAGGTGATTGCGTCCCCCCCCGACCATTGGGGCGGACGCGCGGCGGTGGATTGGGCCGGTCGCCTCGCAGCAGGGCATGGCTTTGAGCCGGCGGCCGAGCAGTTCCTGCGTGTTTCGCAAGTTCTCGACAGCATTTATGAAAACGCTTTGTGAAGTTTCCTGCCGCAATGACGCTATTTCTCATGGCAGGGAACCGTCTCGACAGTGGAACGCGGCTCCGGAACCCGTCTATACGAACCTGCCGTCGAAAAGAAATGGGCCGGCCCCACTTCACACAAGCTTGGAAGGAACAATCCGCATCGCGCGTGGTTCGGGCGCATTCACTCATGGAGAGAACCAATGTCTGAATCGCGCGAATGGCTGGTCCAGTGGCTCAGGGACGCGCATGCCATGGAAGAGCAAGCAGAAACGATGCTGTCAGGTCAATTGAGCCGCATCGAGAACTATCCGGAACTCAGCAATAGAATTCGCAACCATTTGGAAGAAACCAAAGAGCAGGCCGCGCGGCTGAAAGCTTGCCTGGATGGTCTGGATGAAGGTTCCTCCATGCTCAAGGACGTGGGCGGCAAGTTGACCGCGATGGCGCAGTCGATCAGCGGCGTATTCGCCGGCGACGAGGTCATGAAGGGATCGCTCGCCAGCTATACGTTCGAGCACATGGAGATTGCTTCCTACACCATTCTAATCGCGGCGGCGGAGGCGGCAGGCGAAACGGAGATCGTTCGCGTCTGTCAGCAAAATCTGCGCGAAGAGGAAGCGATGGCGGCATGGTTGAAGGATAACCTGCCACAGGTCACTCAGAAGTTCCTGATACGCGCGGAAGCTGAAAGCGAGAGCGCGAAGCGCTGACTTGGACAGGGCGTCAGAAATCCGCGGCGTGTTTCGGCGAGAACGCCGGCCAGCCTCGCCTCCAGCCATTGAGTCTCGAAAGCCCGTCTTGTTGTGAAACCAAGGCGGGCTTTCAGCGTTGGCATTGTCCGGCCGCGGACGGAGCTCCGAGCCTTCGCGCTGATCACTTCAAGGCGTAGAGATAGGCGGCGATGTCGCGCGCCTGCTGCTCGGTGATCCCGGTCGACGGCATGGCGGTGTGCGGGTTGATCTCCCTGGAAGCACGGATCCATCGGATCAGGTTCTTCGGATTGTTCGCCAGCACGCCGCCGACGAAGACCCGGTCGGCAAAGCTGGCATCGAGCCGCGGGCCGACTTGGCCTTTCGCACCCGGAACACCTTTAATCGTGTGACAACCAGAGCAGCCATTTGCCGCCATGATGGGAATGGCCCGTGCGGCCACGCCGCCGGTGGCCGAATCCGCTTCGAGCGTGCCATGTTCGCCCTGAGCGGGCCACCAGATCACCGTCCCGACCAGTGTTATCAGGAGAATGAGAACGCCGGCGGCCTTCACGGCAGGTCTAGACTGGGCGGGGGGCATTCACCACCTCCCTGCTTCCATTCTTTCGGATCCAGAGCCCTGCCAGCAGCAAAGCGGCACCGCCATAGATGAGGCCAGCGGGAACCCACATCACCAGACCGGCGAGTTGCTGATCCTCGATCGGCGTCAGCCTCCACAGCCCGGCGCCGGCGGCGTTCTCCAAATACCAGGGTCTGGGTGAGAGCAGCAGCAGGACGCCGAGCAGGCCGGTATGAAGCGATGTAACAAAGAGATGCAATACGGCGCTGCCATAGCTGTGCCGTGTACCGGCGCGCGGCATGAGCCCCCACCAGAACAGCAAGGCTGTGCCGAGGAAGCTCGCATGCTGCGCATAATGCAGCACGCCTCGCTCGAGTGCCGCCTCGAACAGAACCGGTATGTGCCAGGCCCAGATTGCGATGCCGTGAATGATGGTGGCGTTGAGCGGCGAAGTGAGAAAGGCCCAGACCGCCTTTGGAGCGCCGCCGTGTGTGAGCCTGCCTGCGGCGCGCCGGAGCGGAGCGGGTAACGCCCAGATCAGGGCTGCCGCCGGGGCCGAGGCGACGAGAAGTGGCGCCGCCACCGCCATCAGCAGTTCATGCTCGATCATATGCGCGGCAAATACCTGTTCGCCAAGCGCATGGATCGGGCTGACCAGTGCTCCCGTCAGCACGCTCCATCCAGCCGTGAACACCAGAGCCCGCCGTATCAGCCGGGGCCGGCCTCGGGCGCTGCGGTTCCACAATCGCCTCGCCCCGACAGCATAGATGAGAGCCAACGCCACCAGCGGCAGGGTGATGGGAAACGCAAGCGTCCAACCAGGGTCGGGCGCGCCGGCACCGTAGCAGATCGAGGTGGAGAAGAACGGGTCGGGTCTTATCGCAGGCACCCGTCGAGAACGAGCGAGGCGCTGCCCTGCATGACGATGACCAGGGCAAACAGAAGAGCCGCCAATATGCCGAGATCAGCAATGAAATTCTCGGTGCTGCGTTTGCGGCCCGATTGCAAACCGGCGCCGCTCCGGCGCTTGGCCCACCAGGACGAAGCACCGCCCAGAAGCGAAAGCAAAGCAAGCGGCAGTGCCACGGGAAGCACAACGGCGACCCGATGATCGCACTGCCAGGGCACCAGCGCGTAGTTCAGCTGCGTCGAGGTGGCCCAGGCCAAGGGCCCGGCTAGAAGACCGCTCCAGGATGTTCCCAAAGGCGACGTGCGCATGTCATTCGAGCCTCGGTAGCCAGTAGATGAGCAGATAGATCGGGATCCAGGTCAGCACCACGAAATCCCAGTAGAAGACGTTGTCGCCGACATCGCCGAAGCGCCGGCCGCTGTGGCCATGACGCGTAAACATCAGCACCGTCAGCACGATCGTGTCGCCGACATCGGTGATCAGGTGCGTGGTGTGCAGCCCGAGCAGCACCCACAGCATCGAGCCGTAGGCATTCGTGTCCCAGTAAATGTTCAACGCCGGAAACTCGAACCAGCGCACGACCAGCGGCGCGATGCCCAACAGCGACATGACAACCAGGCCGATCCGCACCGGCACGATCGCGCATTGCTTGGCATGGCCGTTCAGAACGTGGTTCGGAACCATGCTGACAATCAGCAACATTGTTACGATCGTTCCCGGCCAATGGTTTGGTGCCGCGGCCCCTAGCGGCCATTCGGGCCATGTCAACGCCAGATAGAGATAGGTGCCGGCTGCCAGCGCGAAGCCGGTGCCTTCCAGGGCCATGAAGCCGAGCGTGCCCCACCAGGTCGTGCTGCGCGAACCATGCCCAAAGGTCGGAAGGGCGGAGACATCCGAGGCCGGGCGTTGCTTCATTCCTCGTCCTCCGGATTGCCCTTGGGCCAGAACCAGCCGATCAGGGTGACAGCGAGCGGGAGGGCGCCCCAGACGATCGCCCATGGCGTGAAGATCGAATAAAGGAAGGTGCCCCCCACGGCCGCGGCTGCAAGCAGGGGCCAGAGTGACGGCCCTGCCGATTTTTCGCGGATGTCGGGCTGGGCGTCCGCCACCGTCGAAACCAGGATCTCACGCGCATCGACGCGAAGCCCCGTTGCCACCGGCATTATCTCGCGTTCGGCCCAGAGCGGCTCGGCGTGGGCGACGACGGGAATGCGCTCGAAATTATAGCTCGGGGGTGGCGACGGCGTTGCCCATTCCAGCGTGCCGGCGTCCCAGGGATTGTCGCCGGCCGGCGCGCCCTTCAGCGCTCCATGCACAAGATTGAAGATGAACAGCAGAAAGCTCGAAAAGAAGAGAACGGCCCCGGCGGTGATGAACAGGTTGATATTGCCCCAGCCGAGTTCGGCCGGATAGGTGTAGATCCTTCGCGGCATGCCCCACAAACCAACGATGTGCATGGGGAAGAAGGCAGCGTTGAAACCGATGAAAGCCAGCCAGAAATGCCGCCGCCCCCAGCGCTCGCTCATCATACGGCCGGTGAACTTGGGGAACCAGAAATAGGCTGCCCCAAGCAGTGGAAAGACCGATCCTCCGATCAGCACATAGTGAAAATGCGCCACGACGAAATAGGTGTCGTGCACCTGCAGGTCGAGCGGCACCGAGGCGAGCATGACGCCGGTGAGCCCCCCGATGACGAAGATGAAAAAGAAGCCTAAGACGAAAAGCAGGGGCGTTCGGATCATCGGCCTGCCGTCCCAAAGCGTGGCCACCCAGCAAAAGATCTGCAGTCCATTGGGAATCGCGATCAACATGCTCGAGGCGGTGAAGAAGCTTGCCCCCAGCTTCGGCAGCCCCGTCGCGAACATGTGGTGGACCCATAGGCCGAACGACAGGAAACCGACCGCGATCAGCGACAGAACCAGGCCAAGATATCCGAACACCGGTCGCCGCGCGAAGACGGGAATGATCGCCGAAACCATGCCGGTCGCGGGCAGGAAGATGATGTAGACCTCGGGGTGTCCAAAGAACCAGAACAGATGCTGGAACAGGAGGACATCGCCGCCTTCGGCCGGATTGAAGATGTGGGTGCCGACAAGCCGGTCGAGGATCAGGAAAGTCGAGGTGATCATCACCGCCGGCATGGCGAAAACCACGACGAAGGAAGTCACCAGCATGGCCCAGACATAGACCGGGATCTTGTCCAGCGACATGCCGGGCGCGCGCTGCTTGAGCACGGTGACGATGGTCGCGACAGCGACGGCCAACGACGAGACTTCCGTGTAGGTGATCATCTGTGCCCACACGTCGGCGCGCTTGCCTGGCCCGAACTCCGGCCCGGACAGGGGCACATAGGCGAACCATCCGACATCGGGCGCCATCGAGAGAGCAAACGAGACCCAGGCAAAGAGCCCGCCGGAAACATAGACCCAGTAGCCGAACGCGTTCAGGCGGGGAAAGGCGATGTTGCGCGTGCCGACCATCAGCGGCACCAGATAGAGGCCGCTCGCCTGCACGACCGGCACGGCGAACAGGAACATCATGGTGACGCCGTGCATCGTGAACAGCTGGTTGTAGAGATCCGGCCCGATCAGTCCGCGTTGGGGGCCGGAAAGCTGGAGGCGCATGACGACGGCGTTGAGCCCGCCCAGGCACAGAAAGACGAATGCGGTGATGAGATAGCGCCGCGCGATGACCTTGTGGTCGACGCTCGCCAGCGCCCCGATGAGACCGGGCGGCGTGCGCCAGGTCCGGGTGAGCCAGCGATGCAGGCTGGCGTCGTCCATCTCGGTATCGCGGAGACGGTCAGGTTTCGGCGTAGCCTCTCTTTCGGAGGCCGCCTCGTGCGCGGGCGGCAGGCCGCGCCCGCTTATAAAGCCGGCGCGGCTCATTTCAGGCCCTCCAGATAGGCGACGATCTGATTGAGTTGGTCGCCATCGAGCTCGACCATCGGCATATGGACACCGGGCTTGGCGCCCTGCGGATCGGCTATCCAGGCGGCGAGATTGCCTCGACTCATCGTCAGTGTTCCGGCGGCGAGCGTTTGGCGGCTGGCGATGTGGGTAAGGTCGGGGGCGACCCTTCCCCCTGCGGGCGTGCCGCGTATGGTGTGGCACATCACGCACGGACGCTTGATAAACAGCTCGGCGCCGGCCTTGGCCTCCTCGCTTGCCGGTGCAGCGGCCGCCTTCAGCTGGTCATTCCACCAGGCATCGAATTTTGTCCGCTGCTCAGCGATAATGAAGGTGCCCATATTGGCGTGCTGCGCACCACAGAACTCGGCGCATTGGCCGCGATAGACGCCGGGCCTGTCCGCTTTGATATCCAGCACGTTCAAATGGCCGGGGATGAGGTCCAGCTTGCCCGCAAGGCTCGGGACCCAGAAGGAGTGGATCACGTCCGTCGAGGTCAGAAGAAGCCGCACCGGCTCCCCGGCCGGTATGTGGATCTCGTTGGCGGTCGTCAGAATGCGGCTGGGCGTGGCATCCTCATAGCGAACCTCCCACCACCATTGGTGTCCCGTCACCCGGATGGTCAGGGCGGCATCCGAACCGATCGCGGCGAGCGTCCTGTTGGCGAAAAAGCTCAGCACGGTGAGGCCGATCAGGATCATGGCGGTTAGTCCGGTGGCGGCTCCGACCATGCGTAATTTGCGGCGCTCCGCACCGATATCGAGTGCCAGCGGCTCGGTGCCGCCGCGCTGCCGCATCAGCAGAGGCGCGATGAGGGTGACCATCAACAGCACCCAGACAAGGGTGCAAAGCCCTGTGAAGAACCAGATAAGCCAAGCCAGCTCATTGGCGGCGGGCCCTTTGGGATCGAGCGCCGACTGCCACCCCGCGCATCCTTGCAGACACAACAGGCAGGCGGTGGCAAATGCCGCCGAGGCGAGGCTCCTCACGGCGATTTCCCCAGCGTCGCGGCATCCGGCATACGATTTTCGGCCGGATGCACCATCATGTCGTCATTGCGGGAGGGCGCGGCGGCGGAAGGTGCGTTCCCGCTCAGCGAGCGCACATAGCCGGCAAGCTCCCAGATCTGATCGTCGGGGATTTTGGTGCCGAAGCTCGGCATGCCGTTCGGACGGCCGTCGCGGATCGTGGCATGGATGCTTTCGATCGAGCTGCCATAGAGCCATTTTTCGTCCATCAAGGCCGGGCCCATGCCGCCGCCGCCATTGGCATGGCATCCCGAGCAGTTGAACCAGCTGAACAGGCGTTTGCCTTCGCTGAGATGAAAGGCATTGGCCTCGAAGCGTGCCGCCTTGCTGGACCCGGCAGCAGGTGTCTGGCCTCCGGCCTCCAGCGTGGTGACCGGGGCGGGCTGCACGGATCCGAACGGAGGTTGCGGACGCGTCTCGCGCTCTTCGCGCTGGCACGCCGGAAGTGCCAGCGCCGCAGCCAGCAGCAAGGGGCCGCCCGGCCTCATGGCGCTGCGCTCGCGGTGGCAGGCAACAGCGGCACGCCATATCGCGCCAGGATCCCATCGATCTCAGCCTTGTGCCGGGTGAGGGCTGCATCGACTTCGCTGCGCATCGCATCGTCTTCGCGCCGCACGCCCATGGAAATGTCGTAGGTCATCGGCAGCAGCGGTCCGTCCATGGCAGGCGCGACCGGCGTGATCCGGAGCGGGACCTTCTGCTGTCCGGCGAAATAACCGGCGAGAGGTCCCCAGACCACCGCCAGATCGATGTCCCCGCCGGCCACCGCCTGGACGATGCGGGCCGCGGGGTTGGGCGCGGAATAGTCGCCATAGACCGGGTAGCCGATGAGATGGCCGACGATCCCGCGTCGGCCGAGCGCCTGGACAGGCGGCGAGTTGCTGCCGTCGTCACCGATCAACTGCACGCCGATGCGCATATGGCGCAGGCGCGGATCGTCGAAGGACGTGATGTCCGCATCCTTCGCTCGCGTGACGAAGACATAGGACGATCTGTAATACGGCGCCGTGGTGCGCAGCATTTCGAGATTGGTCGGGGTGCCGAGCACCAGATCGCAGAGCCCGGCTTTCAGAGTATTGCGAACGAAGCCCCGGCGCTGCGCCCACCATGTGTAGGACAGTTTGGCGCCGAGGTCGGCGGCCACGATCTCGGCGATCCTGTTCTCGAAGCCCTGGCCGGCCGCGTTGGAAAAGGGCATGTTGTTCGGATCGGCGCAGGCTCTGAGATCGCGCGCATCGGCCGCCGCCGCGCCGAGCGCGATTGCAAAAGCCGTGACGGTGGCCTGTAGTCGCCTGTGTGCGCCCGGCCTCCCTGTCGTCTTGCGTGGATCAGCGCAGTCGGAACACATAAAGCGTGCCTCCTGCCGTGGTCGCGGTTTTCAAGTCCTTCATGGCATTGGCGAAACCGAGTGCCGCGGTAGCGTCGCGCGGGTCGAGATCGCCGGAGACGATCGCGCCGGCCCAGCCGCCGACTCCCGACAGAATGGCGACATATTGGTGCCCGTCGGGGCCGCGATAGGTGATGGGCTGGCCGATGATCCCGGAAGACGTCTTGAATTGCCAAAGCAACGCGCCGGTCTTTGCGCTGACGGCCTTGAACCAACCCTCCATGGTTCCGTAAAACACGACATTGCCGGCAGTCACGACCGCGCCGCTCCAGACCGGAAAATTCTCCTTGATACTCCAGGCCGGCTTCTCCGCGGCGATGTCCCAGGCCGTGAAGGCGCCGCGATTGCCGCCGGGACCGGGTACCATGCGAACATTCATGCCGACATAGGGCGTACCGGCGATGTAGTTCACCTCGACGCCTTCTTCATCCATGCATAGATTGTTATGCGGGATGTAGAGCAGGCCGGTCTTCGGAGAAAATGCGGAAGGCTGCCAGTCCTTGAGACCGGAGGCCGTCGGGCAGATATTTCGAACGACTTTGCCGGTACCGGTCTGCTTGTCTGGATTTACGATAAGGCGGCCCGTCTTGAGATCCACACCCCTGCTTGAATTGACAGGTCCGTATGGCGTTGCCGAAAGAACCTCGCCGGTGGTCCGGTCCAATATGTAGATGTAGCCATTGCGCTCCGGCCGGACGAGCACCTTGCGGGTCCTGCCGCGCCAGTTCATGTCGAGCAGGATCTGCTCATTGACGCCGTCATAATCATGGAGGTCGTGCGGGGTCCACTGATAGAACCATTTCGCCGCACCGGTATCGGGATCGCGCGCAAAAATGCCCGCGGTCCACTTGTTGTCGCCAGGGCGCAAATCCGGGTTCCAGGGCCCGGGATTGCCGGTGCCGTGAAAGATCAGATCGAGGTCGGGATCGTAGGAGATCCATCCCCACATGTTGCCGCCGCCGATTTTCCAGGCCTCGGGCGGCCATGTGGTCACGCCGAGGTCCTTGCCCTTGTCCCCATCGTAGTATGGCTTGAAATCGGACCCGATCAGCACGTCCTCGTCAGGGCCGGTCGCGAACGCCGTCCAGATCAGGTGCCCGTCGCCGGCGTCGAGCGCTTTGACCCAGCCGCGTACGCCCATCTCACCGCCGGAATTGCCGACCAGAACCTTGCCCTTCACCACCAGCGGCGCCATGGTGATGGTCTCGCCGATGTTGATATTGCCGAGATGAGCGTTCCAGATCGGCTTCCCGGTGTTCGCATCGAGCGCGATGGTGTGGCCATCGAGCGTGTTGAAGAAGAGGCGGCCGTCGGAAAAGGCCGCGCCGCGATTGACCACGTCGCAGCAAGCAACTCCCTGGGCCGCGAGGTCGGGCGTGGGCTCGTATTTCCATTTCATCGGTGCGCCCGGCTTGGCGAGATCCAGCGCG
This sequence comes from Labrys sp. LIt4, assembly GCF_017813775.1. Taxonomy (NCBI): domain Bacteria; kingdom Pseudomonadati; phylum Pseudomonadota; class Alphaproteobacteria; order Hyphomicrobiales; family Xanthobacteraceae; genus Labrys; species Labrys sp. LIt4. The sequence goes on from NZ_JAGIPY010000018.1 coordinate 29,683, forward strand.
TAGACGAAATTGGGAAACGGCGTCACGATATACATCGTGCTGCCCACCACGAGCGGCGCAGCTTCCTGGCCTTTGTTCACACCGGTGGAGAAGGTGAAGGCCACCTCCAGATTCTTGACGTTGTCCTCGTTGATTTCCGCGAGCTCGCTATAGCGTGTCGAAGCGTAGTTTTTGGCCGGCATCGTCCATTGCCCGTCTTCGGGCGGCGCGGCGGCCGCGGGCGGCGAAATCGCCGGCGCCGGAAGCGTTTCCGAGGCGACGGCCGGCAATGGGATGCCGAGCAGAAGCAAAGCCGTGACGACAACCGGCAGAACATAAGCCCGGCTCGACGCCGGGCAGCCGGTTCGTGCCGGGGCATCATATGGTGCTCTGAATCGCACGACTGGCGTCATTTCAAAGTCTGCCTCCGGCGCCGGCCGCATCCTGCGGCGGCGCGACGACGGCCGGGACCGGGAGGTCCAGAGCCGGTGACGAAACTCGCGACGATGCATGGCGTTGAAGCATCATTGTTCGATGGCAGCATGAACGGTCGACGCCGGACGGTGCACGGGTCATCGTCACCATCAGGCACGCTGATCGCCCTGCTGAGCCCCACCGAACGGACAAGTCGCTGCTTTGTTCCTGCTGCGCGGCTTTCCTTCGCGGGGACGACCTGTAACAGCCTCGTCCCCGCCGGGAGACGGCTGGGATCGGCAGCTGCGAAAGTGTCGCCCCTCCTGGAAGGAACGATTGTGGTGGCGCCGTGTTCGACACCTCATGGAGCAGCTTCGATCCGATTTCGCCGTCATGGGGCAGCCAGGCTATTGGCTGGCGCTGGGACTTTTGTCGGTTCCATACGGATTGGGAGTGTGGTTCCTGCTGGAAACCTGCCACTGCCTATAGGCTGACGCGAATGCCCTCAGCATCGCCAAAAAAGATGCGTGAGCCGGAATGCGGCCTGGCCCGGGCGATGAAGGCCATGGTCCCTTCAGCGGCCATCTGCGCGTAGCCCGCGAAGAGCCCCCCGGGGCCGCCGGCTCGCAGATCACGCCGTTACCCACGATTGTGGAACGGCGATGGAACGGATGCTCCCCACTCTTGTTGGGAACGCTGCAATCGAAGGCCTCCGGGATGCGCAGCGCACAACAACCACTATCGGCGTCTGGCTGGCCTCTCCGGGGAGCCGCGCTCGGGTCTTGCGCCTTGTGCCTGCCATCCTGCTCCGGGGTCCTAAATCCGTTAGGTCCTGTCGGGGCGGCCGATGCCGAGATACTCGTCGACGCAACCGTGGTCATGCTGGTCATCGTAATTCCCACGATCATCTTGGCTTTCTGGATGGCGTGGCGTTACCGCGCCTCCAACAAGGCTGCTGAATATCTGCCCTACTGGTCCTATTCCGGCAGGATCGAAGCGGTCGTCTGGTCGATTCCGATTCTGACGATCATGTTCATCGGCGGGCTGATCTGGATCGGTTCCCACAAGCTCGATCCGTTTGCACCTCTGTCCTCCAGGGAACCGACCCTCGAGGTGCAGGTCGTCTCGCTCGACTGGAAATGGCTGTTCATCTATCCCCAATACGGCGTTGCTTCCGTCAATGAGCTGGTCGTTCCCGTCGGCACGCCCGTTCGTTTCTCCATCACTTCGGCGAGCGTCTTCAATACTTTCTTTATCCCGCGCCTGGGCTCGATGATCTACGCGATGCCCGGCATGGTCTCTCGGCTGCATCTTCAGGCGGACAGTCCTGCCCAGATCTGGGGGACCTCAGCGCAATTTTCGGGCGACGGCTTTTCCGACATGCAGTTTCAGGTCAGGAGCGTTCCCGGCATCGAGTTCGGGCATTGGGTGGACAACATCGTCACCGCAGCCCCGATCCTGGATAAAAACGTCTACGCCGGACTCCTGCGCCAGAGCCAGCGTGTTCCGCCGACGTCCTACCGGCTCACCGATCCCGGCCTCTTTGACGCCGTGGCCACACAGGCGCTTCCGCCCGGACCGGGACCGATGCCCGGCAATTCCCCGCATGCCGGGCGCGAGCTTTCAGCAGGCGGAAAGGATTGAGCATGTTCGGCAAGCTGGACCTGACGGCGATCCCCTTGTCCCAACCCATTCCCCTGGTCACATCGGGCGTGGTGATCCTGCTTGGGTTCGGCGTGCTGGCATTGGTCATCATCAAGGGCTGGTGGCCCTATCTTTGGCGCGAGTGGATCACCAGCGTGGACCACAAACGAATCGGCATCATGTACTGCCTTCTCGGTGTCTTGATGCTCATCCGAGGCTTTGCCGATGCAATCATGATGCGCACGCAACAAGCCGTCGCCATCAATGCCGAAGGCTATCTCCCGCCTGAGCACTACAACCAGATCTTTACGGCCCATGGCACGATCATGATCCTGTTCGGGGCCATGCCTCTGGTGCTCGGCTTCATGAACTTTCTCGTGCCGCTCCAGCTCGGCGTGCGCGATGTCGCCTTTCCAACCTTCAATTCGGTGGGGTTCTGGCTGACCGCGAGCGGCGCCCTGCTCGTCAACCTGTCCCTCTTCATCGGGGAGTTCGCCCGCACCGGCTGGCTGCCCTACCCGCCGCTGAGCGAGACCACCTACAGCCCCGGTGTCGGCGTCGACTATTATTTGTGGGCCGTTCAGATCTCGGGAATAGGAACGCTGATCACCGGGATCAACATCGTCACCACCGTGCTGAAGATGCGGTGCCACGGCATGAGCTATCTTCGCATGCCGGTGTTCTGCTGGACCGCATTGGCCTCGTGCCTTTTGATCGTGGCAGCATTTCCGATCCTGACCGCTACGCTCGCGATGCTGACCTTGGACCGATATGCCGGCTGGCATTACTTCACGAACACAGCAGGCGGCAATCCGATGATGTTCGTGAACCTCATCTGGGCGTGGGGACATCCGGAAGTCTACATCCTCGTCCTGCCGGCCTTCGGCATTTTTTCGGAGATCTTCTCGACCTTCTCCGGCAAGCCGCTTTTCGGCTACCGCTCGATGGTGGCCGCCACCTTGTTCATCTGCGTCGTTTCCATGCTGGTCTGGCTGCACCATTTCTTCACCATGGGAGCCGGCGCAGCGGTCAACACCTTCTTCGGCATCTCGTCGAGCATCATCGCGGTGGGCACCGGCGTGAAGATCTACAATTGGATCTTCACCATGTATGGGGGCCGTGTCCGGTTCGAGGTGCCCATGCTGTGGTCAATGGGGTTCGTCTTCACCTTCGTGATCGGCGGATTGACGGGCGTGTTGCTTGCAATCCCGCCGGCGGACTTCCTGACGCACAATTCCATGTTCCTGGTGGCGCATTTTCATAATGTGATCATCGGCGGAGTGGTGTTTGGCATCTTTGCAGGCATCGAATTCTGGTTTCCGAAAGCCTTCGGCTTTCGTCTGCACGCGGGCTGGGGCAAAGCAGCCTTCTGGTTCGCGTTCATCGGCTTCTGGGTAACCTTCACGCCGCTCTACGTGCTGGGATTGGAGGGAATGACGCGGCGCCTGCAGCACATCAATTTCCCGGAATGGAGTCCCTGGCTTTCCTTGTCCGTGGTGGGCATCGGCATACTTGTCCTGGGCGCGATCTCGCAGGTTGTGCAGCTGGTGGTCAGTGTCCGCCAGCGCGACCGTCTGCGCGATGTGACGGGCGACCCGTGGGACGGCCGTTCGTTGGAATGGGCGACGCCGTCACCGCCGCCTTTCTTCAACTTCGCCGTCATGCCAAATGTCGAGGGCGAGGAAGCCTATTGGGGCATCAAGCTGCGCGCGGTGGAGTCCCAGCAACTATCCCCCGAACCGGAATACCGACCGATCGAAATGCCGCTGAACAGCCCCGTCGGGGTTTACACGGCGTTTTTTGCCTCCGTCTTCGGCTTTGCAATGATCTGGTATATTTGGTGGCTGGCGATCGCGGCCCTGGCTGCGGCTTTCGCGGGTTTCGTGGTCTTCGCCTGGCGTGACGTAAACGAGTTCGAGGTGCCCAGCGACGTGGTCGCGCGTGTGGATCGTGCCCGACGGGCGGCGCGGGAAGCCCTCCTCGAACGGCTCGCCCGCCAGGAGCCGGCGTCATGACCAATGCCGGGCTGCCAGCCAGCGTCGAAGCTCTTCGGCGTGTTCGCGAAGATCCTCATCGACTTGGCCATCGCAGCCACGGCGGCGACGCGCCCGCTGCGGGCGCCGGTCATGGCACGACCGGGCCCGCCCAAAAGCGAATCCTCGTCGGCTATGGCTTCTGGATCTATCTTCTCAGCGATATCGTGATTTTCTCCTGCTTTTTCGCTGCCTTTGCGGTGCAACGGGAGGCGAGCGCCGGCGGTCCCACCATCGCGCAGATCGTCGACGTGCGGCGGGTCGGCTTCGAAACGGCGGCGCTCCTGCTCTCCAGCTATACCTGCATGCTGTCGTTCGCCGCCACCAATGCCAGGAGCATCCTGTGGACTCAGGTCTTTCTGGCCCTCACCGGATTTCTGGGATTGCTGTTCGTTCTGCTGGAATTGCATGAATTCGTCGAACTCGCCGCCCAAGACATCACGCCCCAGCGCAGCGGAATGCTAACCTCTTTCTTCGGCCTGGTAGGCCTGCACGGCTTGCATGTGACCGCCGGCGGACTTTGGCTCGCCACCATGATGGCTCAGATCCAGATCAAGGGATTTCGTCCGGAGATCATTCACCGGCTGATCTGCTTCAATCTCTTCTGGCACGCCCTGGACATCGTCTGGATCGGCATTTTCACGATCGTCTATCTCATGGGAGTTCGCGCATGAGCAGATCTGAATCGGACATGCATCGTCATCCCGGCGCAGCGACCGACCTGGCAGACCACGCTCCCGGCGATGAGCCTCGGGAGGACAGCGGACATTGGGTGCGCAATGCCAATCTGGGTCTGGGATTGTCGATCCTGCTGACCGCCGCGGCCTTTCTTCTGGCCGGACGGCCCATCATCTACGCACCGGCCATACCAGCAGCGCTTCTTGTACTCGCCATCGCTCAGATGGGTGTCCATCTGGTCTTCTTCCTCCATATTACGACCGGGCCGGACAACACCAACAATGTATTGGCGCTCGCCTTTGGTGTCCTGGTGGTCTTCCTGATCGTCCTCGGTTCGATATGGATCATGGGCCACCTGGCGCTCAACATGATGCCTATGGAGCGAATGGAGCAGATGCAGCATTAACTGACGAAGCCGAAGACAGTCCGGGAAAAACATGCGGCCACACATTCGCGGCTTCCCCGGCCACAGTCATACCTGATCGTTGCATCATTCCGGCTGAAATCCGTTTCCGGCCGCCCCCGCCAGTGCAAGGAAGGAAAGGAGACCGACATGCCCGCCAAGCCAACCATCGCGCGTATCTGGCGCGGTCGCACGCGAAGGGAGATCGCCGATGTTTACGAGCCTTACTTGCGTGCCGAAGGCATTCCGCCGCTTGAGAAGACCGCACTCGGGGTGCAGTTATTCCGGGAGGATGGAGAGACGGAGACTTGGTTCACCACCATATCCTACTGGGCCAGCATGGACGCCATGACCGCTTTCACAAAAGGGGAGCCGACGAAGGTCCACCATCTGGAGCGCGATGCCGAATTCCTGATCGAGCTGCCCGAGCGGATCGAGATCCACCGCATCCTCGTCGACAGGCAGGGCCTGCGCTGAAGGCCCGAAACGATCGCAGCGGCCGGCACCGCACCGTTCAGGTGATGACAATCCGACGACGGGCCGTTTCCCTGACAATGACCGAACGCCTCTAACTCATTCCAAACGGCAGATCGGCGGACGGATCTTGTGTCACTCGAAAGGCTCCTGCTCCAGGACCGGAATGAAGATCTCGTCCCGCTCGGTGACCGCCCAGATGATCTGGATGAACGGCATCCAGTAGCGCTTGGTACGGATGCTGCGGCGGGTGGTCAGGGGCACGTCCGGGACGGCGACAATCATCGTTCGGCCGCCCTGGCCGAACAAAGGCTTGATCTCATTGTCGATCTGCCAACGGGTATGCCGTCCGAAGGTGATGGCCAAACAGGATCCCTTGAATCCGATCATAATCTGATTGCCGGCGCGGGAAAAATTCATGCGATCGGTCTCCTACGTCCGGAAGGATTTGGCAGAGGCTGTGGCATCGCTGAACTTCCCGGCCGGGGCCCGCCCTTTTCCACACGAACCGCCCCGATGCGCGTGCGATCGAGCTGAAATTCGCGTCGTCACTGGCGGGGGTATTTGTCTGAGGCGACGGCCGGGGACAACATCATCGCTTCGGCTAATTCAAAGCATCTGGCGGGGTGGCAACAGGAGGCAGGGACAGCCATTTCGAGTTCGTCGGTCCCGTCGACGGGCGTGGCAAAAACCAGCCTCTTGCAGATGAAGCATGCCCAGCTGATTTCTACGAGTTCCACCTCGAGCTCTTCTGTGTTCATCAGCATTCTCCGCCGAGTATCTGTTCAAACTCCTCAGGAAGAATGACGTTCCCCGGACGTTCCCGAAGAGTGACGCAATCCGGACCCGCGAAAGAGCGTGAGCGAGTTCGGCAATGCCGGAACGGCGACGCCATTTGTCACGCGCGCACCTCTCCCGTTGCGAACGCTAGAGCAAAGCGCGTTCAAGCGTGAACGCTTATTTGCTCTAATTCATTGTTATGACGCGTCTTTGCGATTCTAGGTGACTCCGTCTAATCGCAAAACGCTATAGGCCCGCCCAATTCGATCGGCGCTGGAACAGGATGAAGCTGTGTTGGTTGGGATATCCGAATGTCCGGCGAAACAGTCATTCGCCGCCGGTTTGACGGGTACCAGGGAGAACATCATGGCTGACAGACTATCCCTCGATGATTTACGCCGCGAGTTCGACACGCAGGTGTCCGATCTGAGGAAGGAAATAAATACCCTTGCCAAGGCCATGTCGGAACACGGCTCCGATACATGGGGACGGACACGCTCGGCGATGTTCGAAGCTGCCGATCGAACCGGAGATACTCTTCGCGAGGCGCGAGCGCAGGCGCAGCGCGTGTCCCATGCAGCAAGGGAGAATCCTAAAACGGCTGCAACGCTCTTGTCTTCCGCCGGCGTGGTGAGTTTTCTCCTCGGCTTCGCCCTCGCAAACGCATTGCGCAGCGAGGACCGGCGCTTTTAGCTGCAGGGGACGATAACCGGAGTAGGGCGCGGCTGACGGCATGCGAACGGTCCCGTTTTGTTTGAAGACCTCGGGGAGCGCTACAGCTCCTGGAGGCAGGGTTTCAATTCCCGGGCTTGACCGCGCCCCGACCGGTGTTGGAATCGCGGAGATACCCCATGGGACAAGCAACCTTTTCCAGCCCCGTTGAAGTGAACGGCCTCACGATCAGGGATGCGGATGAAGCAGCAAGCTACCTTGCCGACTACTGGCCGGCCCGCGGGGGCAAAGCCTATGACCTAGCTAAGGCCGCCTGCACTGAAGCGATCGCGGGGCATCGAGACCCTGACGAGGCGAGAGCTGCATTCCTGTTTGCTGCGAAGGAAGCCGGCGTCATTGCTCTGGACTAAGTTCGCAGGGTCAGGAACCAACACGCGGCTCCAACGTTTCTAGGCCGGAGGTGATCTATGGACGTCCGCTGGAGCGCCCCGGTCAGAATTGAGCTGGCCCCCGGGCAATATCGCATTATCAGCTCGACCCTCGAAGCCGCGACCTTCCTGTTGAAGGAATGGCCGGACGGAGATGAGAGCATTGCCGTTTGGGCGCGACGTGTCTGCCAGGAGACATTTACGGGCGTGCGGGCAGCCGAGGATGCCCGATCGGCCTTTTTCCTTGCCTGCCGCAATGCGGGACTTCGAACCATGCCATAGGCAATGGAACAGCACCCCGGGGACCCGAAAATCTGGAGTCATCCGGTTGAAGTTCGAGACCGGCAGGGAGAATTGCGATGCCTGATCCAACCGATCCGACGCCCGTTGTTCCGCCAGTGACCACCCCAGCGCCCATACCGGAACCGAACCCCCAACCTCCCAGTGACCCGCCAATTCCGGGCAGCACTCCGATTCCGCCAGACCTACCGGATCCACCGCAAATGCCGCCGCTGTTTGGGCCTGCAGGGACGGGACCTCCGGAAAGCCGTTGAGCTCGACTTCCTCGGCCGCACATCATACCTTCCGGAAGGGACGCGCCATAGCTCTCTCGCTCGCGGTATATGATATCGCTTCGCAAATCCGGAAAGCCGGGGGCTGCCGCCAATCCGGCCGAGCTTTTCATTTATCCTAAGCGGCCCGGCCCTCATGCTTAGGAGGCGCGAAGCACGAGAAACCGGACCGCCGGACTTTGCTCTGCGAGGTCGGAGCAGGGTCAACACGGGGCATCCGCGACCTCACGCGCATCGAACTTCAACGCTGCCCATGTGTTCCATGAAATTAATACGGCCCGCTGGTGCTTTTTCCGGCAAGGAACGAGAAGCCGGGGTTACCTCCAGGGCAATTCCCTGTTGCCGGCGGGCCACCGGGTATCGCGACATCGCGCCGGAAATGGCGACGTCCTCGCACGATGCAATTGCAGTGCCATTTCAACGCGAGGGCCGATTATGCCGCTAGTGGCGCTATCAGCGCAGACCGCGTGCAGTCCTCGATCTTGTTCTGCACAGAATCAAGATCGCCGTCGACGACGACAAAATGGCTCTCGCTAAAGGAGATCGTGGTCGAGTCACCGTTGGACTCGAGAAAACAAATGCGGTCGACGTTAACGGCGATCACATGGTGATCATAGGCGCGTTTAAGGCGGCAGATAATCGGGGGCATGGGCGTCGTCCTTCTAAGGTGTAGTCGGCCCTATGCTGGCACCGAGCATGCGCTCACACCCTGACGCGATATGAGCGATGGTTAAGCTGGCGTCCTCTCCTGCGACAAGACTACCACTTCGATAGCCTTTGTCGATCCTGCCGTAACGTCTACCTCCTCGAAAAAATCGCCCGCCGCGGGGGGCGAGCGGGCAAGTCTGGGTTGTCGCGGAAGTCGACGGTATCTAACGCCGTTGAGCTCGGTTTGTTCCCTCACCTCGAAACACGCCCTGCAAAGAGCACCCGAAGCGCGGCAATGCAGCGCGCATCCGACCGAAGCGTAGGCACGCTCGGCGAAGCCATAACGGCGGCGATTGCTGCTGGTTCGCACGGGAGCCTGGCGCGTGCGGCGGGCCTCTGCTTGCATCAGTCGAGACGCGGCTTGCCCGAAACGCATACAATCCTATCACTTAAATTTGAGTGTCTCACTTCTGGGGTGCACTCCACAACCCGTCACGCAAACTCTTCCGGGGGGCATGCCTCCCACATCACGCCTCGAGAGCAATGCCCGAGATCTCGGCGCAGATGGCGACCAGACGATCCTGCAGCGCCTCATCACGAGCCTCGGCGTTCGGTTCCATCCTCTGGAGATGATAGAAATAGTGGCCGGTGACATCCGCCTTCGGATCCTCGCCGGCGACGAGCCAGGTCTGGGTCAGATGCGCTTGGCTCATGTCGTCGGGCGCGCCCGGTCCTCCCATCCTCGTCGGCACCCAGCCCGGCTCCAGCGCATTCGAGAAGACGCCGGGCCAACGCCGGGCGATCGCGAACGCCAGCATCGCATCGTGGAGTTTGCTTTCAGCATAGGCGGTCGAGCCATTCCAACGACGCTGCTTCCACAGAATGTCATCGAGATTGGCGTGTGCATGATGGTGCATGCCAGAGCTGAGATAGACGAGTCTTTTCGGGCGCCGGATCAACGCGGTGAGGATATAGGCCGATAGCGTGTTGATTGCGAAGACATGCGGCAGGCCATCGGCGGTGAGCCGATGCCCCTCGCGATAGCCCACCGCCGCATTGTGCATGACCGCGTCGAAGCGGCCGAGCGCGTTGACCTGGGCCGCGACGTCCTTGGCGCCTTCGATGGTCTCAAGATCGCCGACTACGACGGCTTTCGCCTGGGGTAGCTCTTTGCGGGCCGCCTCGGCGCGCGCTGCGTTGCGGGCGTGGAGGACGATCTCATGGTCTTGAGCGGCAAGCAGATCGGCCGCCATCATCCCAAGGCCGGTGGATGATCCGGAAATGAAGATACGTGACATTGAATTTCACCTGTTGTTGCACGGGCGGCCCCGAAGCTCCCGGCGAATGTATTGACGTCATGATTGCGGGCTTCGGGCGGTCAGGACGAGCCCGGCTCCGAGCAGAGCGCAGACAGCGCCGAACAGATAGACGGCAGCGTAGTCGAACTGACCGGCGATGACACCGGCGATGGGCCCCGATACGCCGTAGGCGATGTCGAGGAAGCAACGAATGCCCCCATCGCGCTGCCGCGGTTGGCGGGTGGCACGCGCTTCAAGACTTCGACACCAAGGGCGGGGAAGACCAGCGCGCAACCAAGGCCCGTCACCAGGGCCCCGGCGAGTGCGACGACTTCATGCGGTGCCGCCCAGATCATGGCCTGACCAATCGCCTCGACCACCAGCGACCATAGTGCGACACGGTAGCCGCTCATCCGGTCCGGAAGGGAGCCGAGGACGAGGCGGATGAAGATGAAGCCGATGCCGAAGGCTGTCATGACGAGCCCAGCATGGCCCCAGTTCCGCGCCGCGAAGTAGAGCGAAGCGAAGGCGGTGAGCCCTGACAGACCGACACCTTGCAGCATCAGGCCGAGGCCTTCGCGCCAGATCTGCCAGATCACCTTATGGAACGGCAACCGCTCGCCGGCGGGGTTCGTATAGGACATTTCGAAGGAGGCGATGCCCCCGGCAAGGAGCGGCGCCGCGATACAGGCGATCATTGCTGCCTGGAGACCATAGGCCTGGTAGAGCAGCATGCCGATCGGCGCGCCGACCGCTAGGGCCGCAAACATCGCGATGCCGGTCCACGACATCGACATGCCGGCACGTTGCGGGCCGACGGAGGCGATCGACCAGGAAACACACCCGGTAACGAACTGGCTTTCGCCGAAACCCGCGACGAGGCGCCCCAGAACGACGACAGCGAGGCTGATCATGGGCGACAGGCCCGGCATGGCCGCGATGAGATACATCAGCCCGGCCAGTGCGCAGACGACCGCGCCCTGAAGGGTCGACCGTTTGCCGCCATGCTGGTCGGTCAGACGTCCGGCATAGCCGCGCGTGAGCACCGTCGCCAGGAACTGGACACCGATGGCCAAACCGACAACGAGATTGTTGAAGCCAAGCGTGTCGTGGATGAACAGCGGAATGACCGGCAGCGGCAGGCCGACACAGAGATAGCCGCAAAACAGCGCGGCGATGATGCCTGGTGCTGGACGGGAAAGATAGACAGGCGCGGCGCCGGATAGGCGGGCGCGATTGACGGTTGGTGCTGACATGACAGCCTCCATGCCGGTAAATTGAAGAAGGGAAGAAGCGCCGGCCGCGGCAGCAGCGCCTTTGCGTCAGGCCGAAGCCTCCGGAACCGACGTCCCGAACCGATCCGGCCTGTAGCCGCTCACCTCGAGCAGATGAGCGAGTGAGGCGTTCACACGCGCGTGCAGCTTGGCGACGTCGACGCCGACCAGCTTTCCGCCGCGCTTGCGAATTTCGCCGGCCACCATCACCGTATCGACATTCGAGCGTTCGACGGCGTGCACGATGGTGCCGATAGCGTTGGTCGCCGGGAAGACGGCGATGTCATCGGTGCGGACCATGATGATGTCGGCCTGCTTGCCGGGCGACAGCGTACCGATTTCGCTTTCGAGCCCCGCCGCTCGGGCGCCGTTGACAGTGGCGGCCCTGAGCACCGCTTCCACCGAGATCGGTGCGGGCACAGCGCTCTCGCCCCGAAAGCGCCGATAACGCATCGCCGAGCGCTGCTGCCCGAACAGGGCATGCATCTCGCCGAACAGGTCGCTGCCAAAGGCGGTGTCGAGATCAATGCCGATCGCCGGCGACAGGCCATGATCGATAGCCTGCTGATAGGCAAAGCTCTCATCGTCGAAACCGAACAGCGCGTCCGAGCGCGGGTTGACGGTGACGTTGACGCCCGAATTCCCGAACAGTTTCCATGTCTCCTGCGGAATGCGGGTGCAGTGATTGAAAATGTTATGCGGCCCGAGCACGCCGGGCTCCGCGAATTCAGGACCGAGTTTGGCGAGATCGCCGATGAACTCGGTAAGGATGCGCATGTCGAGGCCGCGCGCGACCCTCCACCATTCGAGATTGAGCTGGCCGAACAGGCCGACGCGCACCAGGCCGCTGCCGGTGTTCCAGTTGTCGGCGAGACGCCTGAGATCACCGGGCAGATGAGCGGCGGACGCCTTCTTGTCCATGGCGGCGCCGACCATGTGCAATGCCCGGATGCCGCTGCCGTCCAGCGCGTCAAGCGCCGCGTCGGTATGCTCGGGGCTGCGCGACGAATGGCAGGCGTCGATGATCGTCGTGATGCCGGCATCGAGCGAGGCGAGGGCCGTCAGCTTCGTGCTCAGATACATGTCTTCCGGACGGTAGTGGGTGCCCAGCGTCTCGGCGACGACGGCGATATAGGCGAAGAGATCGTCCACGTTGGGCATCAGCCGGCGCAGCACGCCGAGCCACATATGATGGTGGGCATCGACGAGCCCAGGCATGACGATGCTGCCGCTCGCATCGATCGTTTCGGCGTCGCCTGCCGGGAGGTCGGCGCCGACTGCGACGATCCGGCCCCTCTCGATCAGCACGTCGCCGGTAGTAAGGCTGGGAATCTGAGGGTCCATCGTGACGACGGTGCCGCCTTTGAAAATCGTGCGGCTGTTCTTCTGTGTGCTCATGATCAATTCCTCTTCCGGGTTGACGAAACACGGCTGTTATTGCTCCCAGAGCGTCTTGAATTAAGTGCGCTTATGTCAGATGTTTCCTGACTGAATGTCAGGAGCAGAAAGCCATGCCGTTTGACGGAAGGATCTTGTCCGGCGTGAGCGTGCTGGCCGCGGTGGTGGAGGGCGGCAGCTTCGTCAAGGCAGCCGAGTTGATCGGGATCACGGATTCCGGCGTCAGCCGCGCGATCGGCCGCCTCGAGACCCGGCTTGGCGCGCGGCTTCTCGACCGGACGACACGCTCCGTGACCTTTACCGACGAGGGACGACGCTTCTATGAGGAGGTGAAGCCGCATCTGGAGGCCATCGAGGACGCTGCGGCGATCGCTTCAGGTGCCGCATCCGCCGTTCGCGGCCGCCTGAAGGTGGATATCGATCCCTTCTTCCTTCCGCTGGTGCTCGCCGGGCGCCTCGGCTCCTTCACCGAGCGTTATCCAGAACTCTCGATCGAGTTCGTGACGAGCGAACATGTCGGCGACCTGGTGGGGGATGGCATCGACCTCGCCATTCGATTTGGCCAGCCACGCCTTGCGAGCCTGGTGGCGCGAAAGCTGATCGAGGCGCCGATTTTGACGGTGGCTGCGCCGCGCTATCTCGAGCGATTTGGCAGGCCCGCACATCCGTCCGAGCTCATCCGGCATCGCTGCCTGCAGTTCCTCGATCCTTATACAGGCCGGCCTTTCGAGTGGGAGTTTATCCGGGGCCATGAAACATTCGACGTAGCAACCAAAGGCCCGCTGACCTTCACGGACCCGAAGTCGATGCTCGCCGAATGCATCGCAGGTACCGGCATCGCACAGGTGATAGGCTGGGGTGTCGGTCGGCTCTTGGAATCGGGCCAATTGATCGATCTATTCCCGGACTGGCACGGTGAGCGGTTTCCGCTCTTTGCCTTTCATCCCTCACGCAAACATCTGCCTGCGAAGGTGCGCGCGTTCATCGATTTCTGCGCGGAAATCACGATGCAGCTATAGCGCGAAGGTCCCCGCACCTGCGCACTTCGGCGGCCAGGGCCTGAATTCCTGCTGGGGGATCGTTGCTTGGCAAGCCCTGGGCGTGCTGGGCCAAGGCGCGCGATGCGCAGTCGGCGCCGCCATTCGGCAAATCCCAGTGAGGTTTCGGCCGGAAGCGGGGCGTGAACGTCCGGCGGTTAGAACCTGCCCCCACCGCCCAGCCGTCGAGCCTGCTGCTGCCCTTGGGGGAATTCATCTTGCAGATTGCCGGCTCTCCACTCCTGAGTTGAGGGTGCCTGTTTCCCAGTTCAACCTGGAGCCTCGTCCAGCGGCGACATCTACTGCTGATTGCGCAAGATATCGGCGGCGCGCTCGCCGATCATGATGCAAACCGCATTCGGATTGCCGGAAATCAAAGTTGGCATGATTGAAGCGTCGGCGACCCGCAATCCCGAGATTCCCCGGACGCGAAGTTGCGGGTCGACGACGGCCATTTCATCGCCACCCATACGGCAGGTTCCCGCAGGATGGAGCGCGGCATGGGCCTCTCGCTGGCAGAAGGCCCTGATATCGGCCCTCGCCGTCGATCGTGGCGACGGCGTATGCCTCGCAGCCACATATTTGGCGATTGCTGGCTGGGACATGATGTCGAGGGCGGCCATCGTCCCGTCCGTCAGCGCCTCAAGGTCATAGGGATCGGAAAAATAGCGAGGCGCGACCCGTGGATTGTCGGCAAAGTCGGCGCTGGCGAGCGTGACCTCCCCTCTGGAGCGGGGCCGGATCTGTCCAAGATTGACCGTGCAACCATTGCCGCCCGGAACCGCTTCGACGCCTTCCTCGATACCCGCGCCGACGACCATGAAATATTGGATATCGGGCTGCGCCTCATTTTTGTCGGCCCACCAGAACGCGCCTCCCTCAATGAGATTGGAAGCGGCCGGTCCATTGCGAAAAAGGGCATAATTCAACCCCGCCAGTGCCTTCCAATGCAACTTCTTGTACTTGTCGTAGCTGTGCGGACCATTGAGCTGATAGATAAGTGAAATCTCGATGTGGTCCTGAAGGTTTTGGCCAACGCCCGGCAGATCGGCATGAACGCGGATGCCATGGCGTGACAGCTGCGTGGCGGGACCGATCCCGGATAGCATCAGAAGTTTGGGCGTGGCTATCGCTCCGCTCGACAGGATCACTTCCTTGCGTGCCCTGTATACCTGTCTGGTTCTGCCCTGGATGCATTCGATGCCGATCGCGCGGCCTTTCTCGACGATGACGCGGGTCACGGCGGTCTTCGTCAACACCCGAAGGTTACGGCGTCCGCCAGCGGGCTTGAGGTAGGCACTCGCAGCGGAACTGCGCCGTCCGTTGCGCGCGGTAATCTGATAAAGCCCGCACCCCGCCGGATCGCCCGAATTGAAATCGGGATTATAGGGCAGCCCGGCCTGCTGGCAGGCCTGGAGCCAGGCGCGCGTCAGCGGATGAATATGGTCGATGTCGGAAACGCCGAGCGGTCCGCCGACGCCATGGGTTTCGTTGCAAAACCGATTATTGTCTTCCGCGCGCTTGAAATAAGGCAGCACCTCGGCATAGCCCCATCCCGTGGCGCCCATCGCAACCCAGCGCTCATAGTCACCTGGAACACCCCTGATATAGATCATCGCATTGACGGAACTGCCGCCGCCGAGCACCCGGGCCTGCACCATGGTCGGGTTTTGTGGTCGCCCTTGCTCCGATGTCGGCTCCCAGCCTATGCGCTTGAGCAGCGAGCCCTGCGCCGTCTTGTAATAGGCACCGGGGATATGGATGTAGGGATTGCGGTCGCGCGGCCCCTCTTCCAGAAGCAAGACGTCC
This sequence comes from Labrys sp. LIt4, assembly GCF_017813775.1. Classification (NCBI taxonomy): domain Bacteria; kingdom Pseudomonadati; phylum Pseudomonadota; class Alphaproteobacteria; order Hyphomicrobiales; family Xanthobacteraceae; genus Labrys; species Labrys sp. LIt4. The sequence goes on from NZ_JAGIPY010000018.1 coordinate 45,224, forward strand.
TGCCCGGCATCTTCCGAAAGACGTGAGGCGACGACACATCCGGTCGAGCCTCCGCCGACGACGATATAGTCGAACGTCCGTACGTCCGCCGACCGGGGCGAGTGGATGCCGAGGCGAGCCGATCCCATATCAAGCAATCCCCTTGCGTCTGCCCAGGATGGACGCACCCGCCTTGAGCGCCAGCGCTGCAATAGTCAGGGCAGGATTGACGGCGGCGGAGGTCGGCAGGACGGAGGCGTCTGTGATGTAAAGATTTTCCACGTCGTGGCTGCGGCAGTCCGGATCGACGACGGACGTCTGTGGATCGTCACCGAGGCGGGCCGTGCCGCATTGGTGCGACGTCGTCCTGCGACCGAATGTGTGGGTGAGAACGATCGGAAATCCCGCCTTGCGCATGACCGCCTGGGTCTTGGCGATCAGCGCTTCGTGAGCGCGCATGTTCGAGCGCACCCAGTGCATGACGATGCGCCCGTCACGCACCATGACGCGGCTTTCCGGATTGGGAAGATCCTCGCTCGTCAGGAACCAGCCATAGGCATAGCGCGCGAGAAGCTTGGTGAACCAGCCCGGTGCCGGCCCCGGAAAATTAGCCTTCAGGATATTGCCGGTGATACGGCCGAGCAGCTGGACATTGCCGAGGGGAAAACCGTACTCGTTGTCTTCGTTATAGAAATCGTTGAAGGCGATCGTCTTCTGATAAATGCTGTCATTCGGCCTGCGCGGATCGATGGCGAGCATCGCCGTCGTATTGTGATTCATGAAATTGCGCCCGAGCTGGTCCGAGCCGTTGGCCAGCCCGGTCGGGTGCGCACGGCTGGCCGAACGCAACAAGAGCGCCGCCGATTGCACCGCGCCGGCGGCAACGACGACCAATCCGGCTGACAGGCGCTGCTCGACACCGTCCTTCACATAGATCACGGCCGCCACTCTGCGCCCGCTTTCGTCGGTCTCAAGGCGCGAGACATTGGCTCTCGTCACCAGGCTGACCTTGGAATGGGCCAGCGCACTTGCCAGAGGGCCGACCTCCGCATCGATCTTGCCCTGCCCGGTATTGGGAAAGGCATCCCAGCCCGTCTTGGCTCGCTCCAGCCACGTGTCGAGATCGATCGCGAGCGGAAGCGCGGAGGGATGCACGCCCGCCCCTTCCAGCCGCCGACGAATGGCGGCGATCGCCGGCTCGTCCGGGACTGGCGGATAGCCATAGGAATGGGCATGTCGAGGCTCGGTCGGATCCTGCCCGACAGAGCCGCGGACCCGAAAAATGGCTTCCGCCTGGTCGTACCACGGCGACAGGTCTTCATAGGAGATTGGCCAGCCCGGTGAAACGCCATCCATATGGGCACGCGGTTCGAAGTCCTGGCGGCGGTAGCGATACATCACCGCGCCGAAAAACTTCGAGTTGCCGCCGACATAGTAGTAATTGCCCGGCAGGAAACTCTGGCCGTCCGTGCCCAGCCATTCTTCGGCTGAGCGATAGAAGCCTTGTTGGAAGATCGCGACATCGTCCCGCGCCTGGGGAGTGTCAGTGAGATAGTCCCCTCTTTCGAGGATGACGATGCGGAGCCCGGAAGGGGCAAGGCTGTGCGCCAGTGATGCCCCTCCAATGCCGGAACCGATGATGACGACATCTGCCGTGGTTGTCATGAAGATCGGCCTCAGTCGATGCGGGCTTCGGTGTCGGCGTCGAAGAGGACAATCCTCGACGTATCGACGACCAGGCGGGCTTCGCTCCCCGGGAGGGCCTGTTTCGGCGGCAAGCGCGCGGTCACTTCGGCACCACCGAGCTGGAACACAACCAGCGTGTCCGGGCCGGTCGGCTCCACGACGTCGACGTCGACGACAAGATTGGCATCTGCCCCATTGGCGGCGACAGCAAAATTCTCCGGGCGGATGCCGGCGAGGACCTTCCGGCCGCTATATTTCCGCGCGGCCTGTTCCGAAACGGGAATGCCTGAAATACGGGAGGACGGCCGGTTGGCAATGTCGAAGACGACAGTCGCGGTCGCGCCTTGAACCTCGAGACAGGCCGGAACAATGTTCATGGCGGGGGACCCGACGAAGCGCGCCACATAGACATTGGCCGGACGGTCATAGACTGCCTGTGGCTCGTCGAGATGCTGCACCACGCCATCCTTCATGACCGCGACGCGCGTCGCCAGGGTCATGGCTTCGATCTGATCATGGGTGACATAGACGATGGTGGTGCCGAGCCGCGCATGCAGGCGCTTGATCTCCGTGCGCATGTCGACACGCAGCTTGGCATCGAGGTTGGACAGCGGCTCATCGAACAGGAAGAGCTTGGGCTGGCGCACGATCGCACGGCCCATAGCCACGCGCTGGCGCTGGCCGCCGGAAAGCTGCGAGGGCTTGCGGTCGAGGAGATGGGTGATCTGCAGCATGTCTGCCGCCGCCTTGACGGCGGCTTCGCGTTCGCCCGGTGAAATACCGCGGATCTTCATGCCGAATTCGATGTTCTGGCGCACCGTCATCGTCGGATAGAGCGCATAGGACTGGAACACCATCGCGATATCGCGATCCTTGGGAGAGAGGTCGTTGACCACTTTGCCGGCAATCCGGATCTCGCCGCCCGTGATGGTTTCAAGGCCTGCGATCATGTTCAGGAGCGTGGACTTGCCGCAGCCTGACGGTCCGAGCAGCACAAGAAAGTCACCCGTGTTGATGGAGATCGATACTTCCTTGAGCACGGCGAGGCTGCTGTAGGATTTGCGGACGCGGTCGATTTCAAGCGTGGACATGGGCTCAGCCTTTCACGGCGCCGGCGGTCAGGCCGCGGACGAAAAAGCGTCCTGCGACGACATAGACGATCAGGGTTGGCAGGGCGGCGATCATGGCGGCAGCCATGTCGACATTGTATTGCTTGCGCCCCATGGTGACGTTGACGATGTTGTTGAGCGCCACCGTGACCGGGGAGGACGTGCCGGCGGTGAAAGACACGCCGAACAGAAAATCGTTCCAGATCTGGGTGAACTGCCAGATGCAGGAGACCACTATGATGGGGAGGGCCGTCGGCAGCATCACGGAAAAGAAGATGCGGAAAAAGCCGGCCCCGTCGATCTGCGCCGCCCGCGTCAATTCATCGGGTATGCCGATGAAGTAGTTGCGGAAGAACAGTGTGGTGAAGCTGATGCCGTAGACGGTATGGACGAGGACGAGCCCGGCAATCGATCCCGACAGGTTCAATCGGCCAAGCACCTGCGCCATGGGCAGGATGACGGCTTGGAACGGCAGGAAGCAGCCGAAGAGCAGCATTCCGAAAACGAAATTCGCCCCGGGGAAGCGCCATTTGGTTAGGATATAGCCGTTGATGGCACCTATGGCGGTCGACAGTCCGACGGCCGGAATGACCATCAGCAGCGAATTGACGAAATAAGGCCGCAGCCCGTTACAGGCGGTGCCGATGCAAGCCTCCCCCCAGGCCTTCCGCCAGGCTTCGAAGGTCAGCGCCTGCGGCGGTCCGATGAAGGAACCGGCATAGATTTCATCAAGCGACTTCAGCGAGGTCACGATCATGACCCACAGCGGCATCAGGTAGAACGCCGCCAGGCCGATCAACGACCCGTAAATGAACAGGCGCCCGATCCTGTGGGAACGGCGCGCCGAAACTGCGTCAGTGGCCATGACGGTCCTCCCGCAATTCCGAGTAGAGGTAGGGAATGATGATGGCGGCGACCGTCATCAACATCATCATGGCACTGGCCGCGCCGACACCCATCTGGTTGCGGCGGAACGTGGCCGAGAACATGAAGGTCGATGGCATTTCGGTCGCGTTTCCGGGCCCGCCATTGGTAAGCGCCAGGACGAGATCGAAGCTCCTGATCGAGATGTAGCTGAGCAGCACGACGACGCTGAGGAAGGCCGGCCGCAACATCGGGATGATGATGCTCACATAGGTGCGCGGCAGGCTCGCACCCTCGATCTGCGCGGCCTTGACGATCGAATTATCGATGCCCCGCAGGCCGGCGAGGAAGATCGCCATCGCAAATCCTGTCGATTGCCACACGGCCGCGATCACCACGCAGTAGATCGCGTATTCAGGCCGTGTGATCCAGTCGAAAACAAAGCCTGACCAGCCGAGTTCGTTGACGACTTTCTGCACGCCGAGATCCGGATTGAGGATCCATTTCCAGGCCGTCCCCGTCACGATGAAGGACAGAGCCATCGGGTAGAGATAGACGGCCCGCAGCGCCCCTTCCGCACGGATTTTCTGGTCGAGCAGAATGGCGATCAGCAGGCCAACCGCGATGGTGATCGCCAGGAACAGGAGCGTGAAGATGAAAAGATTGGCGACCGCCGTTTCCCAGCGCGGGGTCGACCATAGGCGACGATATTGCTCCAGGCCGACGAAATCGTAATGGGGAACCATCTGCGACGAGGACAGCGAGATCCAGCCTGTCCAGGCTATGAAGAGGTAAACCCCCACGAAGACCGCTACCAGACTCGGCGACAGCACGAACCTGGGCAGCCAAAGGCTCAATCGGTCCTTCAACGATAATGTACTGCGCATGACCGTATTCTCATGGTTCCCGCATAGACTCCGCCTTTGGGAGGCGCCGCTCGGGTCACTCCCGACCGGCCCTTCGCAATCAGGTCAGCGCGCGTTGTCGATCCCAGCGACGAGGGCCTGGACGGCGTCCTTCGACGACATGTCGGTGACGAAGAATTTGCTGACGACATCGCTGAAGACGCCGGCGAACTGGGGCTTGGCTGCGAAGCCCTCGGTGAGCCCGCCCAGCATGGTTCCGCCGGCGACGGCGGCCTCGCGGTCGGCGAAGCTACGCTGCGCGCAGGCATCGAAATCGTCGACCGAGACGTCGGAGCGGGCCGGAATGGAGCCCTTGATCTTGTTGAAATCTTTTTGGACTTGAGGATCCATAATCGATTCCGCCCAGGCGTCCTGCGCTTCGATTGTGGCCGGATCGCTCAGCTTGAAAAGGCCGAACGCATCGATGACGAATTTGAAATTCGGTGTCGCGGTCGGCGTAGGGAAACATAGGAAATCGACGCCGGGCTTCATGCCCTTGGCAAGGAACTCGCCCTTGGCCCAATCACCCATGACCTGCATGGCCGCCTTGCCGCTGGCAACCAAACCGGTCGCAACAGCCCAGTCCCGCCCGGTAAAGCCCTCGTCGACCAGCCCGCGAATCTTGCGCAGTCTATCGAAAGTAGCGACCATCTTGTCGCTGGAAAGAGCCTGTTCATCGAGATCGATGACAGCTTTCTGATAGAAATCGGGGCCATTGGTATCGACAAGAATGGCTTCGAATACTTCGAGAATCTGCCAGGGCTCGTCGCCGATGGCGAGTGGTATCACGCCCGCCTTCTTGAGTTTGTCGCCAGACGCGATCAATTCGTCCCAGCTCTTGGGTTCGGAGATGCCGGCCTTGTCGAAGACGGCCTTGTTGGCCCACACCCAGTTCTGGCGATGCATATTGACCGGGACCGAGATGAAATCGTCCCCGCTCTTCACGAACGCCAGCAACTGCGGCGCGAGCGCCTTGTCCCAGCCATTCTTGGTGTAGAGATCGTTCAGGGAGCGCAGCACGCCTTCCTTCCCCCAATCGAGCCCCTCATATCCGAGAAACTGCATGGTCGCCGGCGGATTGCCGGCGGCCAGGCGCGTGCGAAGCGCCTGCAGGGCATTCGCCCCGGATAAGCCTCCCACCGCACTGTCCTGCCAGCGGTACCCCTTGGAGGCGAGCTTGTCGGTGATGACCTTGAGCGCCTTCACCTCGCTCTCGGATACCCAGTGATGGATGCCCTCGACCGTCCCCTTGCTCTGGGCCATGGCGGCGCCCGGCATGAGGAAAATCGATGCAGCGAGAAGCGTCGTCCATTTCATGTCAGTTCCCCTTTTTTCATTTTGATGTGGAGGCACACCCGCAAATCCGCGCGCTTCGGCGATTGTCGGACCTGCGGATCGGGCTTAGATGTCGGCCGGTTCGGCTGCGGCCGCGTAAGGCACGTTGCGCCTGCCATAGCGGCGGACGCGGATGTTGGCCTGCTCGGCATGACCCGCGAAGCCTTCCATCAGGCAGAGCCGCGAACCGTAAGCGCCGATCAAGGCCGACGCCGCATCGGTCTGGATGCGCTGATAGGTGCAGGTCTTCAGGAACTTGCCGACCCAGAGCCCGCCAGTGTAGCGAGCGGCCTTGTTGGTCGGCAGCGTATGATTGGTGCCGATGACCTTGTCGCCAAAGGCGACATTGGTTCGGGCGCCGAGGAACAGGGCGCCGTAATTCCTCATATTGTCCAGGAAATGATCCGGGTCACGCGTCATGACCTGGACATGCTCTGACGCCACGAAATCGGCCTGGGCGACCATCTCCTCGAGGGTATCGCACAGGATGACCTCACCAAAATCCGCCCAGGCCTTGGCGGCGATCGCCGCCGTCGGAAGAATCTTCAGCAGGCGGTCGATCTCGGCCAACGTGTCCCGCGCCAGTTTTTCGGAATTGGTGATCAGCACGGCCGGCGAATTGATGCCATGCTCGGCCTGCCCCAGGAGGTCGGTCGCCACGAGTTCACCGTCAACACTGTCATCGGCGATGATCAGGGTTTCGGTGGGGCCGGCGAAGAGGTCGATGCCGACCTTGCCGAACAAGAGGCGTTTTGCCTCGGCGACATAGGCATTGCCCGGCCCGGCCAGCATATCGACCGGGTCGATCGTCTCGGTGCCATAGGCCATCGCCGCAATGGCCTGGACACCGCCGAGGCAGTAGATTTCGTCCGCCCCGGCCAGCGCCTGCGCCGCCACGATCTTGGCGGAGATCCCACCCTGGAACGGAGGGGCGCAGGTGACAATCCGCCCGCAACCCGCGACGCGCGCGGTCAGCACCGTCATATGCGCCGAAGCCAGCAGGGGATATTTGCCGCCCGGGACATAGCAGCCGACATTCTGGATCGGTATGTTTCGATGGCCGAGGACAACGCCCGGAAGCGTCTCGATTTCCAAGTCCTTCAGGGCATCCTTCTGGGCCTTCGCAAAGGTGCGGATCTGATCCTGTGCGAAGTCGAGGTCCTCGCGTTCGCGCCGGGTCAGCGCATTGATGCAGCTGTCGATTTCCGCCTTGCTGAGGCGGTAGGAGACGCGATCGAACTTGTCGAACCGGAGGGAAAGGTCACGGACGGCCTTGTCGCCGCCGGCCTCTACCTCGGAAAGCAGCGCCTGCACGGTCTTGGTGATACCGTCGTCGGTCTCGCCGGCGACGGGGGCTTGCGCTGTCTTGATGTGCCGTATCATGGCAATGAACCTTGGTTTGCGGAAGCGATACGCTCCGCACTGCAAAGTGACGAAAGACGGTGGAACGGGACGCGCAGCGCCCCTGTCAGCCGCGGCTAGAGCGTTTTGCGATCAGACGGGGTCAACTAGAATCGCAAAGACGCGTCAGAACAATGAGCTGGAGCAAATAAGCGTTCACGCTTGAACGCGCTTTGCTCTAGAGATGCTGCTCGCGAGCGCGCATCTCGGCATAGGCGGCCTGTTCCTTCTGGTAATAGGCCGGCGAAGGGAAATCCCACCAGCCGGTGGCAAAGGGACCAGCCGCATCGCGCGAGACGATGACCTCGACGAGGGCCGGTCCGCCGCATTCCAGCGCCGCCTTCAGGCTGCTTTCCAGATCCTCGTCCTTCTCGACCCTCCAGGCCTGCAGGCCGAAGGCCCGAGCCGAGGCGGCGATATCGGCGGAATAAGGCTCGCCATTACCGGAATGATGATTGAACTCGGAGGCGACATGGCGGCCCATGAATTTGCGTTGTCCGCCGCGGATCGACATGTAGCCACTGTTGTTGAGCACGAGGAAGACGGTGTTGATGCCGTTCATCACCGCCGTGCCCATCTCCGGCAGCGACATCATGAAATCACCGTCACCGACGATCGCCACGACCTGACGGTCGGGACAGGCCAGCTTGGCGCCGAGTGCCGCCGGAACCGCCCAGCCCATCGGCGAATAGGACCCCGATGTCAGATGCGTGCGCGGCTCGTAGATCGGGAAACTCTGCTTGACGGAGCCTTGCGTATTGCCCGAACCGACCACGACGATGCCGCTGCGATCGAGAACCTTGCGCAAGGCAGCCAGCGGACGCTGGGAGGTGAAGGGGGTTTCGCGGCTGTTGATACGCGGAGCGACCTGCGCCTCCCAGTCGGCCTTGGCCTTCTGCACATCGGCCAGGAATTTTTCGCGGCGCGCCAGCATCCTGGATGACTCGGCCTCGGAAATCAGCGACAGGAGCGCCTCGAGCGTGACCCTGGCATCGGCGACGATGCCGACTTCCGTCTCATAATTCTTGCCGATCTCGCGGGGATCGAGATCGATATGGATCAGCTTTGCCGACGGAATGGAGAAGGATACGCCCTTGGCATAGGAGGAGGCCGACCAGTCGGTGAAGCGGCAGCCTACCGAAACGACGACGTCGGCGGAGGCCGTGATCGCGTTGCCGCAGGTCGTTCCTGTCTGGCCGACGGCGCCGATGAACAAAGCATGGTCTTCGGAAATGGCGCCCTTGCCGTTCCAGGTGATGGAAACGGCCGCGCCGAGCTTTTCGGCCAGACGCGTCAGTTCAGCCGAGGCATTGGCAGTGATCGCGCCGCCGCCGGCAACGATCACGGGCCGCTCGGCGGTGAGCAGCAGCTTGACGGCGGCTTCGATCGCTCTTGGATCGGGATAGGCAATGCCGACCGGCAAGCGCTTTTCCAGGGGATGGATGGTCACATCGGCCGCTTCGACCTGCACGTCCATCGGCACTTCGACATGAACGGGACCGGGACGGCCGGTCAGCATGGCATTGAAGGCACGATGCATGATGCTAGGCAACGCCTGAACCGAATGAGCCTGCCAGGCGCGCTTGGTGACCTGCTCGGTGATGCGGGGAAAGGCGTTGTCCTGCTGGCGCTCCAACTCCTGCATGGTGCCATGGCCATGCATATAGGTCTGGGGAGAACCCGAGACGTAGAACAGGGAGGTGGAGTCGCAATAGGCCGTCGCCAGCCCGATGATGGTGTTGGCGGCGCCTGGACCGACCGAGGTGGAGCACGCCATCGGCCGACCGCTGGCCCGGAAATAGCCGTCGGCCATATGGACGGCACTCTGCTCATGCATGACCTGGATGAAGGGAAGCTGCGAGCCTTCCTCCAGGAAAGCGTCGAACAAGGACCAGATCCCGTGGCCGGGTACGCCCGCCACATAGTTCACGCCATACTCTTTCAGCGCCCTCGCAACGACCTGACCGCCTGTCAGCTTCATTGGACCGTCCCTTGCTGCTCGTTGTGATTGTGAGCCGGGGGGTGCCGTGCAAGCATCCTGCCCCCCAACGATGGCCTATTCTTCGGCTAGGCAGCAGTGCTTACAAGTTCGCAGGCGATGAATCACTGACGCAGCATGACGCGAGCTGAGGGTCAGCTCGCGTCGGTCGCCTATGCCGATGGCAGCCTGTCCGCCCTATCCGATTCCGGCCACCAAGGTCCGCGGCTCGCCGGAAAAGCACAAAGCCCCTGCCCCGGTTCTTCGCAATGAGCACTTCTTCCTGCTTCACAATGCGTCAGGTAAAATCAAGGCGCGCAATTTTGTGCGCGCGCGAGGTGTGGCTTCCTGCAAGGCGCGACATCACGGGCGAAGGGAGGGTGCACCATGCAGAACCGGACGAGGGACTTGGCCTTTGCCGATGATTTCATCACCGCAAGGCTGGTGGAGAATGTGACCGACTACGCTGTCTCCGACGCCATCGTGGTCAATATCAGCCCTTCGACCATGGTGACGGGGGATGACCACCCCGCCATCGTGCCGGCCTGGAAGTCCATCTGGCTTAAAGGAGGCCGCATCCGGTCCGCCGAGCGCGCCGTGGTCATCAAGGTAGTCAAGCCGACGAATCTGGGCGGCTGCATGTTTCGCGGCTGGGATTGGCTCGGCAACCGCATTCGCAGTTTTCCACGCGACACACCGCTGTTCATTTCTGCGCAGGACGAGATCGGCCGCGTCACCGTCGATCCCCGCGTCTTCACCAATGAGTTGCCCGCCACCCAGGCCGCACAGGATTTCACCTTGAAGCTGAACCTGTGGTGGTCGCCGGGCGATACGGACTGCTTCATCCACAATGAACATCCCTTCCTCGAAACCCACACGCAGATCCACGGGATCGGGCGCATGCAGAAATTCAAGGAGCGCGACCCCTCGACGATCTACGAGGACGTCGTGATGCCGATCGGCTATTCGCATGATCCGTTCTGCCGGGTCACCGGCCCCAACCAATGGACCTATCCCTGGCATCGCTATTATGCCGAGACAGACAGCGTGTGGCTCGCCATCGAACTCCACCCCTGAGGCGAGGGGCTGTTTCAACTCATCTGAATCATGTCCGATCCGTCGCCGAGATATTGAAGCGCTTCACGTGGGATCGCCGGATCATTGCGATCCATGACGGTGAGGGCCTTCAGATGTTCACGGTGCAGCAGGCCGGGGCCGCGATAATGCAGCGCGACCTTGGTGGAATAGGGTTGGCGAAACACATTCGCGGCGACGCCGCTGGCAATGCCGAACATGAATTTCTTCGAGTTGCGTTTCACCCGGGCATAGACGCCGAATGTCATCTCGTTTGACTGGATGCCCTCGAAATCGGCGGTGAACAGGCGATCGGCGACCGGAAAACAGAAGCCGTAATATTTGAAGACATATTCGATCTTGGAAGGATCGTCGAAGCTCGGGAATCTCTCTACGTAGTAATGCTGGAGAAATTCCTTGTTTCTGTAGATACAGAAGGCTGACTTCAGGACAAAGCCCTTATAAATCGAAGAAAACTGATAACGATCATAAACACCGACGATATCGTTATGATCGGCGTTGTTTTCAACGATCATGCTGGAGACGAAACGGGAGAACTCCGGCAACTGGCGAGCCGTAGCCATGGCATGAAAGAAATTTCCATCGACAAGCGTGCGAAATTCATCCGGATCCGTAAAAAGTATTGCTACGCTCAGGCCGAAATAATTGGCAATAATACGCAAGTTGGTAGCAGAAGGGATATGCGCGCCCGACAGGTATTTATTGAACTGCTGTCGATTGACATTAATTTTGCGGCAGACGGCCGCGACGGAGCCATGCCGGTCGCACAACGTCCTGAGATTGGCTGCAAGAGCGCTGCCATCCTTCCCGAGATGCTCCACCACTTGCCTCCATCTTTGACGCGATCTGACGCAGATTCTACGTCGTAGTGAGAATGACTTCAATGGCCTGCGAAATTGTAGTCCGGCCTGGATCTGGCCACTCTCTGCCGACTGCGGGCTGAAAGAGGTTCAGGCTGTGATTTCAACGCAAACAGCTGGTTGGTCGATCATGGGAACGGGCACGATCGCCACCGAACATATGGTCTCGGCGATCCGCTCGGTTGGCCATGAACCGCGATGGGTCGTCAGCAGAAACGATGACTATGCCAGGTCCTTCGCGGAGGACATGGGCATTCCGCGAATATCGACCGAAGCGCAGCAGGCATTGGCCGATCCCGCCGTGAACTTTGTCTATGTCAGTGCGGCTCGTGCCCGGAGAGGACATTATATCTCGGCCGCTGCGGCAGCCGGCAAGCACGTTCTATGCGACGGTCCACTTGCCGCTGCGAGCAGTGTTGTACAAACCCTGGTCGAGCGGTGCGAGCGCTCGGGTGTCGCACTCTGCGTGAATCAGCCGCTCCGCGCCTCCACCATCCATCAGACCATGGGCAGGCTGGTGCTCGAAGGCGAGATTGGTACCCTGCGATCCCTCCTGATCGTGCGGGGCGTGCCATTTCAGTCACCGGCCTACCGCAGAAGCGCGGAGCTGGAAGAGCCCGTTGATCTGCTTCTCGACGTTTCGGCTCAGGATATCGATCTGGCCCGCTTCCTGACAGGCAGGGACCCGATCGAGGTTTCGGCATTGCCGGTGGCATCCGGCAACGGAACCCGCCAACAGATGGTTTATGCAATAAACCTGACCGGCGATGTCCTCTTCCAGGCCTATGAGAGCTTCACCACGGCCGAACTCGACAGCATAGTCATGCTCGTGGGCGATCAGGGTACACTGATCGCCCACGGTACCCTCAATGGCAAGATATCGGGCACCCTGGTGCGGCGCCTGGGCACGCGCAATGAATTGATTCCCGTCAGAGAGCGGGACCCCTACTCCACCACCGTTGAAAGCTTCGCCTCGCCGATGCGCCAGTCTTCGCCTTGGCTATGCCGCGGCGAGGATTGCGTCATGGCTTTGCGGACGGTGGAAGCGCTCGCGGCGGCGGAGAGAAAACGCCGCATCATCACCGTTTGAAGACTTCCGCTCGCGCACTTGGAACAGCGAAGGCCGCCAAAATATGGAAACCAAGCACAACCAATTGATCTTTCACTCCATGGCTTCCAGATGGAATACGCTAGCCATCGACATCAATATCGCACGCAGCCTCGGGTTCGATGGTCTCGAAACCTCCGGAACCAAGATTGCAGCCTTTCTCGAAGCCGGCTTCAGCCAGGTGGATCTGCGCGAACGCCTTGCAGATCTTTTCCTGCCGGGCATCGGCTTTCTCATCGATGTGGAACGGCAGGGCGAGCACCGGCGTGACATGCTGCGCGAGGCCGAGGAGCTGTGTCAGCTGGCGGTCGTCGCCGGAGCGAGAGGGATCGAGGCGATTACCGGTCCCTTGGACCTGAGGGCCTTCGAGCCCGAGGCGGCGAAGTGCTATCCGCAGCTTTATCGCGGCCTCATCGGCATGACCGAAGCGGAGCAGACGGCCTTGACGGCCGGAAACCTTGCTGCCGTTGCCGATATTGCCGCAGACCATGGCCTGATCGTGTATCTCGAGGCCTTGTCCTGGACGCCGTTGAACAGCATGGATGCCCAGTTGCGCATCATCGACGGATGCAGGCGGGACAATGTCCGCCTGGTGATCGATTTCTGGCACGCCTATACGGCAGGCGATACGCCGGACCGGATCGCCCGGCTCGACAAGAACCTCATCTATGGCGTGCATCTATGCGATTCCCTGCCCTATGCCGGCGGCATCCCGAATGAATCGATCCTGCGCGATGTTCCCACAGGAAGCGGTGCTCTCGATCTCAAAAGCTGGGTCGATGCGGTCAAAGCCACCGGATATGAGGGCTGGTGGAGCTGCGAGCTCTTCTGCAAGCGCCAGCATCAGGACAACAGCTACGCCGTTGCACAGGATTTAAAGATACTGATGGAGCGTCTGATCCTCGATCGACGCAGTCAGTTCCCAGATGATGAATAGAGGGGCAGGCAAATGAAGCTTGACACCATGCGCCTTGAGGGCAACCAGCACGGCCAGGCCGTGATTGATCGCGATACGGTCGAGTTCATTGCCCAGGGCAAGACCGATTGGTTCTTCAATCCCTTGGACGGCTCGCGCCTGTCGAATGTCGTTCGCCTGACGCAGGAGGTCGATGAACGGGCATTCACTCTTTCAGCAAGAATATCCGTTGACTTTGCGGCGGCCTATGACGCCGGTGCGCTCTTCATTCAGTGCGACGAGGAGAATTGGGCGAAGGTCGCTTTCGAGTATTCCGCGCAGCACAAGCCGACGATCGTGAGCGTCGTGACCAGAACGACATCGGATGACGCGGACGGCCCGAACCACGATCAGGACCACATCTGGCTTCGTCTTTATTGCGACGGAAAAATCATTGCTGCTCATTTCTCCGAAAACGGGCATCGCTGGCGATTCCTGCGTTTCTTCACCATTCCGGGAGTCGGGCGCAGGCCGATACGAGTCGGCCTCGGTGCGCAATCTCCAACCGGAACGGGGACGCGCGTCAGGATGTCGGACGTCAGATTGTCCCCTGCCCGTATCGAAAATCTCCGGAACGGGGAATAGAGGTCGCCGAGCACCATCGGCTTTCAAACCAGGGCGAGCGGGTGTGCATCGCCAACCCTGTCATTGCCGACGGCACGCGGGAGGACGACAGCAGAACAATTGGCGCGGCCGTGTTGCTGATCGACGGTTGCGTCCAAGCTCCGGAGCCATCCAAACGGGGGCCTGTAGGTTGTCGCACATTGCGCCGCCAGCAAACCTGCTCTCGCCAGGAGGGCCGCGCTTGTATGCGAGCATTTTGTGCAGCAGCATTTATTTCGAGAAATGACCCGTCTCGCTGTCGGCTCTGTGTCACGAGACGCGGAGGAACTCCCTATGTCCGCGATTCATCCGCACCAGATGACCACCCCGACACCCGACCAATATGCTGTCGGCCTTACCGAGTTTGGACCTGATCGCCCTATCCTTGCTTCGTCCGGCATCCACTCAGGAAAAGCCGCGCGCAGTAGCGCGCCCGTATCGTGATCTCCTCGAGATCCGGCGGCGGGCGCAGGCCGAGCATGATGGCGCGCTGCGGCTCCATGGTCATCATTCCCCGGAGCACGCCGACGGCAACCATCGCATCGCCCGCCTCGATTTCTCCAAGCTTTTGCCGGCGCTCGAGCCAGGCCGCCATAGTCTGGCTGGTGGGGCGCAAAGCCAGCTCATAGAAGGCGGTGCCAATCTCGGGAAAACGGTCGCATTCGGCAATGACGAGGTGAAGGCTTGAGACCGCCTCCTCGTCGAAGCTCAAGGTACCATAGCCGATGAGAATACGTTCAAGCGCCTCCTCAATCGGCAACTCTTCAAGCCGCTTTTCGTCCAGCTCCAGATAAAAGCGCGAGATCCGGTCCGCGACGACACTGCGGAACAGATCGGCCTTGGTCGGGATGAGCCGGTACATGGTCTTGGTAGAGACCCCAGCCCGTTCGGCAACCCGCCCCATGCTGGCACCAGCATAGCCGTGACCATGGAACTCGTGGCGTGCCGCCGCGACAATCAACTGCCTTGTCTCGGCATCCGGCCGGATTTGCGGCCGTCCGCGCGGACGCTTTGGCGTTTTATCATTAAGGACCATGGTCATTTTCCAAATTATATTGACAGCACCGACGGCTAGGAGTATTTGGGAAAATACCAATTTTCCTAAATGAGAGCAAGCTCATTCCGGCGGCTCCAGCAGGAAAGGATCCGATCATGAGCAAGCATGAAGTCATCGTCACCGATGAGAAGACCGTCCCCGTGGCTGAGGCTATTCCTGGCATAGAGCTGGCGAACGAGCCGTCCCTTCCCGTCGCACCCAAGCCGACAAGAAAAATGCGCCCGATGCGCTGGCTGTTACTGGCAGGCGTCGCCCTCGCCGCCATGGCGGGTGCCGGCCATTATGGCTGGGACTATTGGACCGTGGGGCGCTTTCTGGTCACCACCGACGATGCTTATGTCAAGGCCGACAGCACCACGATCGCGCCCAAGGTGTCGGGCTATATCGCAGCGGTGCTGGTGAACGACAACCAACCGGTGAAGGCAGGCGAAGTACTGGCCCGCATCGATGACCGCGACTACAGGGTCGCACTCGAACAAGCCAAGGCGCAGGTTGCGGCCGCCAAGGCGACCATCGCCAACAAACAGGCGGCGCTGGTGGCCGAACAGGCCGAGATCGACGCGGCTCAGGCAACGGTCACGGTCGACCTCGCCAACGAGACTTTCGCCGAGCAGGAAGACAAGCGCTATGCCGAGCTCGCCCAGAAGGGGTTCGGCAGCGTCCAGAATGCCCAGCAGGCCGCCTCTCGCATTGCTGCCGCCCGTGCCGCGGTCACGCGCGACACCGCCGTGCTCGCCAGGGCTACCAAGCAGCTTGATGTGAACCGGGCCGAACTGACCCAAGCTGAAGCTGCGCTCGCCGGGGCCGAAGCCACGCAGCATCAGGCCGAACTGAACCTCTCCTATACCAATCTCCTCGCTCCCATCGACGGTGTCGTCGGCAATCGCACTTTGCGGGTCGGCCAATATGTCCAGGCTGGTACGCAATTGATGGCGGTGGTTCCCAGCCATGAGGCCTATATCGTCGCCAATTACAAGGAAACGCAGCTCACCGACGTCAAGGCGGGGCAGCCGGTCGAAGTTGAAGTCGATACCTTCCCCGGGCAGATCTTCAAGGGCCATGTCGACAGCCTTTCGCCTGCGAGCGGCCAGGAGTTTGCCTTGCTACCGCCGGACAATGCCACCGGCAATTTCACCAAGGTGGTGCAGCGCATTCCGGTAAAGATCGTGCTGGACGAAGCCAGTGCGCCAGCGGTCGTGCTTCGCCCCGGCATGTCGGTCTATCCCTCGATCGACACCAGGGCCTCGACGACGCGGATCGCCTCGGCAACTGCTACCGCCACCAACTGAGATCCTCTTCACAAGAAAGCCATGGCAGGAGGCTGCGATGTCATCATCGGCCCAGACCGTTCGGCTCGGTTCTTCCATTCCCACCTCTATCGCCGCCAAACCCGCCGACAAGGCCAGCACAACGGCCTGGATCGCTGTGCTTGCTGCCATGATCGGCGCCTTCATGGCGATCCTCAACATCCAGATCACCAACGCTTCGCTGCTCAACATTGAGGGCGGCATCGGCACTGGCGTCGACAATGGGGCCTGGATCTCGACCTCCTATCTGATCGGCGAGATCGTAGTCATTCCCCTCACCGACTATCTCAGCCGTGTGTTTTCGTTCCGGCGCTACATGCTGACCAACGTGGCGCTATTCGCTCTGTTCTCGGCCGCCTGCGCCTTCGCCCACGATCTCGGCACCATGATCGCATTGCGTGGCCTGCAGGGTTTCGCCGGCGGCGTGCTGATCCCGATGGCCTTCACCATGGTCCTGACCCGCCTGCCCAAGGGCCAGCAGCCGATCGGCCTTGCCATGTTCGCCCTGTCGGTTACCTTCGCGCCCGCGATCGGCCCGACCATCGGTGGCTATCTCACCGAGAATTATGGCTGGCAGACCATCTTCTTCGTCAACGCGCCGCCGAGCCTGATCATGTTCGCCGCGCTCTACTTCACGCTGGAAAAGAAGCCGATGCAGCTCTCGCTCCTCAAGGAGGGCGACTGGGCCGGCATCGTCACCATGGCGATCGGGCTTGCAGCGCTGCAGACCGTGCTCGAAGAGGGCAACAAGGATGATTGGTTTCAGTCGTCCTTCATCGTCAAGCTCGCCTTGACAGCGGCATTGTTCCTGAGCGCCTTCATCATCATCGAACTGACAGTCAAGAAGCCTCTGGTCCAGTTGCGCCTGCTCGCGCAGCGCAATTTCGGCATCGGCATCGTGGTCAACGTGCTGGTCGGGGTAGCGCTGTTCGGTACCGTCTACATCCTGCCGCAATATCTGGGCCAGGTGCAGCGCTACAATGCCGAGCAGATCGGCCTGGTGCTGGCCTGGACCGGCCTGCCGCAGCTCCTCATCATTCCATTCGTGCCGTTGCTGCTCAAACATTTCGACGTGCGCTTCATCGCTTTCGTCGGCATCAGCATTTTCGCGGCAAGCGCTTTCATGAATGTCAACCTGTCGCCGGACAATGCCGGCGACCAGTTCTTCCTGCCCAACATCGTGCGCGCCATCGGTCAAGCGCTGGTGCTGACGCCGATCAGCGTGATCACCACAGCGGGAATCGCACCAAGTGATGCCGGTGCCGCCTCGGGCCTGTCCAATATGCTGCGCAATCTGGGCGGTGCCGTCGGCACGGCTACGCTGGGAACGGTGCTCACCAAGCGGGAGCAGTTTCACTCTAATATCATCGGGCAATCGGTCACGCTCGTGCGCGATGAGGTGCGTGATCGGATCGATCACCTGACCCAGTATTTCATGGCGCATGGCGTAACCGATGCGATCCTTGCCCAGCACAAGGCCATCGGCGTGATCGGTGCAACCGTCCATCGTCAAGCACTCATCCTGGGCTTCGGCGACACGTTCGCCGTGATCGGGACCGTGCTGGCGCTCGCGGCAGTCGCCGTATTGTTCACCCGCAGGATCCCATCCGGTAGTGCCGGTGGCGGAGCCCATTGAAAGCACTTAGATCCAACGTCTCGGGCAAATCGTGTCGCGTTCGGTCAAGTCTTCGGCAGAAAATGCATTCGCCATGCTATATCAGATGGCACCGACTCCGTCGCGGCCACCGCCGCGCCAAAGGCGCTCCAGTGGCAGTGGCCGTGAGTGTGTCCTCCCGTTGCGCATGCGATCACTTCATGCCGCCGGTTGCAGTTAATTGGAGCGAGTCGCACTGATCTTGAGAAATGACCGGGCCTTTTGAACTCGTCACGGTGTGTTTTTACCCATGTTTTCACACTGGTCGGTACAAATCCCTCCTGGCCGGGCTGTGGAGTGAAAGACTTTGCCGGGATCGCATCCACGCCGTCGGAGGTCTCAGCAAAGTTGCGGAACTTGAGGGCGACATGCTCGCCAGTAGTTTGCGTGGATTGGAAAAACAAGGCTAAAGTGCCCCTCATGAATGAGGTCCTTAGCAGGCTGGTAGCCGGGTTTGACCAGTCGGCGATATTCATAGCGCTTTACGATCAATTCGACCGTCTCCGGTATGCGAATGCCGCCTTTCGTTCGGCTTTTTTATCGAGGAGCATGAGGAGCCGACTTGGCCGGAGATCATGCGTCGCAATTTCGAGGCGGGACGAGGCACGGTCTTGCGGATCGGCAATTTCGATGAATGGCTGATATCGACCCAGTCGCGACGGGGAAAGATGGCGTTTCGGGCCTATGAAACCGATCTCGTGGACGGTCGATGGCTATGGATGAAGGAAAGCGTTCTCGATGACGGCTGGATGCTTTGCGTGGCAAGCGACATCACTGCCTTGCATGCGCATACTCGGGACCTTCGGCAAGACCGCGATAGCGCGGTGAAGGTCGCCTATACTGATGAGTTGACCGGCGTTGCAAACCGGCGGTTTGTGATGGCCCGTATCGAGGATATGCTCCGACGGCAAGGTGCAACCGGGGGCCCGGTCGGCTGCTTGGCAATCCTCGACATCGATAATTTCAAAACCATCAACGATCGGTACGGTCATCCAGCAGGCGACCAGATTCTCCGAGCTCTCGCAAGCACGATCAGTTCCGGCTTGAGACGTGTAGATTGTTTTGGGCGGGTTGGTGGCGAGGAATTCGTCCTTGTTATGCCGCGGACCGATGGAAACGAGGCGGTCCTCATACTGGAACGCATGCTCGCACGCGTTCGGGTGTCCCAGCCCTTAAAGGATCATCGGGACCTCAGAATCACATTCTCGGCCGGCGTGACCGAAGCAGCTTCGGAGGACATTGCCCTCAGCCTATATGCCCGTGCGGACAAGGCGCTCTACCAGGCCAAAATGCTTGGTCGCAATTGCATCGTGCTTTCGGCCGGTGGTGAGGAGGATCTATCTGCGAACGGCTAGGTTCAGGCTTGGTTTTACGGACCGTCGCGGTCGCGCAGAGGCTTGGCAGGCTTTCCGCGTGTGGGGCTGGCAAGCTGGTCGACGTTGATGAACCGAAAGGAGGTGCGCCAGGTTTTTAGTCCCGGCATTTGAGGCCACGAAGTCGGAGAGATGGCTTTCGAGCTGTTTGTGGCGATCATAGTGGTAGCGCTGAACGGTCGCTTCTTGATGGTCCGGTTCGTGCGTTCGACCTGCCCATTGGTCCAGGGACGGTTGGACTTGGTCAGGCGATGTTCGCCTGGATAGCTGGGCCACGATCGTTTCGGACGAACACTGACGTAAAACGATTCGAGAGATACACCATCAGGTGCACATGCTCCAATATCCTGTTAACTTATGGCGATGAGTATCACACTCAGCTCGACCTCGCCATTCTATTGCGGCGCAAGGCGTTTTTCATGTATTGAACGCCATTTATCAGTTTTTAACTCATTTAATATTGCATAAATTTTTTACTGCAATGCTTTTGCATAATGATTTTAATATCAAATACATGAAACTATTATGATATGTTTATAATTTTAGTCGATCTTCCAGAAAATCCAAAGACTACTTAATTTAAATAACAAATATACTTATTTTTTCGAGAATTTATATTCGTATAATATTAGAGATATTGCTTATTGTTGAACATCACGTTTAGGAATAACGTTCGATTCTTTGAGTAATATACCTTAAGGTAATCACATGTTTTGGCCGAGATATTGACGCAAACGCTTTGATGGTTATTCATTGCGATATTGATTGTTCGATTGCGTGAAATGGCTTGTTCATGGAGCACCTTGCGAATCCAAGGGGTTTATCTCGCCGGGTGGGAGGTTATCCTTTGGCAGCTCAACGTGACTCGTCAGGGAGAAGAAATCGACAAATCTCTCGCCGTTTCACAATCATATTCTGCACAAGCATAGTGCCTCTCCTGTGGGGCTGCAGTACGCCGCGCTCCGTGGTCTCCGATACCAGTTCGGTCACGGTCGTGCCGCCCGAGGCGGCCTTCGCCTCCCTGGGGCCGGGGGCGCCGCCGGTAATATCGATCGTCCAGACGACCTATGCCAATGCGACGCGCCAGGCCATCGCGCTCGCCACCGATGGAGCCGCGCCGGGACAAAACGAATTGCGGGTCGATGTTCTAGGCATCAGCAATTCGATTGCCGGTGTGGAGGACAGGCTAGCGGACCGACCGCTCAATGAAGAACAACTCGCCGGCGAGGCCCAGACGGCTCTGCCGGGAGTGCCCATGCGCCGTTCGCTGACCTATGTCCAGAACCAGTATGGACCTTTCGGCTATGCGCTCGGCCGGGCCGCCCGCGGTGAATTGTGCATCTACGCCTGGCAGCGCATCGCAACCCCGGATCTCGACGTGTCCCTGTTCAACCGGCGCGCCACCGTCTCCATCCGTCTTCGCCTGTGTCGTCCCAATGCGACCGAGACCAACCTCGTCGCCGCCATGATGGGCCTCAATGTCAACGCATCGCTGTCGAGCGGAAGTTGGTCACAGGCGCCGCGCCCCCTGTCCCCGGATATCGGAGCCGCCGGCGCGCCGATCGGGCCCTCGCCTCTGTCGGCAGCGCCTCCGCCGGCGGCTCCCGCCGCGGCGGTCCCTCGCCGTAGGCGGGCACCTGTGCGCGCCGGGGTGTTCGCCTCCCCACCACCTGTCATGGCCCCGGCTGCCACCGGCGTTGCCATTCCTCCCCCTCCCGCCGTGCAAGCGGGCACCGGTTCCGCCGCCGTGCCGCCGCCACCCGTGATCCCGGCTCCTCCCCAGGGGACACAGCCATGACAAAAGCTCTCGTCGTCTTGTTCTGGTTGCTCACCTCTCTTTTCGTGCTGGTGCTGGTAACCTTGCCGATCAGCCAGCAGACCCATCTCATCGCGGGCACCACCGTGGTGATCGCGATGGCGCTCCTCAAGGCGGTCAAGCCGACCGGGGTCTGGCGCCTGATCGCGCTTGCCCTGGGAACATCGATCGTGCTGCGCTACGTCTACTGGCGCACCACCAGCACGCTGCCGCCGATAAACCAGCCCGAGAATTTCATTGTCGGGCTGATTGTCTATCTGGCTGAAATGTACTGTGTCGCCATGCTGGCGCTGTCGCTCTTCGTTGTCGCCACGCCGCTTCCGTCACGGGTGGCGCCGCGCCTGCGCGACGATGAACTGCCGAGCGTGGATGTCTTCATTCCCAGCTACAATGAAGGGGCAGAACTTCTGGCGGGAACGCTCGCGGCAGCATTGGGCATGGATTATCCGCCCGACAAACTGCATGTCTATCTCCTCGATGACGGCGGCACGGAGCAAAAACGCAACTCGAAAGATCTCCAGGCGGCAGTGGAGGCCCAGCAGCGTCATGCGCGGCTGAAACGCCTATGCGAGGAATTGGGTGCCAACTATCTCACCCGTGCCCGCAACGAGCATGCCAAGGCCGGCAACCTCAACAACGGCCTCGCCCACTCCTCCAGCGATATCGTGGTCGTCTTCGACGCCGATCACGCTCCGGCCAGGGACTTCCTGCATAGCACCGTCGGCTTCTTCCGGGATGATCCGAGCCTGTTCATGGTGCAGACGCCGCACTTCTTCCTGAACCCGGATCCGATCGAACGCAATCTGCGCACGTTCCAGAAGATGCCGTCCGAGAACGAGATGTTCTACGGCATCATCCAGCGCGGGCTCGACAAGTGGAATTCCTCGTTCTTCTGCGGCTCAGCAGCGGCTCTTCGCCGCTCCGCTCTCGAGGCGACCGAGGGTTTCAAGGGCCGCAGCATCACGGAGGACTGCGAAACGGCGATGGAACTGCACGCGCGAGGCTGGCACAGCATCTATGTCGACAAGCCTCTGATCGCAGGCCTGCAGCCGGCGACATTTGCCAGCTTCATCGGCCAGCGTTCGCGTTGGGCCCAAGGCATGGTGCAGATATTGCTGTTCCAACGTCCTTTCATGAAGCGCGGCCTCAAGATCTCCCAGCGCCTTTGCTATATGTCGAGTATTCTATTCTGGTTCTTTCCCCTGGCGCGCCTCGTATTTCTCGTCGCCCCGCTTTTTTACCTGTTCTTCAATCTTGAGATCTTCGTCGCCTCCGGCCAGGAGTTTCTGTCTTATACGCTCTCCTACATGCTGGTGAACCTGATGATGCAGAACTATCTTTATGGTTCGTATCGTTGGCCCTGGATTTCGGAACTCTACGAATACGCCCAGACGCTCTATCTGCTGCCAGCGCTGGCATCGGTCATTATGCATCCGACCAAACCGACCTTCCGGGTGACGGCCAAGGACGACTCCGTCCAGGAAAGCAGGCTTTCTGAAATAGCTTGGCCCCTCTTCGCCTTTTTCTGCGTGCTGATCGCCGGCATGGGCATGACGGTCTTCCGCCTGATCGAACAGCCCTACAAGGCGGATGTCACCTTGGTGGTCGGCATGTGGAACCTGCTGAACGTTCTGCTGGCCGGCTGCGCGCTCGGCGTGGTCTCGGAGCGTGGCGAGCGCCAGTCGAGCCAGCGCGTGAGGGCGGACCGGCGTTGTGAGTTGATACTCGGCGATACTGTCATTCCGGCGATGATCGAGAATGTCTCTACCAACGGTGCAGGCATCAGCATCGTCGGAGCCGTCAAGGGTCTCGAGCGCGAGAGCCTGTTGCGGATCCGCTTTACCCCATTGTCGCGATTGGACGGGAGGCCGGAATTGCCGGTGGTCGTTCGAAGGGTTAGTGCCGGCGCCGGAAGCACGACGATAGGAGTGCGCTTCCAGACGTCGGACCCGATCCATT
This sequence comes from Labrys sp. LIt4, assembly GCF_017813775.1. Taxonomy (NCBI): domain Bacteria; kingdom Pseudomonadati; phylum Pseudomonadota; class Alphaproteobacteria; order Hyphomicrobiales; family Xanthobacteraceae; genus Labrys; species Labrys sp. LIt4. Next base: position 68,268 of record NZ_JAGIPY010000018.1, read on the forward strand.
TCCGCCTCGTAGCCGATCTCCTCTATGCAACGTCCGACCGCTGGACGGCCTTCCAGGCCGCCCGTCGCTACAATCCAGGCATCTTACGCGGCACCATCTGGTTCTACGCGCTGGCCCTCAAGCAAACGGTGCGCGGCCTGATCTATCTCTATCGTGCTTCCGTACCGGCCAGGGCCGATTCCCCGGTGCCGCAACAAAGGGCGGGAGAGCCGACGTGAGAGGCCTGATCTTCATCCTGGTCGCAATGGCGCTGCCGCTGGCAGGCCTGTCCCATGCCCGGGCTGATCAATCGGCATCTCCCTTCGACATGGCGCCCGAGAGGAGCAACGCGCCGGCGCCCGCCTTGTCGCCATCATTGCCCAGCCCGGTTCCCCCGACACCGACTGCCAATCTGGCGCCCGCGCCCCAGCCCGCTGCCCCGCCACCGGCTGTCGATCCGACACCCCCGCCCTCGCCGCAGGTGATTGCTCCCCCATCGGCACCGCCCAAAGTCGAAGCGGCTCAGGCCGAAACCTTCGACCGGCCTCTGATGCCTTTTCGGCATCTCGTCCTCGAAGGGGAAGTCGACAGCCGGGCCTGGTATGTCGTTCTGACCAAGAATCAGGTCGCGAGCCCGACCACGCTGACCTTGGGCTATAAGGCCTCCGTCGTGGTGGCGCCTGAAGCATCCCGCCTCATCCTGTCCATCAACAATCAGACGGTTTTTGATTCGCCGATCACGGCTTCCGACCAGACGGGCAAGCTTTCCGCCGAACTGCCTGCCAATCTTCTGAAGGCCGGGCCAAATCTCGTCCGGCTCCAGGTGGTCCAGCGTCACCGTACGGATTGCACTATCAATTCCACCTACGAGTTACGCACCGAAATCGACAGCGTGACCACAGCCTTTCATTTCGCCTCCTCGGCAGCGGCGCGATTGTCGCGCGTGGAGGATCTTGCCGCCACGGCTCCCGATGCGAACGGCCTGACGCATTTGCGCATCATCGCGCCATCCCTCGGCGCCAAGGCGTCCGCTAACCCGATCCTGCGCTTCGCTCAGGCTGCTTCCATTCTCATCGGCATGCCCAACCTGGATGTTCTGGTTACCGATCGCACGGGAGATTCGATCGAGCCTGGAACCGTGACGGCCGTGATCGGCACCGTGGAGGAGGTACGGCCGTTGCTGCGCACCGTGCCGAAGGACGCCGATTCCCGCCCCATCGTGACATTCGTAGACGATCCAGCGCTCGGCCCGTCGACACTGTTGGTGTCGGGGCCCGATGCCGCTTCCGTCTCCAAGGCCGTCGACGCGGTCGCCGCGTTGGTCGACCGCCCGCGGGGAAACATCCGCGACATGCTCGATACGAGTCGGTGGTTCGCTCCCAATCCGCCGCTCCTGCTGCGGGAAAGCCATGTCAGGTTTGCCAATCTCGGCGTTCCCACCCAGGAGTTCGCCGGCCGCCGCTTCAGGACCGAATTCCAGATCGGCTTGCCCTCTGACTTCTACTCGGTTTCCGCAGGCGAGGCGACGCTACTGCTGGATGCCGCTTACAGCGGCGAGGTGCTGCCCGGCAGCCACCTTGATATCTATGTCAACGGAAACATAGCCGCCACCACGCCTCTGCGAACCAGCGGTGGTGAAATCCTGCGACATCTGCCGATCCGCATTCCCATGACGCATTTTCGTCCGGGGCCGAACCGCGTCACCTTCGAGGCACAGCTCTTCACGACGATGGACTCGCAATGTGCGGCGGGACCGACCAAAGGCAATAATCGTTTCGCCCTGTTCGATAGCAGCGAATTCGTGATGCCGGACTATGCGCGCATCGCCCAGCAGCCGAACCTGGCAGCGCTGCAGGGCACTGCTTTTCCCTATAATGGTGCCGTCGATCCGGTGGCGCTGGTGGTCAGCAGATATGACAGCCCGGTGATGTCGGCAACCGCGACGCTTCTGGCGCGAATGGCTTTAGCCGCGGGGCGCTTAATCAACATCGACCCCAATGCGCCCTCTCTCGACGACCGCCATGCCCTCTTCGTTGCGCCGGCTCCGGATATTCCCGAGCAGGTGCCAGCGCAACTCAATCTCGATGAACAGCTGCGCACTGGCTGGAAACCCCACAACGACGAACCCATCCTCCCTTCGGCCGCTGCTGGAAATCCGCCGGGCCCGACGCCTGCGACGCTGCCCGTGGCCGCAACTGAACCCGCTGATACCCAGGAAACCTTCGATCGCTGGCGCGACACACTGAAAGCAGAAGGTGGTGGCTGGCGAGGCAATGTGAGTTCCTTCCAGGATTGGCTCCAGCGGACCTTCCAGGTATCCAGCCAGACCCTTCGCTTCCTGCCTAGCCGCGACGTGGCCTTTCATCCTTCGCGCGATACCTCGGCCATGATCGCACAAGGCCCGAGCCCAAGCGGCAACAAGACCTGGACGCTGCTGACGGCACCAAGCACCAGGGAACTGCGTGCCGGTGCCAATACCCTTACGTCCAGCCCGCAATGGTTTCAGCTTTCCGGACGCTTGGCGACCTACAATACCCGCCTTGCCGAAGTGCAGATCCAGCCTGTTACCACCTCCTCTCTCACCGCCACCCAACCTCTCTCCTTCACCAATCTGCGTCTGATCGCCGCGAACTGGCTCTCGGAGAACCTCCTGGCATTTGCATTCCTGCTTTTTGCGGCTTGCCTCCTGCTCGGCCTCGCGACAGCTTTGCTCTTATCCCGCATAGGCCGGAGAATCTCTCAATGATCGAGCGCCGCATGTTCGGCTCCGTTCGTCTGCTGGTCACAATCGCAATGATCGCGACATTCATGCTGACGGCCAGCCAGGGCGGGGCGGCCTCGTTTGGGCAGCCGGCCAAGCCCGGCACTCTTTCGACAGAGCAATGGCAGTCCTGGCGCGACCGCTTCGTGACGCTGGACGGCCGCGTCATCGATACGGCCAACAAAAGTATCAGCCATAGCGAGGGGCAGGGCTACGGTCTCCTGCTCTCGGTGCTGGCACTCGATCGCGCGACTTTCACGCGCATCTGGACTTTTACCCATAATGAAATGCTGCTGCGCGACGATGGGCTGGCGGTATGGCGCTGGGACCCCGACAGCAAGCCGCATGTCACCGACGTCAACAACGCGGCCGACGGCGACATCCTCATTGCCTATGCACTCGCCCTGGGCGGCAATCTGTGGGAGGTGTCATCCTGGACCGAAACCTCCCGCAACATGGCCGAAGCGATCGGACAGCGGCTTGTGCGCCGGGTTGGGGCGCACACCGTCCTCATGCCAGGCGTCAAGGGTTTCGGCCCGCAGGACAGACCCGATGGACCGGTGCTCAATCTGTCCTACTGGATCTTCGAGGCTCTGCCGGTATTGGCGCGCCTGGCTCCCAATACAGACTGGAAGGCGCTGGCCGCGAGCGGCGAAGGACTGATACGGGATGCCCGCTTCGGCAGTGCCGAACTTCCGGCCGACTGGATATCCCTGAAATCAGCCAAGCCAGCCCTGGCAGCGGGCTTCGAGCCTCGCTTCAGCTATGATGCCGTGCGGATCCCGCTTTATCTCCTGCGCGCGGGCAACAATGACCAGGCGTTGCTCAAGCCGTTCGCCAAGGCCTGGGGAAATGGCACCGCGGCACCGCCCATCTTCGATCTCGCGGGCGACAAGCAGATCGGCGCCATGGACGATCCAGGTTATCGGATGATCGGGGCCGTGCTGCAATGCGCTCTCGACCGCAAGCCGGTTCCCACCGAACTGCGATCGCCGAAGCTGGAAGTGTACTACCCCGCCACCCTCTATCTGCTGGCCCTTTCGGCCGTTGCGCAACATTACCCGGAGTGCCTGTGAGACCGTTCGGCTTGCGTATCGTCATACCAGGATTGGTGCTGCTGGCCTTGGTTGCCTGGCAGATCACCGGCCTATGGCCCAAGCCGGACGCCCAATCATCTTCCTGGCGCCAGCAAGAGGCGGCGCCGACAGCCCCTGTCATAAGGCTCGGAAGCGCCCAGGCCGCCGAGATCCTGACGCCAAGAAGCGACGAGCCTCCCCCTGCTCCCCCTCCGGCACCATCGGCGGCGCCCCAGCCGGCGGCCCCGCTGCAGCCCTCCCCCGCGCCAGCCGAAGCGGCACCTCCGTCGCCGGTGGCGGAACAGGCCGCCAAACCGGCGGTCGATGAAACGGCGCTGCGCTATTTTGCGCGCCAGGGCGATACTCGGCGCCTGAACACCGAAATCGCGCGCTTGCGCTCGCTCTATCCAGATTGGGTGCCGCCCGACGATCCGCTCAAGGCGCCGCCGGTCTCCGACCCCCAGCTCGACTCCTTGTGGCAACTCTATTCGCAAGGGCAGTTCGCCGCTGCGCGCGCTGCCATCGTTGCCCGCCAGGGCAGGGAACGCGATTGGATCCCGCCCAAGGACCTGCTCGACCGTCTTGCGGTGGCGGAAACGCGCGAGCGCCTCGTGAACGCATCGAACGCCAAGCAATATATGACCGTAATCGAGCTGGCGACGGTGACGCCCAGCCTGCTCACCTGCGGCGATGTCGATGTTCTCTGGCGCCTGGCCGAAGCCTTCGCACAGACCGATCGCAAGATGCGGGCCCAGGATGCCTACCGCTATATCCTTACCTCCTGTACCGATCCGCATGATCGTCTCTCGACCATGCAAAAAGCAATGACATTGCTGCCTCGCTCGGAGATCGAGCCTTTGCTGGCTCTCGGTCGTTCCGGAACCGATGGAGACGAGTTCCGCTCGATCCGCGAAGGGCTGGCGCGCAACGCGGTTGCGGCCGGAGGCGCAGATCCCAAGCTGGTGGTCGATCCGTCCGACTTACAATTACTCGGCGACATCGCCAGGACCGACAAGTCGCCGGGGGATGCGCTGCTGTTGGGCGGTTATTTTCGCGGGCATGGCGATTCCACGCAGGCCGAGCAGTGGTATCGCCGGGCTTTCGAACGGCAGAATACGGCGGCTGCCGCGGAGGGCCTTGCCCTGGCCTTGATCGATCTCAAGCGGGCGGCGGAGGCGGAAGCCATTCTGGCTCCCTGGCACGATGCCAATGACGGGGCCCGCAAGAGCTATATGGCGGCGATCGCCAATCTGCTGGCCCAGCAGCCGCCGCCGGCACTGACCGCGGAGGTCCTCGCCCGCGTTGTGGCAGCCGTGGCGGCGCAACGTGATCCCGCCGCCGCGCAGCAACTCGGCTGGTTTGCCCATTACTATCGCCAGGAGGAGACGGCCGCCCGCTGGTTCGCGGCCGCCTTGAGCTGGAAGCCCGACGATGAACCTTCCGCCTACGGCCTCGCCATTGCCAATCTCGGCATGAACCGGCGCGACATGGTCCGAAGCGTGGTCAACGCCTGGGGGCAACGCTCGCTGCGCATTCGCGCTCTCCTCGATCCGGCACTCGCCCGTGAGTTGGCGCGAACGAACCCGCAGACCGGTCCGGCGACCCAGGCTCCCTGGACGGTTGGGATGCAGCAACCTTCCCAGCCATCGCAATTCCCGCAAGCGCCGGTTCTATCTGCGCCTGCGCCCCAGCAGCCCGTTTCGGGAGGGTCGGCGCCGGTCGCCACGATGCTACCGGGACAAGTGCCGCAGGCGATGCCGGCCTCCCAGCCGCAGGTCTTTATGCCTGTGCCTCAAGCTGATCAGGGGCAATCGATCGCCGACCAGCCGATGGTGACCGAGAGGCCCGCCAGGCGCGCACCATCACGCCCGCGCCGGACCGCGGCCACCCCGGCCACCCCGGCCGCTACGTCTGCGGGACGAGGAAGTTGTCCTGGAGGGGTTGCCGGCGGATGGTGCCTGATGAAGCTCGATCGGCCGTCCGAGGCGGTCGTCGTCTTTCAGGCGGCCTTGTCAGCCGGATCGGCCCAGCAGAGGCAGGATGCCGCCTACGGTCTGTCTCTGGCCTATCTCAGGCTGGGCCTGACATCCCAGGCGGCCGCGGCCTCCACCCAGGCCTCTCAGCCGACCGGTAGGGCCAGGGAGCTCAATCTGTCCATTCTCACACAGCGCATCCTCAAGGACTATCAGGGGGGACGCTATGCCCAGGCCCTGATGGCGCTGGACACGCGCGCCAGCCTTGCGCCGGAACAGACCGATCTCCTGATGTTGCGAGGCTGGTCCTATTTCCACCTGCAGCGCTTCGCCGAGGCGCGCCGCGTGTTCGAAGCGGTAGCCGCGACTGGCAACTCCGAGGCAGCGGGGGCCGTCGAGGCCGTCAAGGAGGCCACCCATAGCCGCTTTTGAGAAGCGATGCCTATGGGTTCCGTGGCAGATCGGAAACGGAGAGATACCGGCGCGAACGACCCCCACAGTTGATGTTCAGTTGATCGCGGCAATCTCGCAGCGGGAGAGAGACTCAGCGCAGTTGCGCCAGCGCCCGGATGCGAGGCGAACGGCTGCCCCACGCCTTGACCACATCATTGAGGGCATCACGCCGCCCCATGGATCTGCTCACCACGGCGAAACCATAGGCCGAGGTTTCATCATCGGGGCGCCAGCTGAGGGCCGTCGCGAACCACCGAAGCGCCGTCACGTCCTGCTTGAAACTGTGGGCGTACCAGCCGAATTCCTGAGCCAGCGAGACGTCGCGCTTGGCGGCTACGGCTGCCGCCATGCGTGACAGGGCACCCGGTGAGAGAGAAGCCGGAGGCCTGGCCGACAGGAGATCGGCCGTGATCCGCAGGTAAGTCCTGCGCGCCTCGTCGTCGTTCTTCTGCCAGGGAGAGAGAAGGGTCTCCGCCTCTGCCGGCCGTTTGAGCGCAAGGAGGGCGACAGCCAGCGCATTTGCCGAAGAGGCGGAGGCGTTCCGCGCGAAGGCGAGACGATACCAGTGCTCGGCCTGCACAAAGTTGTCGCGGTGCAGGAAGAAATTCCCCACCAGCAAGGCGTCGGCAGCCGCGCCATTGGCCTCGGCCATGGCCTGGAAGAGCTTGAGATCGGCCGCGCCGAGCGGCCTGGCCGGATCCTCGGCGGCGGCCGTGACAGCATCTCGGGCGAATGCCTCGCGGATGGAACGGAACCCGTCGCCGGTGCTTGCGTCCGCTCCCAGAGTTTGCAGCGGCCCGAGTTCCGAGGGGGAGAGCCAAGCGGCGGCTTTCTGCAGCGTTGCCAGCCGGATATCGGGATCGCTGCACGTGGTGAGAATGTAACGATAGGCATCCAACGCCCGGCTTCGGCGATCCGTTTGTCCGAATGCCTCGGCCACGCGCCAGAGAACCTCGACATCGCCGCAGGTGAGCAGACTGGGTGTGGCGGCAGCGAGGGTGACCGCCTCAGCATATCGTTTGGCATCGGAGGCAGCGAGAATGCGTTCGCGGGTATCCGCAACCGTTACCCTGGCCATCAGGTCCCGAGGGGGAGACCAGTTCGGCTCGGACCTTTGGCGCAAGGCGACGGCTTCTCGGACGGCTGCAAGCCGCCCCTCGGCATAAAGTTGCCACAAGGTGGCGAGTCTTGCGTCGGTCGTCGACGGCGACCGGGAGGGAGACTTTGGCGGAACCCAGCCGGGATAAAGAGACTGCAGGCGCGTCACTTCGCTGATGTACCGGATGGTTTCGCCATTTCGCGCGAAATAAGCCAGGGCTGTCCCATCGACGTCACGATCCCCAGCCGCGCCATCTTCCGCCGTATCCCCGGGAACCAGTGTCCGAACCGTTGTCGAGCCCGTCGTCGCTTTGCTCTCGACAGGCGCTGCCGGAGGAGCAGCCGGCGACGGCTTCGCGGCCATGGGCGCAAGGGGAATAATCGCCGAGCTTGACGAGGCGGGGCTTGCGGCAGACGGATTGGCCGGCTGATGGACCGTGAAGCCTGGAGCCGGCTTCGACGGCGCCAGTGGAATGATCGCCAAATCCGATTGGGATGGCGCCGAGCGCGGGATCTCTGGAGAGACGGCAGGTGCCGGACCTGACGTCAAGGGGATGATGACCTGCCCCTCTCCAGTCGCCCTGGCGGGAGGCGGGCTTTGTACTGGCGCAGCGGGGATGACGGCTCCTGCGGCGGCGGGCGCGGGCAGCTGTTTCTCGGCACCGTCCGCAGCGACGATCGTCACGACCATCGCGACAAGGGCCACACTCCCTATCCTTATGGCCTTTCTTCTGCAGTCAGTGGCGATGTCATCTTTGCCCGGCATGCGCTTTCCCTGTCGTCTCCCTTCACCAGGTATGGCGCAGGCCGGCAGTGGCCTTGAGGACATGGTTTTCGCTGCCCGAGCGAGGGCCGAGCGCCATCGAATAGCCCGCTTCGCCATAGAGGACCCAGGCGGCGCCCCAGGCATAATAGCCACCTATGCCGATGTCACCCCACAGCCGTTGATTTCGTTGGGTGAGAAAGGTGCCGCCGATATCCAGTCTCGTACCATCGAGGATGGCATAGTCGAGGCCCGCCGTGCCGTAGATCAGAAGATTATGTGCCTGGCCGCCGGCGTCCCGCCAGCTGGCAAGCTTTTCAAGCCGGAGACCGCCAAGGCCATGCAGGCTCTCGGCCCGGTCGAACCGGACAGCGGCACCAGAGAGATCGGTGAACCCATCCACGTGCACGTCGGTGTAGGCCAGTCGTGCCCATGGGACGAGCGTCCAGTCCGGCGCCAGGCTGTAGCGCTTTCCCACCTCCAGAGCAGCTGCGGTCGCCCAACCTTCGCCATGGCCTCCGACCTTGTCGGAAAGGCTGCTCTCGAACCAGGTGAATTGCCCGGTGAGATCGGCGTAGAGGCCGTCATTGCCATGCCAGGTGACATCGGCTCCCACACCATAGCCGGTTGTCGAGATCCTGCCCCTCCGCGCCATTCCAGTGACCGGATCGCGGGTCACATCGATCGTGGCTTTGGAAGTGCCTATGCTGGCGTAGAGACCGACGGTGGCAAAGCCGGCGGTCGTCTCCAGAGCGGTTCCTTCATAGCCCGCTTGCATGAAGCCCAGCCACTGCCTGTAGGCGCTGCCCTGTCTGGGATCATAGGAGGCGGCCTGGCCGCCTATCCGGCCCCAGGCGCCAGCGCCCTGCAATATCGGCTCTGCCACGCGGCCGGCCCAGCAATCATCCGGCCGACCTGCCATCTCCGGCCCCTGCCCCAGGTTCCCGCCGGGTGGGCATCGCGGCGGAATGCGGCTGGCGTTGCGTTGCTGCAGCATGGCGAGGGTGGCTCCGGCAAAGTTGCCCAGAATGTCTGGGTAGGCGACCGCCGTCTGGGCCGACGCACTCAGTCCCACCGTGCGCAGATACCAATCCTGGTCGTTGACGCTCGAGCCGACCCCTCCTTTGAACAGGTTGTAGTCATAGGCGCCGGCCGCGACGACCGACGCCAGCGAGAAGGCATTCGGGTCGGTCGTAGCGCCATCGGCGGCAGCCACGACGCGGATACCGTTGCCGACGGTCGCAGCGCCCTGGCCGCCGGCATTATGGATCGCAAGAATGGAATGCCCGCTCGCCGTGCCCCCGTTTATGGTCAGAAGGTCCGAAGCCGAATTGTCCGCGCCGAGATAGGTGTTGAGGACAATGGTGCTGCCCTCGCCCCCGACATAGGAAGCAACGCTCAGAACATTGCCGACGCCGGTGCCGGCCACTTTGGCCACGCCATTGTTCAACAGGGTGCCATTGACGGTAAAGGTCCCGGAACGTCCGTTCCCGAAACCATCGATCGCATTGGCGACCGCAACGATGCCGCTATTGGTCAAGGTCCCGGTGACGCTACCATAGCCGCCCAGCATTGCCCCGGCAGAAACCTCTATGCCGCCGCCGCCGCTCAGGGCCGCACCGGCGTGGGCCGCATCGCCAACGGCCAATATGCCCGAGGCGACACGCGTTCCGCCGGCATAGCTGTTATCGGCATTGGTGATCAGCATGCCCGATCCCTGGCTGACCAACGCGCCGCTACCGGTGAGGGGACTGGAAGTGGCGATCCGAAATCCTGCATTGTCGATCGTCAGGTTTCCGGCCTGGATGTTGAGCTGGGTTCCGGAAAAGCCCGAAATGAAAGCATCGTTGTTCGCGAGAGCCTTCAGGACGCCCACGTTGAAATTGACCTGGGCCGTGCCCTTGCCGGCCGTCAGGGCGAGCGTTTGCAACTCCCCCTGACTGCCAAGGTTGAGCGTCCCTTTGCCGGCCACTTGCGATGCCACGAGAACGCCACCCGTAGCGACCATCCTACTGCCATCGATGACGTCGAGCCTGCCTGTGCCCTGGTCCCCGATTGTCACCGCACCGCGGGCGATCCATGAGGAACCCGAACCAGCGATGACCGCGGTGCCGCTACCGCCTGCTTTCGAACCGATGGAGGCCGCGGCACTCACAAGCGTTCCGCCAGTATCGATGTTCAAGAGAGCCGTGCCGGCATTGCCGATGGTCAATGCCCCGGCATTGGTCCAGACAGAGCCTTCTCCCGCGATGTGCGCCGTGCCGCTTCCGGTCGCGGTATTGCCGAGAATACCGGCATTGGTATCGACGCGCCCTGCGTTTACCACGGTCAATATACCGCTACCCGCATCGCCGATCGTCACCGCCTTACTGTCGGTCCAGCTCGACCCCGCGCCATCCACCGTAACCGTACCGCTCCCGCCTGCGGCCCCGCCAATGATACCGCCGCCGCTTCTGGCGGTTCCGGCTTCGCTGACGATCAATTGCCCGATGCCGGCCAAGCCGATGGTGAGCGTTCCCGTCGAGATCGACGACCCCTTCCCGGCCACCGCCACCGAACCGCTGCCATCCTGGCCGACGCCGAGCGTGACATCATCCGCGCGGACTGTGCCGCCGGCATTGACGGACAGCGTCCCGACAGCGTGCCTGCCGACACTCAGATCGGCCGTCGTCAGTGTCGATCCGTTCTTGCTCACCGTGGCCTCGCCGGCGCCATGATCGGCGATGGTGATCTCGCTGTCGGCGCCGACGGTGCCGCCATTGGTCACCAAGAGGCTGCCCGCCCCGTCGGCGCCGACTATCAGAAACGAATCGCTGTGGAAGTTCGAACCGTCGCCATCCACTGTCAGTACGCCGGACCCTGTGGCCCCACCGATGCTGACACCCTCGGCAGCGTCGGCCTGTCCGCCGGCAGTGACCGTCAGCGAGCCCTTCCCTCCTGTGCCGATGGCGATCCCTCCTTCGACGGACAGGGACGAACCGCTGCCATTGACCGCGAGGCTCCCCGAAGAACCATCGAGGCCCGCGATCGTCAGATCGTCACCGGCAATGACCTTGCCGCCATTCTCGACCGTGAGCGCGCCGTCGCCGGACCCTGCGATCAGGAAAGAGGAACCAACCGACAGGGTAGAACCCTCACCGTCGACCGTGATGGTCCCGGTGGAGCCGGCCTGACCCGCCACCACGACAGTGCCCGCTTCGACAGAACCGCCGCCCTGCACGATCAGCGCGGCTTTACCGGCATTCCCAACCTCGAGCTCGTTCTGTACGGTGAGAGCCGAGCCGTCCCCTGCGACGGTCACCGTTCCCTGTGAGCCAGCTTCATCCGCGATCACGCCGCGGTCGGATAAAGACAGCGTGCTTGCGGCCTGGATGGTAAGGGCGCCCACGCCACTGGAGCCGACCGATAAATCTGCGACATTGACCGGCGCTTCGGCGCCTGAAACTCCCAATATGACAGTATTGGGCGTGGTGGTGTCGATGTTGACGGCATCGCCGCTGGTCGGCAGCGTGGCGGGCGTCCAGTTGGCCGCATTCATCCAATCATTGTCGACGGCGCCCGTCCAGCTCTGTGCCCTCAACGAGGCCGGGCGAACAATGCAGGTCAGCATCGTCGTTGCCAAGCAGATCGTCAAAACAGATGCAAGCGTGGCACATTTTCTTCGTTGCAATGTGTCACCCAACGCCGTGAATCGCGTCTTCCGGGAAGAATTACTATCGAAAAAATGACGCGAGTTCTATGCGGCTTGCGCATGTCTCCGCATAAAATTTCTGCAGGGCCGGAGTGTAAGCGGGTGTCTTTCTATTGGGAGTTGGCGCTCCACGAACTCGCAATTTTTAGAAGCCCTTGGTTGTTCGGTCCCGGCATGCCATGGGCTGGAGAGCGAACGCTGCCGGTCCGAATGGCCGGAAAGTTATATCAAAGGGCAGTGTCGCAGATCGAAGAACAATCGTCTGCACGCAAACTGGCATTCGTTTGATGGCACCTCAAAGATGTCGCAGAACGAAGTATCCACCAACAAATAGAATCCTGCTGGAGCTACATCTCGTCGACGACCGGCCCGATATGTGTGCCGGTCCTCGGCGCGTCATTCACGACGATGAGACGTTCGCCGACGGCTGCCACGAACTTGCCGCGGATACCCTCCGTGACAATGAGCCGGGAGGAGGCGGTGCAGCGTTGAGCGGTCGAGAACCTGAAGCCGAGATCGTCCATCGAGCGGGTCGGTTGTTACCTTCTGGCCCTTGCCGTATGCCAGGGCAACATTCCGATATAGACATATCTCACACCAAGCTCACTCTGCCGGTGGCGATGTCATAAAGGCCGCCCACGACCTTGACTTTACCCTTGGCAACGAAATCGGCGATGATGGGACCTGCTTTCTCGAGCTTACGCACATTGTAGCGTATGTTCTGAAGGGTTGCTTCGGCAAGGGCATCGGAGGCCTTGGCCTTCTCGGCACGATCGATAGCCGGCTTGATGGCCCCAACAAGTTGCGGAAGATGACCTGGCAACGCGATCTTGTCCTTGAGCACCTTGATGGTTGCGGCCACGGCACCGCAATTGGAATGCCCCAACACCACAATGAGCGGCATGCCCAGGAACTTGACACCATATTCGAGGCTGGCCAGACCGTCGTCATTGACGAAATTACCTGCGACGCGCACAACGAAAAGATCGCCGGGGCCTTGGTCGAATGCGAGTTCGGGAGCAACGCGCGCATCCGCGCAACTCACAAGGCCAGCAATGGGATACTGCGCGCTGGAACGAGCCTCTCGTCCTGCCGAATAATCACGATTCTGCGACGAGTTGCTGGCGTAGCGCGCGTTGCCTTCAAGCAGCCTTTTCAATGCTTCGTCGGGTGATATGGTGTTCTGAGCGGAGGGTGTCTCTGATTGCTGCGCTGCAGCGGGCAAGGCGAGCCCGCCAACAAATGCGCCAGCAAGGCCGGTCGCCAGGAGTCTGCGGCGCGTCAGGGATATTGCATGTTGGTCGCACATAGAACCCATCCTGGTATATTGAGCATGCGCCAAAGAACTGCGGGGTTCTTAGCTGTGCCGGTGTGAGATGATCGATACCCCTCGATGGTGAGCGCAAAGAACTAGAATCCCGAGTCCAAACTTTGCAGGATTCTTTATATTGAAGCTTGAAGCACATGCGGACTTACCAATATCCGTTCGCCGCCCTGCACAGCGGCTGAGCGAATCCTTCATGCGCCGCGCCGCCAGCTTGCGTCTGGCGCCGGGGTTCAAGCCGGCTGTAGCTCGCTATTGCCATCGCATGGCTGCAAAGCCACCTGTCGTATGGCCGATTTATAAGCTCTTCGATCGGTTTGAACGCTATGTCGCTGCCTATCTACTGATTCATAATTATTATGCTTGGCGTGAAGGCCAGGGCCCTTCACCGACGCTGGCAGCTCTCCAGAAGATCACTCCGTCGAGCGCCCGCCAGACAGCAGGCTTCGTCGCGGCGTTGAAAGCCGGCCGCTTCCTGGAAAGCACGGTCGAACCTGCTGGTGGTCGAGGAAAACCGCTCAAACCCGCCGCCGTGATGGTTGAGGAAATTGGACGCTCCGGCCGCCTCTTCGTCTCGGCCTTGGATGAAATCGAGACCTGGCGGCCAGCCTGGGCCATTGCCCTGACGGATGTCGACAGGCTGGGCGTACTCCTTCAGCGCTCCGCAGCTTTCGTCCTCGGCGACGGCACCCTCATCCACCCTTTCCAGCGGGTCTTGCATTTTGCTGGCCGGGATTGCGGCTATCCGTTGCTGACGGCCATCATCGGTGCCCACTACGCCGCGACCGTCAAGGAGTGTCCCCAGGCCGTTCCTCTCAGCCTGCGCGCTTTGGCTGCACGCTTTCAGGTTTCGCGCGCTCATGTCGGCAATTTGCTGGACGAGGCCAGGCAGGCGAATTGGTTCGTCATCGAAGCCGGGAGCCTCATTCATCTCGAGAACGATCTCCTGGTCGAATTCGAGAACTGGGCTTGTTGGCAAATGCTTCACTATGGCGAGATAGCGGCGACGCTGGAGCAACCGGCATCGCCTGCGTGAGCAGCAAACATCAAGTCTGCCTGAGCTGATAGAGTCCATCCTCGATCGCCGCCAATGGCACGCTCGATCTTGTCGAGGGCCTTGCGATCCTGCTCGCTTTGGGCGCGGCGCTCCTGGTTGAGCCGGTTGGTCTCTCGGGCATAGGCCTTGACCGCCTCGCCACGGCATCGGCTGAGACCAGCCAGACCTTCTCTATCACGTGCCGCAAGGCGCCGCCCATTGCGAGCACGGCCTCGATCCGACCCTTCTCCACCTCCGCCAGCGCCGCTTCGACGATACGGGCGAAGAACGGAACGGCGCCAATGGTCAGCGGCACGACCGCCGCCGTACTGCCCAGGCTGGTACCGACGATCAGGCGGGTCAGCGGCATCAGGGCGATCAGCAGAATGACGAAAGGCAGCGAGCGCCCGACCCTGTTGAGCCGAGGCGCGACGAGAAAGCTGGAAGATCGTGCCCGATGCGCCAGCGTTGCCGACGCAATTCGCTCGGCGGCAGGGCGGTCAGGTCATGCCCGCCAACGATGATGCGGCCGACCGTCGACCGTTCGAGCAGGTTCAGGCATCGGATCAACGTGCTCTTGCCAGCCCCGTTGCGCCCAAGCACATCGAAGACCGCTCCTTTTGGAATATCGAGCGTGACGTCGTCGAGGGCGACGAATTCGCGGCTGCGCTGCGTGTAGACCTTACGCAGCTTCTCTATACGGATTATGGCGGTTTCCGATCGCCATGGCAAAGCCCCGCCGCGATGCGACGGAGCCTCGGCCCACTATGGCCAACCGCGTCAATTGTCCACGGGAATGACGGAGCCCTGATAGTGCTCGCGGATGAACTTGGCGACTTCCGGGGAGGTCAGCAGCTTGGACAAGCGAGCGATCCTGGGATCATCTGCCAGCTTCGGGGTAGTGACCAGGACATTGGCGTAGGGATTGCCTTCCCGGGGGGATGCGGCAGTCGAGTCGGAACGCGTCAATCTTTTGTACATAAAATCTATTAAATTAATAGACAAATAAAGTTCTTCATGGGAAGAGGGAGGCTCAATCACAAGCCCGGTCGCCCATGCAGCGCTCTGGCAAGAGAGCCGAAGGACAATGACATTGCTACCCGAGAACCACGGCAAGGCCCGGTTGGGCGTGCCTGCAATCGCCCTTACCCTGGCGGCCTGCTGGGCCCTGCCGACCTGGGCCGGAGAGACCCTGGATCGCGTCAAGAAATCCGGACAGGTCGTCGACGTCCTGGTCAACGATTATCCACCCTTCGGTTTCATCAATGCCCAGAACGAACTCGACGGCTTTGACGTCGATGTCGCCCGCGCTTTTGCCGACAAGCTCGGTGCCAAGCTCAAGCTGGAGACACCGGGCTGGGAGGCCATCATCAGCGGCAAGTGGTCCGGGCGCTGGGACGTAGCGATCTCATCGGCCACGCCGACCGAGGAAAGGGCCAAGGTCGTCGACTTCCCCGTCATCTACTACAGCGCGCCAGCCGTGCTGGTGGTGCACCAGGATGAGAAGGCTATTCGGTCGGTCGCCGACATCTCCGGCAAGAAGGTCGGCGTTGGCACCGGCTCGTCCTATGAAGCCTATGTCAATCGCAACTTCGCCATTCCCGGGCATAAGGCGATCGCCTTTCCTTTCAAGGATGCTTTTGCCGTGCCGGGCGATGAAACCGTGAATTTCCAGAACCTGGCTCTCGGCCCGGGGGTTCGGCTCGACGCCATCGTCGCCTCGCTGGCGACGGCCAGGGGCGGTATCGAAACCACCAAGAAGCTGAAAATCGTCGGCGATCCCCTGTTCGCCGAGCCCAACGCGGTCGTCACCGACAAGGGCGACCCGGAGTGGAACGCCGAGATCAAGCGTGTGTTCGCCGACCTGAAGGCGGATGGCACGCTGGCCAGGATTTCCAACAAATGGTTCGGCACGGACATCACCAAAGATGTCGATTGAAGATACGGCGGGAGCCGGTCGGCGCATCCGGCCCCTGCCCGCTCCCGGGATAGGCCACCTTGGTTTCCGGCAGAAGGTCTGGCTGGTATGGGCCTGCATGCTGGCCATCCTGGCGTGCGGTTTTTTCGCGCTCGGATTGGATCTTGCGCTGATCCGCCAAAAGCTGCCTTTCCTTCTCGGTCTCCGACTGACTGCCGACGGTTTTCTTCAAGGCGCCGCCCTCACCGTCTTCATCACCGCCATCTCGATGGTGCTGGCGCTGATCGTTGCCATCTTCGCGGCACTGGGCCGCCTTTCTACCAACCCCTTGGCCTTCGCCGCGGCAACTTTCTACGCCTCGCTTTTCCGCGGCACGCCGCTGCTCGTCCAGGTCCTGATCATCTATCTGGCACTGCCGCAACTCGGCATCGTGCTGTCGGCGCTGAGTTCGGGCATCATGGCCCTGTCGCTGAACTACGGCGCCTATCTTGCCGAGATCATCCGATCGGGAATCGCGGCCATCCCGCGCGGACAGACCGAGGCGGCAATGGCGCTGGGCCTGCGACGCTGGCAAATCGGCATCAAGATCGTCGCGCCACAGGCCATGCGCATCATCATCCCGCCGGCGGGAACGCAGTTCGTTTCCATGCTGAAAGATTCCTCGCTGGTCTCGCTCATGGGACTGTGGGAGCTAAACTTCCTGGCTCAATCCTATGGACGCTCGACCTTCCGCTATATGGAGATGTTGATGGCAGCGGCAGCAATCTATTGGCTGCTTTCGATCGGATTGGAGCTCGTCCAATACCGTCTCGAGCTGAAATTCGGCCGAGCCGCCGCAACCGCTCGCCCTTGAAAGTCAACGCAACATGAATAGCAAGATCAATGGCTTCACCATCCTCGATGGCGGCATGGGACGATTGCTCGAGCGCCTCGGCGCGCCATTTCGCCTGCCCGAATGGTCGGCCTTGCCTCTGATCGAGGCGCCTCATTTCGTGACGGAGGCGCATAGCCTCTATGTCGAGAGCGGCGCCGATATCATCACCACCAACTCCTACGGCATCGTGCCCCATATGATCGGCGAGGAGCGCTTCGCCTCGCAAGGCGCCGTGCTGGCGGCGCGCGCCGGCAGCCTGGCCCGCACCGTGGCCGATCAAACCCGCCGCCCGGTCCGGGTTGCCGGATCATTGCCCCCACTTTTCGAAAGCTACCGCCCTTCGCGTTTCCAGCCCAGCCGCGCACCCGCAATCCTGAGCGCCCTGGTCGACGGACTTGCGCCTCATGTCGACTTCTGGCTGATTGAGACCCAAAGCTCGACGGCGGAAGCCTTCGCCGCCATCGAAGCCGTACGTCCGACCGGCCTTCCATACTGGGTATCCTATACGTTGCGCGATGAGGATGGCCGCCGGGGCCCGCCGCAGCTGCGCTCCGGCGAGGCTGTCGGGCAGGCAGTGACGCAGACGCTGGAACAGGGTGCAGCCAGTATCCTGTTCAACTGCAGCCAACCCGAAGCGATGACTGAGGCCGTCGAAGCGGCGAACACAGCCATTCATGCTTCCGAGAAGCGGGGTATCGGCCTGGGCGTTTATGCCAACGCCTTCCTGCCCGAGCCTCCGTCCGATACGCCCTATGCGGGTATTTCACAGATCCGCAGCGATCTCGCTCCTGACAATTATCTCAAATGGGCACGGCACTGGGTCGATCGCGGGGCGACGATCGTCGGCGGTTGCTGCGGCATCGGTCCCGAGCATATCGAGGCTATCCATCGTTTTCGTCAATCTTCGGAAGCTGCATACTGACCTTGCCAGCCAGGCGCTTGCCCCGCGCCTTCAATTTCTTTGAGGCACAGGGCGATTGGTTGCTCTCCTTCGTGGCCATCATGGTTATTTCGGCTGTTTTGGTGGGCGCCCGAACACAAGAAACCACGCCCAAAAAGCCGTTGAAGACCACGACATTGCCCTTGCCGCCGATATCGGAGACCGGCTGCAAGGCGAGTTGGGCGCCCAGGGAGAAATTATCCGAGGTCGCCGTGTTGATGACGTTGGTCGAGGGCAGATCGACGGAAAAAACGGGGATACCGGCCTGGCCCAGCTTCTTCAGCCAGGGAACGACCACCGAGAGCATGCCAAGCGTCTGGATCACCGCATCGGGCTTTTGCGTCACCAGGGTCTGCAGCTGGCTCTCTCCATGCGGGCTGCGGAAATTCCTGCTGGCTACTCACCCGGCTGCCGCCAGCGGATCGCGCAGCCGGGTGATGGCATCGACCAGGAAGTTGCAGGCCACGAAGATCGCCGCGGTGAAGATGGTGGTGCCGATCACCACGGGAAAATCTCCGTCCAGCGCGGCATTGATCGCCAGCCTGCCGACCCCGTCGAGACCGAAGATCTGCTCGGTGACGATCGCCCCGCCCATGATCACCGCCAGTTCCAGCCCGGCCAGGGTAATGATCGGGTTGAAGGCAGCTTTGAGCGCATGGCCGACCTGGATGCGCCATTCGCTGAGCCCCTTGGCCCGGGCGGTGCGGATATAGTCCGCCCCCAGCACGTCCAGCATGGCGGCGCGCACCACGCGCTGGAAGATCCCGATCTCCGCGATCGCCAGCGTCAGCCAGGGCAAGGCCAGGTGACGGGCCCATTCGAAGGGGTTGTCGAAGAAAGGCACATAGCCGCTGCTCGGGAACCAGTCGATACCAAGGGTCGAGAGCTGGTAGAACAGGAAGAAGGACAGCAGCATCCCGGAGAGGAAGGTGGGAACCGACAGGCCGACATAGGCGATGGCCGCCAGGGCATGGTCGAGCAGGGAACCCGGCCGCCGCGCCGCCAGGATACCCAGCACCAGCGAGACCACCATCCAGATGACCAGCGCCCCCAGGGCGAGCGAGAAGGTCACCGGCACCTTGTCGAGGATCAGCTCTGTGACACCTGTCTGCTTGCGGAAGGAATAGCCGAGGCCGGGCGGCCAGTGCGCAAGCCCCATCGCCGCGCCCTGGATGTCCGGCCCGCGATAGAGATATTGCCAGAGCTGGATGTGCCAGGGTTCGTTGAGGCGCAGGGCGTGAGCGACGGCATCGATCGCCTGCTGGTTCGCATTGCGCGGCGCCAGCATCACCGCCGGATTCTGGTAGGCAAGGCGCGTGATGAAGAAGGCGATGACGAGGACGATCAGCAAGGTGGAGATCGCCCGCACGGTCAGGCCGAGAATGAAGCGCAGCATGATCCCTCCGTCAGCGCCGATGGGGATCGAGGACGTTGCGCAGGCCCGCGCTCAGCGTGTTGAAGCCCACCACCGTCAGGAACAGAGCAATGCTTGGCCCGAGTAGGAACCAGGGTTGCAGCTGGTAGAGCGAGGAGCGCTGGGCATCGGCGATCATGTTGCCCCAGCTTGCCGTCGGGGCCTGGATGCCGACACCCAGAAAGGACAGGGTCGCCTCCGCTACGATGTTGTTGGGCAGTTGCACCGCCCAATAGACCAGGGCAACCGGCGCGACATTGGGCAGGATCTCCCGGATCAGGATCCGCCGGCGGCTGGCCCCCAGCGTCTGTGCGGCCTGTACGAAGGGACTATGCCGAAGCGAGAGTACCAGCCCCCGTGTCAGGCGGGCGAAATAGGTCCAGGAAAACAAGGCGATGATCAGCACCACCACCAGCAGGGGATCGGCGATGGGCTGGCCGTTGGCGCCGCGGTTGAGCGCCAGCAGGCTGAGCGCCGTCACCACGAAGGGAAAGGACAAGGCCACGTCGATGCCCTGCGAGATCACCCGGTCCGCCAGCCCGCCAAAATAGCCGGCGATCAGGCCGATCGAGGTCCCCACCACCATCGCGAGCGTCGTGGCGGGAATGGAGACCAGCAGGGAAACGCGCGCGCCATAGAGGGTGCGGACCAGGACATCGCGGCCATTGCCGTCGGCTCCCAGGGGGAAGGCCCAGTCGGGCCCGATGGGCAGGCCCTCCTCCGACAAGGCGATATCGCTGAACTGTTCCGTCGGGCCATGGCCGAGCCAGAGCGCCACCAGGGGCGCCAGCAGCGCGGCAGCCATCACCGCGAGCACCAGCAGCCCGCCGAACCGCACGGAGGGCTCTGCCAGTACCGCCCCTATCCCAATGGGCGGCGGCCTCGAGTCACGACGCGAGGAAACCAGCTCGGCCCCCTCGGCAAAGATGGTCCGGCTCGCCTCAGCCATGCAGGGCCGGCCTTTCGAGCCTGTCCCCGTCGCTGCTCCGTTGACCGGGAATGGCGGCGATCAGTGCCCGCGTATAGGCTTGGCCGGGACGCCGGAAGACCTGTGCGGTCTGCCCCTCCTCCACGATCCGGCCGGCCTGCAGCACCAGCACGCGATCGCATAGATCGGCCACGACGCCCAGATCATGGGAAATGAACAGGATGGAGACGCCGAGCCGGGTCCTGAGCGAACGCAGCAGCGTGATGATTTTCGCCTGGGTGGTGATGTCGAGCGCCGATACCGGTTCATCGGCCACGATCACGCGCGGCTCCAGCGCCACCGCGCGGGCGATGGCGATACGCTGGCGTTGCCCGCCGGAGAGCTGGGCGGGGTAGCGGTCGAGCACGTCCTGGGGCAGTTCCACCACGTCGACGAGGTCGCGGACGCGTGAGCGAATCTGGGGCGCGGACAGATCCGTGTTGATGATGAAGGGCTCGGCGAGGATGGCGCCGATCCGCCTACGCGGATTGAGGCTGCCATAGGGATCCTGGAAGACCATCTGAATGGCGGAACGCTGCCGCCCGATGAGGGTTGTTGCGCCGGCTCGGGCGTAGACGCTGTCGCCGAGCCGGACCTGGCCTTCGTCCGGCCGATCCAATCCGACGACGATGCGGCCGAGGGTCGACTTGCCCGAGCCGGATTCGCCGACCACGCCGAGGATCTCGCCCTCTCCCAGGGCAAAGGAAACCCGGTCGAGCGCCTGCAGCGTGCCTTCGACCTTGCCACTTCGGCGGAAGCGGCGGGAAATCCCCTCCACCGTCAGCAGGGGTTTGGTCTCCACGGGTGCGGCGGTGCCGAGCGCCAGGCCATGGCGTGCGGCTCCCAGCAGCAGCTTGGTATAGGGTTCCTTCGGCGCACCATAGATGTGTGCCGCCGGCCCCTGCTCCACCACGCTCCCCCGGCGCATTACGACCACGTTATCGGCGATGTCGTTGACCACGCCGAGGTCATGGCTGACGAAGATCATGGCCATGCCACGGCGCTCCTGCAACTGCCGCAGCAGCGTGAGGATGGCGGCCTGGACCGTCACGTCCAGCGCCGTCGTCGGCTCGTCGGCAATCAGCAGGTCCGGGGCGAGCGCGATCGCCATGGCGATCATCACGCGCTGGCGCATGCCGCCCGAGAACTGATGGGGATAATCGTCAATGCGCCGGACGGGATCGCGAATGCCGACCTCGTCGAGCAGATCGAGGATGCGGGCACGCAGGGCCGACCGCCCCACACGCCGGTGGGCGGTGATCGCCTCGCCGATCTGGCTGCCGATCGTCTTGAGCGGATGCAGATTGGAGAGCGGGTCCTGGAAGACGAAGCCGATCTGCGCGCCCCGCAGGCGGCGCAGCCGGCCCGCCGACAGGCCGAGGAGTTCAGTGTCACGAAGGCGGATACTGCCCGTCACTGCCGCCGAGGGCGGCAGCAGGCCGGTGGCCCCCAATAGCGACACGCTCTTGCCGGAGCCGGATTCGCCGACGATGGCCAGGGTCTTGCCGGCATCGACGGCGAAGGAGACGCCGCGCACCACCTCCGTGCGATGCCGGCGCGTTCCAAAGCTTACATCCAGATTATCGACTGCGAAGATCGCCATGGCCGGCTCTCCTGCGCCCTATCGCTATTTGCGCAGGGCGATGTTGGTGATGTCGGCCTGCACGGCGAGCGAGGACCAGGTCCACAGCGCGATGCGGTCTGAGGTGATGGCGACCTTGCGCTTCTCGAACAGGGGGATCCAGGGCAGGTCGGCGGAGACGAGGCGATCGGCCTTGGCCCAGATCGGGCCGGGATCATCGGAAGGAAAGGCCTCGGCCGCCAGTTTGTTGAGCTCCTTGTTGGAATAGCAGACCGCGTGGGTATTGCCGGTGCCGCAGGGCGAGGCATCCGAGTTCAGCCAGCCCCCGAGCAGCATGCGCGTGCTCGGCCCCTGCCAGTCGGGTGCGAACGAAGCGCCCAGAAAGACATCCCAATGGCTCTTGGGGTCCTGGATGTAGGACCGGTATTGCGAGCTCGGCACCGGGATGAGGTTGAGGGTAAAGCCGGCCGCCGCCAGGTCTTCCTTGAGCGTCACCGCGATAGCCTGCACCTGCGCCGTCGTCTGATAGACCGCATCCAGCGTCACGCCGTCGCGATAGCCCGCCTTTGCCAGCAGTTCCTTGGCCTTGGCGGGGTCGCCCGCGCTCTTGGGGGTGGCGTAGGGATCGAAGGGCTCGTAGCCCAGGATGGTCGAGGTGATGATCTGGCCGAGTGGAAGAGCGGCGATCGAGCCCCCCTGGCGCTGGACGAGATGGGCCTTGTTCACCGCATAGGCGAGCGCCTGGCGCACTTCGAGCTTGCGCAAGGCAGTGGCGCCGGGACCGGTGGCCTCCGGCCGAGCGTTGAAGGTGATGAAATTGGCCGAGCCGCTGTTGGAGGCATGCAGATAGGGGCTCTTCTGCGCCTGGTACTGGCGGATAGCGGCCAAAGGCGGCACATCGAGATAGAGCGACAGGTCTGCTTCACCGGCGCGGATCTTCTGCACCACCGCATCTTCGGTATTGGTGGTGAAGTCCACGACGATCTCGTCGACATAGGCCTTGCGGGCCGGATCGGCGGCATGGTTGTAGTTGGCCACCTTCTTGAGCACGAGCTTCTGGCCCTGGTCGTAGGCAGCCACGTAATAGGGACCGCTCGAGGGCAGGTTCTTCCTGAACTCCAGCGAGTCCGGGAAATATTTGGAGGCGATTTCCGGTGGCAGCGGGCTGACGAAGTTCATCGACAGGATGTTGAGGAAATCATAGTTCTTGGTGTCAGAGCGCAGCACCAGCGTCCGGTCGTCGGGCGCGGAAACGCCGGCAATGTCGTGGGTGTCGGTGAAGGCCTTGGTGGCGGCAAGATCGCCCGTCGGCACCTTGGCGAACTGCTTGCAGTAGTCGGCGAAGCCCGCAAAGGCGAGATTGAAATAGTTGATGGCCGCGACCTGCTTGTTGGGATCACAGAAGCGCTTGATGCCGTAGACGAAATCACCCGCCGTGATCTTGCGCGTGGTCGAGCCTGCATAGGTGATGCCATCGCGAAGATGGAAGGTATAGGTCTTGCCGTCGGGGCTGACGTCCCAGGACTCGGCAAGATCGGGCACCAGCTTGGTGTCGTCCTTGATGTCGCCCGGCGCGCCCGGATAAGTCACGAGCTGGCGGGTTACCGCCCGCAGGATCTCCCAGGAATCGGTGCTGTAGCCGGTCAGGGGATCGAAGGCGTCGAGATCGGGGTCGAGCGAGGCGATGCGCAGCGTCCCGCCATAGGGGACCTCGTCGGCCGCCGGTGCCGTACTGGCGCCCGCCAGCGGCAGGACCGCCCCCATCGCCGCAAAGCAAGCCGCCGAGCCGAGCAGCCAAGGACGGGCGAAAAGCCGGGATTTCATAGTCTGTTTCCTGATGGTTTCGAAGGAGGGACGAAGGCCGCGCGCCATTGGGCGCGGGGCCTAGAACACGGTGCCGGCGTGGGGCTGGGCCGATGTGGCGAACAAAGTGTCGAGCGTGGACAGCACCGCCTCGTTCTCGGCCTTGACCCGGCCGGCCCTGGCGAGCTGCCACCAGCGCGCGCCGCCGAGATAGGCCGTTGCCAGGGCGGCGACATCGAGCTCGGCTTGGGCCGGTGCGTCCGTCGGGGCCGCGCCCTGCGCCGTGATGCGGAACCGACCATTGTTGTCGGCGAAAAGGGGGTCGCTGACGGCGAGCACCACCTCGCTTTCACCGGCATAGCGGCGCGTTTCCAGCGCCTGGCGCACGTCGAGAAGACGCAGCCAGGTCTCGTCACGCTGGCCGGTCACGCGAACCTGTCGATGGTTTTCGAACAGCCATGGCAAGGCATCGTCGACGGGCCGGCCGGGGAAGAGGATGCGGTGCACCAGGTCGACATTGAGAAGATGGGCGACCAGGGCGCCATAGGCGGCATCATCGGCTGCGACCAGATCATCGACGACGAGGGTTCGATCCGAACCGGCGAACCATTCGTCGAGGCCGACGGGATGGTAGCGCACATAGCCACTCTCCCGCCCCTCCTCGCCGGCAACCACGACATAGGCCGGCGCCTTGGACAGTTCCTGGCGCAGGCGCTGGAAACGCCACCAGCCGCGCCAGCGCGCAATGGCGCCGGCCTGGCCGGTGCCGGCCTGGGCGTGGATGGCAGGCAGCACGGACCAGGCTTCCTCCAGTTCCACGAAGCGCACCCGCAAGTCATGCGCCACGCCGGGGCGCAACCGCGCCCCCTCGGTCGCAAGGTCGAAGCTGACCTGTGAACTGGCAACGCCATAGCCGAAGCGGGCATAGATGCGCGCATCCGAAGCGCGCAACGTGGCGACGGCATCGCCGCGCGAGCGCGCCTCCGCCAATTGCCGTTCCAGAAGTGCCGTGCCGATGCCTCGCCTGGTATGGGTGGGCAGTACGCCGACATGGGTGACGGCGGCATGGGCGAGCCGTCCGCCCCCTGGCACCGTCAGCGTGCTCGCATAGGAATTGACGGTGCCGACCAGCGTACCTGACAGAAAGGCACCAAGCGTGCGACCCGGCTCATAGATGTCGGAGACGAAGCCGGCATCGATCGGCCCGAAATTCGGCAGCCCCACCATGGCGGTGCGGAACAGCCGGGCAGCCTGGATCAGTTCCGAAACGTCATCCAGAACCCTTACCCGGGCAGGCTCCGGGCTCGGCATCCTGACGGCCGAGAGGTCTACGGCGTGCAGCGACATCGCACTCAGGCCTTCGCCGGCGGGATGAAGACGCGGGGCTTGGGCAGCGTCTGGTTGAGCGCGAACTCACCGATTTCACGCAGGCGGTAGGACACCGGGTCATGCACCGTATGGGTGCGTACATTGCGCCAATAGATGTCGAGACCGTATTTGTTGGCCGTCGAGCGGGCACCCGTCGCCTCATAGATATCGGCAGTGACTTCCAGCGAGACCCTGGTGGCGATGACCTTGGCCTGGTCGATCAGAAGGGCGAGTTCGCCCCAGGCCTGCGCCGTCAAGGCAGGCCCCGCCAGCAGCGCTGCCTGAAAGAGGACCGCGGCCTTGTCAGCCAGGGCGACCCCGGCGGCGATACCGGCCGACAGACGCCCGAAGAGCTGGAGGTGGTAGGGATCCTCGGTGGCCTTCTCCAGTCCCGACTCGGGCCAGGGCCGGCCATGGCTGCGCACATGGGCGGCGGCTGCCTTCAGCGCTCCCTCGGCAATGCCGAGATAGAAATTGACGAAGATCAGCTGGCTGAACAGCACGCGCAACCCGTCGCGCTGCTCGACGTCGCCGGCATAGTGGTCGAGACCCGACAGGAGGTCTGCATCGGTCGCCTCCACCCGATCGAAGATCACCGAGCCGCTGGCGGTGAGGCGCTGGCCGAGATTATCCCAGTCACCCTCGAAGCTGATGCCCTTGCGTGACGGCGGGAACTGGAAGTGCACCCGCTTCTCGCCGTCCCACACCGTTACGGTGAGGATCTGCGCGATCGAGGCGCCGGTGGCGAAGGTGCGCCGGCCGCTGATCAAGTATCCCGTTTCGGTTTTTTCCAGCTCGGCCTTGGGATCGCGCGGATTGCTGACGCCGCCTTGGAACCAGCCTTCCTCACCGACGCCGCGGGCGGTGGCCTGCCATTGCTCGGGCGTGCCGAGGATGTAGCTCCATACCCCGTTGGAATAGTGATAGGCGATCAACTGCCCGATCGAGCCGTCCGCCGCGGCGATGATACGGCTGATCTCGAGCGCCTGTGCGAGATTGGCACCTGCGCCGCCCAGGGCCCTGGGCACGGCGAGACCGAGAAGGCCGGCCTTGCGCAGGAGTTCGATCTCCCCGAATGGATCCTTGTTCGCGCGGTCGCGTTCGAGCGCGCTGGCGGCGAGTTCGGCGGCAACACCTTCGGCGCGGCTCCGCCACTCCGCGAACGCCGCTTCCGAAAGGCCGGCATAGATCTCGATGGCGGGGGCGTCCCCATGCGTCTCGCGCAGGGGGCTTACGGTTGCGTCATAGGCCAATTTGTCTCGTCCTTGTTCAAAACTGTCGGTGACGGGGCTCACTCGGCCGCCGTCGCGGCCGGCACGTCCCGCGCGGGGACGAAACGGGTGAAGTCGCGGAAGGAAGCCCCGCGATGATCCTCGCGCAGCCGGCGCTGGCCCTCGCCCTGGAAGCGTTCGCGTAGCGTAACCGGCGCCGCAGGCCGCTCGCGGATACGCCCGCGCTGCCGGAGTTCGGGCACGATGAAGCGGATGAAGTCCTCGAAGGAGCCGGGGCTGATGGCATAGGCGAGATTGAAACCGTCGATGCCGGTCTCGTCGGCAAGGCGCTCGAGCGCGTCGGCGACCTTCTTGGGCCCGCCGACCAGGGTCGGATGGATGCCGCCCACGCCGATATAGTCGGCGACATCACCCACGGTCCAGCGCCGGTCGGCATCGATGCTGGTGAGGCTGGCCAGGGCCGAGCGGCCGGCATTGGTCTCGATATATTCGATGGGATGGTCGAGCGGATATTGCGACCAGTCGACCCCGGTCCAGGCCGAGAACAAAGCGAGCGCCGCCTCCACGCTGGTATAGGAGAGATAGTCGCGATATTTGGCCTCGGCTTCCTCGTCGGTTTCAGCCGTCACCACGCTGATGGCGGTGATGAACTTGATGGCGTCGGGCGCCCTGCCCAGCTCGACGGCGCGCGAACGGATCTCATCGATGCGCCGGCGGATCGAAGGCGAATTGGTGCCGCCCAGGAAGACGACCTCGGCATTCTGGGCCGCGAATTCGCGCCCGCGCGTCGAGGTTCCAGCCTGGTAGAGCAAAGGCGTGCGTTGCGGGCTCGGCTCGGACAGATGCGCGTCGGGCACGGTGAAATAGGTGCCGCGGTGATGGATGGCATGGACCTTGGCCGGATCGGTATAAATCCCGCGCTTGCGGTCCCGGACGACCGCGTCCTCCTCCCACGACCCCTCCCACAGCTTGTAGGCGACGTCGACGAATTCCTGGGCCCGGTCATAGCGCTCGTCATGCTCGATCTGGCGTTCGAGGCCGAGATTGCGTGCCGCCGATTCCAGCACGGAGGTGACCACGTTCCAGGCGATCCGCCCCTTGGTGAGGTGGTCGAGTGTGGTGAATTTGCGCGCCAGCAGATAAGGCTGCTCGTAGGTGGTCGACACCGTGATGCCGAAGCCCAGATGCTTTGTGGCCGCCGCCATTGCCGAAACCAGCAGCAGCGGGTCGTTGACCGGTGACTGGGCAGCAGTGCGAAGAGAGGCATCGGGCGTGCCGGCATAGACGTCCAGGTGCCCGAGCGCATCGGCCAGGAACAGCCCGTCGAAGCCGCCCTCCTCCAGCAGCTTGGCAAGGCCGATCCAATAGTCGATGCTGGTATAGGTATCGGCCCGGTCGTCCGGGTGGCGCCAAAGGCCCGCCGAGACGTGACCGACCACGGTCATGCCGAAGCCGTTGAGCAAAAAGGGTTTCTTGGCGGCAATCGGCTGTGATGAAGCGGACATCGTTCAAACCATTCACGAATAATAGGTGGGTGGAGGAACCGTCCCGTTGAGGGCGTAGTCGCCGACTTCCAGGACCTTGTAGTGCACGGGATCATGCAGGGAGTGGGTGCGCACATTGCGCCAGTAGCGATCGAAGGAGAGCGCCCTTGTGGTGGCGCGCGCGCCCATCAGTTCGAACAGGCGGGACGTGACCTCCAGCGCTACCTCGGTCGAATGCACCTTCGACTGGTAGGCGATGGCCGCGACCGCGCCTCTTTCGTGCCCGGTCAGCTCACTCCCGCGTTCCACAGCGCGCTGCGCCGCCTCGGCCGCCGCATCCGACAGGGCAACGGCCGAGGCCAACGCGACGGAAAGTCTGCCGAAGCGCTCGACCACCAGCGTGTCCTCGCTGGCCCTGCCGGCCGGCGATGACAGCCAAGGCCTCGAGCGGGTCCGGATATAGTCGCGCGCTTCCTCGAAGGCGCCGAGCGCCGTACCGAGATAGAGCTCACCGAAGGCGAGCTGTATGATCGGCACATGCAACGTCTCGGCCGGCGTTTGCGAAGCATCTTCAGGGCGATGCGCGACGAGATCGTCCAGGCTCACTGCGACATTGTCGAAACTGGCGCTGCCCGAGACGGTGAGGCGCTGGCCCATATTGTCCCAGTCATGGCCGAAGCTCAGGCCCGGCGTGGGATTGGGCACCACGAACTGGCCGATATGGCCGCCGGCATCGTTGCCTGCGATCGTCGTTCCTGGCGCGAAGCGCACCCAGACATGCAGGGTGTCGGCCACCGCAGCGCCGCTGGCGAAGGGCTTGGAGCCGTTGAGCACGAAGCCCGTGCCTTGCGGCGTCGCGCTGATGAGCGGCTCATAGGCGGCCTGCGCCACGCCGCCATGAAACCAGCCCTGCCTGAGGAAACCTTCCGCCCGCCGCGCGAACAGCGCCTGGTTCGGCCCGTTCCGCCCCAAGGCCGTGCCGAACAGATGATAGGCAGCGATCTGGGCGATGGAGGTATCGCCCTTGGCCAGGATGCGTATGATATGCAGGACCTGCCGGGTGCTGGCACCGCCCCCGCCGATCGCCTCGGGCAGGAAGATCGTCAGGAGGCCGGCCTGGCGCAACAGGTCGATCTCCGTCACCGGATCGGCGCCGGCGGCATCGCGTGCCGCCCCCGTCCGCCTCAGCTCCGTCGAGACCTGCTCGGCCGCCTCGATCCAGAGCCGGAACCGCTCCTCATTGCTCAACCCCGCCTGGGTTCCATCGGCGCTCATGACCGGGCCTCCGCCGTCCCGGCTGCCGGGAAGGCGAAGCGGGCCGCGGGATGGTCAGGCGGCACGCGCGGGGAATCGGTGCCGAACAGGCGGCTGCGCAGCGCCCCCGCCCGGTGTTCACGCAGGCGCCCGCGCCGGTCGAGCTCAGGCACGACATGCCGGGCGAAGTCGCGGAAGCTGCCGGGGTTGACGATGTGGATGAGATTGATGCCGTCGGTATCGGTCTCGGCGAGCCAGGCGTCGAGATCGTCGGCGATCCGGGCCGGGCCGCCCACCAGCGTCTTCACCCGCCCGAAGCCGCCATCGGGCAGAAAGGCCTCACGCAAGGTCCAGCGCCGCCCGGACGCCGGATCGTCGAACATGCGCAGAAGCGATCTGTTGGCGTTGGTGTCCTGATAGCGCAGCGGCTCGTCGAGGGGGTGGCCTGCAAAGTCGATGCCGGTGCTCGCCGAATAATGCGTGATCGCGCCTTCCAGGCTGTAGTAACGGCGATAATCGTCGAACTTCTCCCGAGCCGCTTCGTCATCTCCCGCCGTGACGACGGCGAGGGCGCTGATGAAGCGGATGGCTGCCGGCGCCCGCCCCGCCACGCCTGCCAGTTCCTTGATTCTCACGACATTGCGGCGGATGCCGGCGGCATCGGCCCCGGCAACGAAGACCACCTCGGCATGGCGGGCCGCGAAAGCCTGCCCCCGCGGCGAACCGCCGGCCTGGAAGATCACCGGCACACGCTGGGGGCTGGGTTCGGAAAGATGCGGGCCGGGGACGTTGTAGAAATGGCCGCGATGGCCGATGCCATGCACCTTGGAGGGATCGGTATAGAGTCCCTCGGGACGGTCCGGGCTGCCCCGGTCACGCAGAACGGCATCGTCCTCCCACGAACCCTGCCAGAGCTTGTAGGCCACTTCGAGGAATTCGTCGGCGCGATCATAACGCTCGTCGTGGGGATACTGGGCCTCCAGCCCCAGATTGCGGGCGGCGCTGTCGAGCTGGGAAGTCACCACGTTCCAGGCGATGCGCCCGCAGGTGACATGGTCGAGCGTGGTGAACTTGCGGGCCAGCAGATAGGGTTTCTCATAACTGGTCGAGACGGTGATGCCGAAGCCGAGATCGCGGGTGGCCGCCGCCATGGCCGAAACCAGCAACAGGGGATCGCCAAGGGGAGATTGCGTGCCCGTCCGCAGCGAGGCCTCGGCGCTGCCACCATGCACGTCGAGCAGCCCCAACGCATCGGCGATGAACAGATTGTCGAAGCGGCCCTCGTCGAGGATCCGGGCAAGTTCGAGCCAATAATCGAGATCGGTATAACGGTACGTCTCGTCCTCGGGGTGTTGCCACAGCCCGTAATTGACATGGGAAACCGAGTTCATGGTGAACCCGTTCAAAATGATCGGTTCGGCGGACACGACGCAAATCATCCATTTTTTTGGAAAAAATCTTCGCTCGCCGGGATGTCCGCACCTGCTGTCGCCGCAGGCTGCGTTCGGCAATCGATGGAGGTATGTTTGCGCATAAATTACATATTGTCTATAAAATTTATATTCTTTTTATTGACGCCAGCCGCTTGCCCGCCCTAGCATGGGTTCAAGCTGCAAAACCCGCCTGAATCAGGCGGAGAACTGCGGTGTTTCAATCAAGCTGAGGTAGAATTCCATGGGCTTTCGACCGCTCCATGATCGCGTGGTCCTGCGCCGCCTGGAAGGCGACGAGAAAACCAAGGGCGGCATCATCATACCCGACACCGCCAAGGAAAAACCCCAGGAGGGCGAGGTCGTCGCCGTCGGTCCGGGCGCGCGCGACGAGAACGGCAAGCTCCAGCCGCTGGACGTGAAGGCAGGCGACCGCGTGCTGTTTGGCAAATGGTCGGGCACGGAAGTCAAGATCGATAGCCAGGACCTGCTCATCCTCAAGGAAACGGACATTCTCGGCGTCATCGCCTGACCGCCCTCCCCCCCTTTCACAGTCAGACGGCCCCGGAGCGCTTTCGTTCCCGGCAAGCCTGAAGGAATCCAACCATGGCAGCAAAAGACGTCAAATTCTCTTCCGATGCCCGCGAGCGCCTGCTGCGCGGCGTCGATATCCTGGCCAACGCCGTCAAGGTCACGCTCGGCCCGAAGGGTCGTAACGTCGTGATCGAGAAGTCGTTCGGCGCGCCCCGCATCACCAAGGACGGCGTCACCGTCGCCAAGGAGATCGAGCTCGAGGACAAGTTCGAAAATCTCGGTGCCCAGCTCCTGCGCGAAGTCGCCTCCAAGACCAACGACCTCGCCGGCGACGGCACCACCACCGCCACGGTCCTCGCCCAGGCCATCGTCCGCGAAGGCGCCAAGGCGGTGGCGGCCGGCTTCAACCCTCTCGATCTCAAGCGCGGCATCGACCTTGCCGTAACGGCTGCGATCAAGGACATCGAAAAGCGCGCCAAGAAGGTCAAGTCGTCCGAGGAAGTGGCCCAGGTCGGCACGATCTCGGCCAATGGCGACGGCTCCATCGGCGCCATCATCGCCACCGCCGTCGACAAGGTCGGCAATGAGGGCGTGATCACCGTCGAGGAAGCCAAGAGCCTGGAGACCGAGCTCGACGTCGTCGAGGGGCTGCAGTTCGACCGCGGCTATCTCTCCCCCTATTTCGTCACCAACGCCGAGAAGCTGGTGGTGGAATTCGAGGACCCCTATATCCTCATCCACGAAAAGAAACTGTCCTCGCTCCAGCCCTTGCTGCCCGTGCTCGAAGCGGTGGTGCAGACCGGCAAGCCCCTTTTGATCATCGCCGAGGACGTCGAGGGCGAGGCACTCGCCACGCTGGTGGTCAACAAGCTGCGCGGCGGGCTGAAGATCGCCGCGGTCAAGGCACCGGGCTTCGGCGATCGCCGCAAGGCCATTCTGGAGGACATCGCCACCCTCACCGCCGGGCAGACCATCTCGGAGGATCTCGGAATCAAGCTGGAAAACGTCGCGCTCTCCCAGCTCGGCCGCGCCAAGCGCGTGCGCATCGAGAAGGAGAACACCACCATCGTCGACGGCGCCGGCAAGAAGAAGGACATCGATGCCCGCGTCGCCCAGATCAAGGCGCAGATCGAGGAGACCACCTCCGACTATGACCGCGAAAAGCTGCAGGAGCGCCTGGCCAAGATCGCCGGCGGCGTCGCGGTGATCCGCGTCGGCGGCTCGACCGAGATCGAGGTCAAGGAGAAGAAGGACCGGGTCGACGACGCGCTCAACGCCACCCGCGCCGCCGTCGCCGAAGGCATCGTGCCGGGCGGCGGAGTCGCTCTGCTGCGGGCCAAGGCTGCCGTCGCCGCGCTCAAGAGCGAGAACGCCGACGTTCAGTCCGGCATCAACATCGTGCTGAAGGCGCTGGAGGCCCCGATCCGCCAGATCGTTGAGAATGCCGGCGTCGAAGGCTCGATCGTGGTCGGCAAGATCACCGAGAACAAGTCGGCGACTTTCGGCTTCAACGCCCAGACCGAAACCTTCGTCGATCTCCTGGAAGCCGGCATCGTCGATCCGGCCAAGGTGGTGCGCACCGCCCTGCAGGATGCCGCCTCTGTCGCCTCGCTGATCGTCACCACCGAGGCGCTGGTGACCGAGCTGCCCAAGGAAAAGCCGGCGATCGCGCCCCCGGGCGGCGGCATCGGCGACTTCTGAGGCCGACATCAGGCAGGCAGGCCGCTTCGGCCTTCCGTCTGCGGCGGCGCGCCGCTTTCCGGCGCGCCCGCTCCTCCTGCTGGAATGAATGGAAGATTACGATGCGGTTCGTTTCCCTGGGCCTCAGGCTGAGCCTCGCCGGCGCCCTGTTCGCCCTCGTCCATGGCGCGGCCCTTGCCGACGACGCCGACAAATATGGCGGCACGCTGATCGTCGCCCAGAACGCCGAGATCACCAATCTGGATCCCGGCCGGGAAGGCGGCTGGGAGACCTTCCGCATCGCCCGTCACATCCACGAGGCGCTGGTGACGGAGGACCTGTCGAAATCGGGTGCGGAGGTGAAGGTCCCGCCCCTCAAGCCGGCCCTCGCCGAATCCTGGGAGATCTCGGCGGACGGACGGGTCTACACCTTCCATCTGCGCCGCGGGGTCAAGTTCCAGGACGGCACCGATTTCAATGCCGAGGCCGTGGCCTTCAACATACGCCGCGGCTGGGATCCGAAATTCGAATTCTACGACAAGATCAGCGCCGCCAACCTCGCCTATACCTATTCCTCACTCAGCCGGATCGAAACGCCCGACGACTATACCCTCGTCCTCACCTTCGCCGAGCCCTTCAGTCCCTTCCTGCGGATGCTCGCCCAGGGCAGCGGCGGTTCGGGCGGCATTGCCAGCCCCACGGCCATCCGCAAATACGGCAATGACGGCTATGCCGAACATCCTGTCGGCACCGGCCCCTACCGCTTCGTCGAGCGCATCCGCGGCCAGAAGGTCGAGATCGAGCGCTTTGACGGCTATTGGGGCGACAAGCCCTTTCTCGACCGCATCATCTTCCGGCCGATCATCGACGGCAATGCCCGCGTCGCCGCGCTGGAAACCGGCGAGGTCGACATCATCTCCTGGCCGCCGCGCGACAGCGTGGCCAAGCTGAAGGCGCAAGGCTTCGGCGTCGACAATGTCGACCTGCCATCGGTCTATTACTACACCTTCAACAGCGCCAACGAGACCTTCAAGGATGTACGCGTGCGCCAGGCGCTCGCTTTGTCGATCGACCGGGCCGCGCTGGCGCGCGACCTGCTCAAGGATACGGCCGGCCCCGCCTACGGCATCTTGAACCCGGGGAGCGACGCCTTCGACCCCTCTTTCCGCGACTATCCCTATCATGTCGAAAAGGCCAAGCAGTTGCTGGCCGAGGCCGGCCACCCCAATGGCGTCAGCGGCCTCCTGGAGATCTATGCCGGCGGCGAGCCGGTGGCGGAATGGATCCAGCGCGACGCCGCCAAGGCCGGCATCAAGCTGGAGATCCGTTCCTATGACTGGAACAGCTTCCTCGCCCGCAACAAGAAGAACGGCCCTGAGGTCGCCCTGACCTCGATGGAATGGGGCTTTCTCACCCCCTATTGGCTCTACATCGTCGCCCACAGCAAGAGCAGCGGCAATACGGGCAACTACAACAATCCCGCCTTCGACAGGGCTGTCCATGAGGCGATCACCGCCGTCAAGGCCGAGGATATCAGGGACAAATGGCGCGAGGCCAACTGGATCCTGGCCGCCGACGTCGGCAAGCTGCCGATCTACTATGAGCGCACCCACTATGCCGCGGGCAAGAATGTCGGCGGCTTCGCCACCCCCGCCCAGGATTGGTATGATCTCAGCCATGTCTGGCTGAAGGAAAAGCAATAGGCCGGGGTGCTGGGATGATCGCCCTGGTCGCACGCCGCGCCGCCGCCTCGCTGGCCATTCTGGCGCTGGTCACCTTCCTGGTCTTCCTGGTGGTCTATCTCAGCCCGGGAGACCCGGTGGCGACCATGCTCGGCCGCGATGCCTCGGGCGAGACTGCCGACCAGATCCGCCGCGATCTCGGCCTCGACAGGCCCTTCCTCGTCCAATATGGCGCCTGGTTGTGGGGCCTGCTGGGCGGCCATTTCGGCACCTCCATCACCATGCATGTGCCGGTGCTCGACATCCTCGTCCCCGCCTATGTCAACACCTTCATCCTGGCCCTGGCGAGCCTGGCGATCGCCTTGACTTTCGGCGTGCTGCTCGGCGTGCTCTCCGGCTTGCGGGCCGGGGGGTGGTTCGACCGGTTGGCGGCGGCGGTCAGCGAAGGCTTGGCGGCGACGCCGGTGTTCTGGCTCGGCATCATGCTGATCTGGCTTGTTTCCAAGCAGCTGCGCTGGCTGCCGTCCTCGGGCATGTACAATCTCAGGGGGTCCCATTCCCTGGCCGACCTTCTCGCCCATCTGGTCCTGCCCGCCTTCTCGGCCGCAGTGCTCGCCATCGCCATCATCATGCGGCTGACACGCGCCAGCGTCATCGACGCGCTCAATGCCGACTATGCCAGGATGTTCGCCTCCGCCGGCATGTCGACGTCGAGGCTGCTGTTCACCCAGATCGCCCGCAACATCCTGGCGCCGATCGTCAGCATCGGCGGCCTCCAATTCGGCACGCTGTTCGGCGGCGTGATCTTCGTGGAGACGGTGTTCGCCTGGCCCGGCCTGAGCGCCCAGCTTTACAACGCCATCACGGCGCACGACATCCCGGTCATCCAGACCGGCGTGCTGATGATCGCCGCGACCTTCATCCTGATCAACCTGATCGTCGATCTGGCGCTGGTCTGGCTCAATCCGCGAGCGAGGGCCTGATGTCATTCTTCCAGGCCTCGAATTCCCTCGGAGCATCGCCCACCGAAACGCCTGCACGACGCCGCTGGATCAACAGGGGCGTCATCGGCCTTGCCATCATCGTCGCGGTGATCGGCCTGGCGGCGCTGGCGCCTTTGCTCTCGCCCTATGATCCCGACATCGGCGAGGGCGCCCTGCGGCTGGCGCCCCCCGGCACGCCCGGCCATTGGCTCGGGCTCGACGGCCAGGGCCGCGACATCCTCTCCCGTCTGATCTGGGGGGCGCGGCTGTCCCTGATCGCCAGTATCGTCCCGGTCGCCATCGCCTTCCTCGTCAGCCTCGGCCTTGGCCTCGCCGCCGGCTTCGCGCGCAAGCCTCTGGGTGAGGTGATCATGCGCGGCATCGACGTGCTCTTCGCCTTTCCGATGATCCTGTTTGCGATCGCCATCGCCGCCGTGCTCGGCCCGGGCCTCGCCACCATCATCGCCACCATCGCGCTGTCGCTGGTTCCCTACATGACGCGCGTGGTCTATTTCGCGGTGCTGGCGGAAACCGGGCGCGAATATCTCGAGGCCGCGCGTCTGCTTGGCGCCAGCCGGTGGGCCATTCTCTTCGGCGAGCTCCTGCCTAACATACTCTCGCCCGCCATCATCTACGCTACCACGCTGATCGGGCCGATGATCGGCTTTTCCTCGGGCCTCAGCTTCCTCGGCCTCGGCATCCAGCCGCCTTTGGCCGACTGGGGCCGGATGACCGTGGACGGCGTCGGCGTATTCGCCGAGGGCGCGCCGCATGTGGTCATCGCCCCCGGCATCGCCATCATTGTGGTTTCGCTGGCGTTCAACTGGCTCGGCAGCGGCCTGCGAAACTGGCTGGACCCTCATCACCATGCGTAATCGAACCTGCTGAAGGAGCGGCCATGCCGATCATTGCCCCCATCGCGCATCACAAGGTTCAGGCGCCGCAGGACCCTTCCGAGCTTTTGCGCCTCGCCGATCTGCACGTCACCATCACCACCC
Organism: Labrys sp. LIt4; assembly: GCF_017813775.1. Taxonomy (NCBI): domain Bacteria; kingdom Pseudomonadati; phylum Pseudomonadota; class Alphaproteobacteria; order Hyphomicrobiales; family Xanthobacteraceae; genus Labrys; species Labrys sp. LIt4. The sequence continues at coordinate 104,565 of NZ_JAGIPY010000018.1, forward strand.
CCCGCCGCTCGATCGAGGCCGTCAGGGGCGTCGATCTCGAACTCAGGGCCGGCGAGATTCTTGCCCTCGTCGGCGAGTCGGGCTCAGGCAAGACCATGACAGCGACATCGATCGTCGGCCTGCTGCCACGTCCAGCCGCCCGGATCACTCAAGGGCGCATTCTCTTCCAGGGCAGGGACCTGCTCGCCGCCGGCACGCGCGACCGCCAGCGCATCCTGCGCCAGGACATCGCTTTCATCGTGCAGAGTTCCCTGACCTCCCTGAACCCGACCTCCACCATCGGCCGCCAGCTCGCCGACATGATCGCCTTCCGCAATGGCCTCAGCCGCAGCGAGGCTCGCCGCGAAGCCGTGCGCTGGCTCGGGGAAGTCGGCATCGAGGCGGCCGAGCGTGTCATGGCCTCCTATCCGCACAGGCTGAGCGGCGGCATGCGCCAGCGCGTGCTGATCGCCATGGCGATCAACAGCCGCCCCAAGCTCATCATCGCCGACGAGCCGACGACAGCGCTCGACACCGCCACCCAAAAGCAGATCCTGACACTGCTGGCGCGCATCCGCGACAGCTACGGCACCGCCGTCCTGCTGATCACCCATGATTTCGGCGTGGTGTCTTTTCTCAGCGATCGCATCGCCGTCATGCAGCACGGACGCATCGTCGAGACCGGCCCGACAACGCGGGTCCTCGCGGCACCCCAACACCCCTATACCGCAACTCTGATCGATGCGGTGCCGCGCCTTGGTCATTCCCTGCCCCGTCCCTCGCCCAGAGCCATCATCGAGCCAAACCGCAGCGCCGGCCTTGCTCATGCGGCGGGGCGCTGAAGGATGACGGCATCCCCTCTCCTGGAGATCCACGGCCTCACGCGCCATTACCGTGTACGCACCGGCCTGTTCGGCCCGCGGCACGAGGTCGTCGCCGTCGAGGGCGTCGACTTCTCGATCGAACGCGGCGAGATCGTCGGCATCATCGGCGCCTCGGGTTCGGGCAAGTCGACGATCGGACGCTTGCTGACCGGGCTCGACGAGCCCGACGGCGGCGAGATCCTGTTCGACGGCGCCAGGATCGACGGGCTGTCCGACCGGGCGCGCCGGCCCCTGCGCCGCCGGCTCCAGCTCGTGCTTCAGGATGCCTCCTCGGCCCTCAACCCGCGCCGGCGCGTGGGGCCCCAGATCGCAACGCCCATGTTGCGTCTGGGCGTTGCCGGCAGCCGCGAGGAGGCGCGCGAGCGTACGGCCCAGCTCCTAGGCCTTGTCGGCCTCAGTCCCGATGCGGCGGAACGCTATCCGCATGAATTCTCCGGCGGGCAGCGCCAGCGCATCAACATCGCCCGCTCGCTCGGCGTCGAAGCCGAGTGCCTGATCCTGGACGAGCCGACCTCTGCCCTCGACGTCTCCGTGCAGGCCCAGATCCTGGCGCTGCTGCTCGAACTCAGGCAGCAGCTCGGCCTGACCTATCTGTTCATCAGCCACAATCTGGCGGTCGTTCAATCCTTCTGCGACCGCATCCTGGTGCTCGACGAAGGACGCGTGGTCGAGAACGTGGCGGCTCGCCTTATCGGACGGCGAGCCATGGCTCCGGCGACATTGCGCCTGCTCGAAGCAGATCTGTCCATGTCTCCCGTCCCTGGAGTGACGTCATAGCGCTGCTTCGGCAATTGATCCCTGTCAGTTATTTGATTGATGCTCCTCTTGGAGGGGGCCGTACTGGCTTCTCGGTAGCTTCGCCGCCCCGACAATCCTGGGCTTGGAGCTCGGCCTGTTCATCAGCAGGCAGGCCGGTGTCTTTCTTGCAACCCCTCTTCGTCGCATCATTCAGCAAGTCGACATCTGCTCCTGTCGAATCAGACCTTCGATGCAAAAGCATGCGGGAAAGTGAACACTCTAGCGGAGGCCCAGCTATTTTCGCCAAGCGCTTTCGCTCTTCTGCTCGTAATCGCTGAATGCCTTCATAAGGCCAGTAAGGACCTCGGCAGACGCCTCGAACATCGCCTTCAGCTGCGGCTCGTCCACCTTATCGATATCCTCGCGCAGATGGTCGGTAATCTCCCGCAAGCGAGCCTTCATCTGCCGGATGTGATGTCTGGGATCACGGTCGGTTTGGCTGACCATAGCTTGCTCCTCCTACACAGGCATCTCCCCAACCCAGCCGGACATGCGCCTGATAGTCTAACCACATCGCCTCGGCGCCCGTTCCCGATGATGCAAATCGGCTGAGCAGATTGTGACGTCCTGTCCACCTTCCGCAGACACGCTGCATACAGCGAGGATCGATCGAACAGGGCAGGCCGGCGGTGATAACGCCCATGGTTATGACACCGTCAGGGAGTCCGAAGAGAATGGCGAAATCCGTCGCGCCGAGATTGACGCGGCGCCGGCCGAGTCGGCTTTCAAAGCAGGGCGAGCAGGTGTGCATCGCCAACCCATGTCATTGCCGACGGCACGCGGGAGGACGACGGCAGAACAGCTGGCGCGGCCGTTTCCCCTTATGTCATCGCGGCAGGTGCATGGGAGTTCAAACCAACAATGTAAAAACCGCCCTGGTGATCGGATCAGGGCGGTGATTGATTTATGCTGGAACTGGTTGCGGGAGCCGGATTTGCTCTTAAATTGCGCTTGCGATGTGAAATGAAAGTCGAACGACCGCCTACTCCCTCATCGAATGACCTTCTTCCAATCGAAGCCTATATCTGACCCAAAGGAGTCGTCCATTATTAAGAGTTATAATGAAGGAAATTAAGTTAGATCATTTCTATTTATGGCGTGTTACGCCTATCCTCCCTCGCCAGCGAAAGGTCAAACACTGGTGACGGCGGTTCTCTTCCGCGGCAGCGGATCGGCTCTACCGCGATGCCAGATGCCCGTTACGAGCGTTGGAGGAGAACCGCCACCATGGATATCATCAAAGCCGAGACGGCTTCCCCCCTGTCCACGCCCAACACCGAACCCGTCGTCTTTTATTCCGATGGACTGAAGATCGACGCCGCTTTCACGCCGGGCAGCGGCAATCAGGCGAAGAAGCCCACCATTGTCTGCATCCACGGCTACACCGGGCGCAAGAGCACCTATATGCCGGGCTATATCCGCGAACTCGCAGCCGCCGGCTACAACACGCTGGAATTCTTCCATCGCGGTTTCGGCGGAAGCGAAGGCTATCGCCTGCTCAACAAACCGACCGACCAAGTAGACGACATTCTGAGCGCGCTCATCTACGTGCGCCAGCGACCCGACGTCGATATCGACCGCATCGCCATTTATGGCACCAGCTTCGGCGGCAGCACCGCCATGGTCGCGGCCGCGTTGGACGAGGATGTGCGCGCAGTCGTGTCGGTCGGATCGCCAGCCGATGTCGGGCGCTCATTCAGGTCGAAGCGCACCTGGGGCGAGCTTCTTGATTGGGAGGACGAGCTCAAGGAGGATCGCGTGCGGCGCGTCATGACCGGCGTATCCCGCCGTGTCACCTATAACGAGCTGGTGCCTTCCGGCCGCGGCGAGGTCGACGCACTGAAGACCATGTACAAGACCGACGAGGGGTATCCGGACGGCTATCCGATGGCCAGCTACGACTATTGCGTCCGCTTTGTGCCGGAGGACTACGTCGCCCGGATCGGACCGCGCGCCAAGCTGTTCATCCATGCCCGACGCGACACCATGGTTCCCTTCACTGAAGCGCAGAGCTTCTACGACCATGCTCATGAACCGAAAGAACTGATCCTGCTCGACGATGCCAATCATGTCGACGTTTACGAGCCGCGCAACCCAGAAGTGTTCCGCACGGTGATCGGCCACATGCTGGCATTCTTCGACAAGCATCTGCGCCAGCCACCGCAGGCGCGGTCTGAAATCGCCTGACCGCAGACGCCCAATCTCATGACCGGACACAAATCCAAGATGACAAGGCGCGCCTCGTCGTCCCAGGGAGGAATCTATGATCTATGCAACCGCGCCGGCCGCATCGACCAACACCCCTCTCACCTGGGAGGAAAAGAAGGTCATCATGGCCTCCTCCCTCGGAACCGCATTCGAGTGGTATGACTTCTTTCTATACGGCGCCCTCACAGCTTACATCGCCGACCACTTCTTCTCGCCGCTGAGCGAGACTGCACGCTTCTTGGCGGTATTGCTGGCTTTTGCCGCGGGCTTCCTGGTGCGGCCCTTCGGCGCTCTGGTGTTCGGCCGTGCCGGCGATCTCGTCGGCCGCAAATATACCTTCCTGGTCACGATCGTCCTCATGGGAGTCGCGACATTCCTCGTCGGCTTGCTGCCGACATATGACTGGTTCGAGGAACATCTCGGCGTTGGCTTCCTGGCGCCGACCATCCTGATCGGCCCGCGTATCCTGCAGGGCTTGGCGTTGGGCGGCGAATATGGCGGCGCGGCTGTTTACGTCGCCGAGCATGCGCCGCAAGGCAAACGCGGTTACTTCACCAGTTTCATCATCACCACTGGCGGAGCGGGGCTGTTCCTGGCCTTGATGGTCGCGCTGGCGGTCCGTCTGCTCGTGGGCGATGAGGCCTTTGCCGAGTGGGGCTGGCGTCTGCCGTTCCTGCTGTCCATCGTGCTGCTTGGCATCTCAACTTGGATCCGCGTTCAGTTGGAAGAGAGCCCGCTGTTCCTAGCGATGAAAGCCGAGGGTGCCATTTCAAAGGCACCGCTCAAGGAGGCATTTCTCGAGTGGAAGAATCTGAAGATCGTGCTGACTGCCCTCTTCGGGGTCGTCGCCGGCCAGGCCGTGGTCGGCTACACGGCTCAATTCTACATACTTCTATTCATGACCAAGGCGCTGCACATCGACCTGATGACGGCCTCCGTTCTGCTCGCGTGTTCGCTGCTGGTCGGCATGCCGTTCTTCGTCCTGTTCGGCTGGCTGTCCGACAAGTTCGGCCGCAAGCCGCTGATGCTGACCGGCCTGCTGATCGCCATGCTAGCCTTCCAGCCGCTGTTCAAAGCGATCACACACTACGGCAACCCGGCGCTTGAAGCCGCGCTGGTCAATACCAGGGTGACCGTACTTGCCGATCCGGCCGATTGCTCGGTGCAGTTCGACCCGATCGGAACAGCGAAATTCGTCTCTCCCTGCGACGTGGTGAAGAACGTTCTCGCCAGCAATTCGGTCGCCTACGCGAATGAAGCGGCTCCGGGCGGCGCGCGAGCAGCAGTCAAGGTCGGCGACACGTCGGTTGAATATCCGCAGACGGCCGGGCTGGACAAGTCCGCTGCTGCCGCCGCCAAAGCCGACTTTGTGTCGAATCTCTTCAAGGCATTGAAGGACAACGGCTACCCGGTCGCTAGTAGACAGGTGCCGGTCCGCAACACCGATGGCTCCCTGGCGAAGAACAGCGACGGTTCGACCAAGACCGAGACCGGCTACGCCATGGCGACCGCCGATCCGAACAACATCAACAAGCCAATGCTGGTACTGATGCTGGTGCTCCTGGTGCTGCCGGTCACACCGGCGCAGGGACCGACAACGGCTATCCTGGTCGAATTGTTCCCGACCCGCTTCCGCTACTCCGCCCTGTCGTTGCCATACCATGTCGGCAACGCGGCGTTCGGCGGCATGTTGCCCTTCATCATGTTCGCCATGGTGGCGGCGACGGGCGACATCTATTTCGGCCTCTGGTTTCCAATCGCTGTTATGGCGATGGCGTTCGTCGTCGGCTTGTTCCTGATCCCGGAAACCAAGGATCGTGAGTTCGACCACATCTCGACGTGACGCGGCTCCGGGCAGCGGGTGCTTACCGCCGCACGGCTTTTCGCCGGTCATGAGCCTATGCCAATGCCGGCGAGCCAAAGGCTTGCCGGCATTTTGATGGGAATGCCACCGGTCTCGACCATGCGGGTTAAGACGGCATCGCTACAGCGCTTCGAGTGGGTTTGTTTGGTACCGCTGCGCTTCCCGCTGTTGACGGCCTGCCGGCGATCTGCCCCCGCCAATCAGGAAGCGGCGGGCGCCCGGGCTCACTCCACTTCAAAAATCACACGCCAAGCCCATATCGGCTTTCAGGCAGGTCTCGCCCTCGTGGCAGGCGCCCATGGAAAATGGCGCCGGCCAGCGGCTCAACAGTTCGGGCTTTCTCGCTCAGACCGAAATAGGCGCTGGTAACATAAAGACTCTCGTAATTGGGCCCTCCGAAGGCCGGACAGGTTGGACGGCTCACGGGCAGCGGAACCACGAGGTCGATTCGCCCGTCGGGAGCGTAGCGCACCACCCTCGAAGCGCCCCACTGCGCACTCCAGAGATAGCCGTTTGCATCGATGATCGCGCCGTCAGGGCCTCCTGCGGGCACATCATCCGTCGCAGCGAAGAGGCGGATATTGGCAACCTCCCCGCTGCCGCCGTCATAGTCGCAGGCCATGATGCGGCGGGTCGGCGAGTCACCGAAATACATCGTGCCGCCATCCAGGCTAAAGCAGATGCTGTTGGTGACGATCGCTTGGGGTAGGTCCAGCCGCTGAAGACGGCCTCCTGGCGTGAAGCGGTAATAGTGGCAGATTGGCTCCTTCCGGCTCTCCTCGATCGTACCGAACACGAAATTGCCATGGCGGTCGCAGCCACCGTCATTGATCATCGTGTTTTCATGTTCCGGTTCGACTTCATCGAGCAGAATGAGTTCGTCCTTGACGGTATCGAAACGCGCGAGCCTATGCTGCAGGCCTACGAGCAAAATACCGGGCGTCGTCGTGAACGCGAAATTTCCGAGAGGCTGCGGGAGAAGCCAGTCGCGATACTCGCCCGTGGCGGGATCGAACCGCCATAAGCGCCTGTCATGAACGTCGGTCCACCACAGGTGCTGAAACTTGTCGTCCCAGCGTAGATTCTCGCCGAGGCGGTAACGTGCTTCGCTTATCGGTCGAAATCCGGCTTCCATCACCACCTCCGCCTGCTCAGCTTGCCGAAAGTAATGGCTCACGCCTCACATCGTAGGGAGGCTCCAGCATCAGTTCCCTTCCAAGGGCCTGTCCTTGGCCTCGCAGGAGGCGGCCAAGCGCCACCTGGGCTGGTTCCCAGGCCGCCAGCGCCCTGTCCATGTCGTCGGGGCAGGCTTTCAGGGCTTCGCGCAGGGCCCGCGCATTGGTAGCGGCCTTCGACGTGCTTGCCGCCGTGTGGGGCCGGGGAATCGAGGCCGCGTCTCCCACCAGGATGACGCGACCATCGACCATGTGGTCCACCGCCAGATCCCGTATCGCCTGCGCGAAGGGCTCCCTCGTCGCTCGCACCAATTCGCGGAAAGGCGGCGGCAGGATTTCGGCATCTCGGTAGACGTGCTCCCGCCATTTGGGAGCGAGCAGGCCTTCCGGAACCGAGTAGGAGCGGGAAATGCCCTCGCTGTCGGTCATGACATCGGCAAGCATGCCGGCGTCGGCGGGGCGGTACCACACCCAGTTGAAGATGCGGTGGCCGGGACGCACGTCGTTGTTGTCGCCCGGAACCAGATAACCGAGGATATGCGAACGGGGCCGATTGGCGAAGACGATCTCGCCATGCAACATCCGGCGGGCCAGTGGAGGCATCGCGTCCTCCACCACCAGGCCTCGCCAGGCGAGATAACCGGCATAGGTAGGCTCTGCGGCGGGCCAGCGCAGCCGGCGAACTGTCGAATTGCCGCCATCTGCCCCTACCAGAAGGTCGGCGGTCGCCGCGCTGCCGTCAGCGAAGAACGCACGGACGCCCCCCTTCTCCGCATCCTCGATAGCGGTCAGGACACGGCCCTGGTGGTAATGCTCATTGCCGATGACACGGCGCAGGCTGGTGTAGACGAGAGACCAGGATGTATGGGGTCTCGATCCCAGATGCCGTGCCTCGATGGCGCCGTCCACGGCCATGGCAACGCGAGCGCGTGGAAATATACCCAGATCTTCGATGTTGAGATCGGGGTCGGCTTGGCGCAACGTATCCACAACCTCCGACCGGAGCGCGAGACCACCACCCCGGCTATCGAGATCGCGGGGCGAGCGTTCGTAAATCTCGACATCCCAGCCAGCGGCCCGCAACTGATAAGCTGCAAAAAGACCACCGAGCGACCCGCCGATCACGATGGCGCGGCTTGTTTGTCCGGGCGTTGTTTTCACGGGCCTGTCTCCTCACGGGAGTAGAGGGTACTGAAGCCGTATCGGGATGGCCCGGCACCATCCCGACACGGCCGCAAAACATAAGGAGCCGATCTTTCAGGCCGCCTTGGAAGCGCCCGCGTTTTCCGGCGCATCGCTCTGCCCGCCCCAGCGCTGCAATTCGCCGTCGATCAGGAGCGAAAAGTGCGTCGTCGAGCTGGCATGACGCACGGCGACTGCGTCCTGATACCCCTCGGAGTAGTAGAACTTCTTGGCCTGATCGACTGACTCGAACTTCATCAGAACGATGCGCTTCGAAGGCAACTTGCCGTCGAAGAGGTAAGGATGATCATCGAAAAGCGCATCGACCTTGAAGCCATCGTTGCGAATGGTGTTTTCAACCATGTCGACATAGCGATCGAACAATTCACGGTCTTCGACGTCGATGGAAGCGATGATAAAACCAGACATGCGGCTTCTCCTTATTATTGGAAATCAATCAAGATATCTACCTACCAAAGACAAACTTCGCCGATCTTCGGAAAGAAGGCAAAATACAACTTTCCGAATTACCAAAATGTCGCTGCGGAGTTTTGTAGAAAAATCCTGACGTCTGGAATATAGACGCGTGTTCTCATGCCTTATAGACGAGCATGGACGATAGACTGCATTCCCTGGGAGAATGCCATTCCCGTCCAGGGTTGGGCCGGCACCTCCTGGCCTTCCGCGACCTTCACGGACCCATGGAATCGGCAAGCAATGTCGGCGCTGCGTCTGCAGCACACCTGATCGCCCGGCGAAATGCCGCGTGGGCCTGCCTAGCTGTGGATCGGCAAGAACCGCTCCACCCGTTCAGCAAGCCTCATTTGGGTCCTGGCCCTAATCCTTGGCCGGCTGCATGGCCGGCGAGGCCGCCAGGATTTCTTCGACGAAACCGACGAAGGCACGGGCTTTCGCGCTTGCCATGCGCCCTGTGGGAAAGAGCGCCCACAGATCCGCGCTCGGCAACGACCAGTCCTGGAGGACGGCCTGAACCGTACCTTCAGCAAGATCGCGCTGGAAAATCCAATTCGAGCCTACGGCAAGGCCCACATTGGCCAGCACGGCTGCCCGGACACCCTCATTGGCATCGACGTGGACACGGCCGGAGAGCTCGACCGTAACCTCTTCCTCGCCGCGCCGGAAGGTGCGCGAGGCGCCGCTTCGGCGCGGCGAGTAGACGATGGCCTGATGCGAGGCCAGGTCGGCGGGATGGCGCGGAATGCCAAACCGAGCGAAATAGGAGGGTGTGCCCACCACCGCCCGAGGCCGCTCGCCGAGCTTGCGCGCGACCAGGCTCGAATCGTTCAGTGTGCCGATGCGCAGAGCGACATCGACTCCGGCCTTGAGAAGATCGGTGGACCGGTCATCCATCATGATATCGACCTCGAGCGCGGGATGGCGGTCAAGGAAGCGCGGCAGGGCCGGCAGCAGCGTCAAGGAGGCAAAGGTCATCGGTACGCTCACGCGAATCCGCCCCGTCACTCCGCTCGAAGCATCGCGAGCGGCCTGTTCGCTAGCCTCCACCTGTTCGAGGGCGATCCTTGCCTGGTCGTAGAACCGCTGGCCCGGCTCGGTCAGCATAAGGCCCTGATTGGATCGCAGCAGCAGGCGCACGCCCAGATGCTGCTCGAGCTGCGCCACCGTCTTGGAGACCATCGGCTGTCGCAGATTCAGCCTCTGCGCCCCGCCCGAGAAGGAACCCGCCTGGACCACATTGACGAAGACCTCCATCGCCACAAGCCGATCCATTCGTACTTTCCCCTACAATGCGGTGAGACGCTGCGATCCTTACGGAACCATAAAGTCTTCCGATCGATGGACAATAGCGCCCTCCGCGAGGCAGTGACTCGACGATTGGCGATAGTCGATGCAACAGGCTGCTGTCGCGAAGTTCTTTGTTTCCTCGACGGCCATAGGGCTTTCCGATCCTCCTCCATATCGTTGATTTCAATGATCAACCGCGACTCCGACATAGCCAAGCGTCTCGGCTTCGAGTTCGACGGCATAGGCCCGCAAGGCGTCGACGAACGCCTGCGCCGCCGGGCTGGCCGGCTCCCGGGCGCGTTCGACACCGAACAGATCGAGCACTAATGGCGGCCCAACAATCGGATTTACCAGCACGTCACTATCGTCATGGAACTCGCGCAGTGTGGCGATAGCGGCATGGATGGAAACCCAGTCTGAGTGGGTGACAAAGTCGTAGACCCCGATCGAACTGTCGATCTCAAGCCGCTCAACGATCTGAGCGCCGACCGAGTCGAGATAGGCGCTGATCGGCCGGGCGCGGCCTTGAGCGCCACTCGGCATGACCATCTTGAGCGGCCCGAGCGCCGCGAGTTCGACCGGCTCGCGATGCTTCAAGTTGAGGCCCGAGTTCCGGCCCGAAATCAAAAACTGCGGCGTCCGCGCGAACCCCACCGAGTGCAAGCCGGGCTCGCCGGGAAAAGACGGCACAATCCCGATATCCAGATCGCCGTCACGCACCCTGCCGACAATGATATCGCCATAGGCATCGACGATACGAACGCGGACATTGGGGTGCGCGGCCAGAAATTGCCGCAGCACCGGGGCCAGCACGCATCGCGTGAGCGTGGGCGTCAGGCCGATGGCGACCTCGCCGCTCAGCCCTTGGCCAAGCCGATGAAGAGCATCGCGCGAACGCCGGTGGGCGCGCAGGACCTCGATGCATTCGCGGTAGTAAAGTTCGCCCGCCAACGTCGGCACTACCCTGGTCGGGCCGCGCTCGAACAGCACCACGCCGCCTGCAGCCTGCATGCCGCCATCTTCTATCCGGGCGTGCACATCGGGCATCGGACCCATAACCGCAAATCCTGGCCACTTTCATCGCTAGCCAACATTAGATCGCGGTTCAACGGGACCAAGAAGAATGCGGCTGTGGCTAGTCGGCCCACGCTCCGATCGAGGCTCCGTGCCTCGGGAGTCGGGTCTTTCCACTTGTCGCCGAGAAGCGAAGCGGCAGTGCCGGCGAGATCGCTGATCAGATAGAATAATCCTCGCCCCGACCAGCGCAATTCAACCGGTATCGCTTCGCCTTGGCCATGGTACTCGATCCCCTTCAGGCTTGCCAGACGTGTTTCTGGCGGGTTGAGCGAAATGGTATTCGTAGCGCAAATACGATCGCCCTTCTTTGAAAAGAATGTTCCATTTTCGTCCAGCGATGGCACAACTGCAAGTCTGATCCACGTGCCCGATAGTGCTTGTATGAAAGTGTTCGTAGGTCCATTGAGGTCGTAAGCGTTTGTAAGGCCGATAAAAAGAGATTGCGCCTGCTCCAGTCGACTCGTAATAGTCGAATCGTTTGCGCTAGCCGGTACGGACTGTGACATTGCTGGCGGTAGGCCAGCAAAAGCTATCAGGAGCGCAAGAATCGCTCTTATCAAAAATCTCATGTGTCTCTCAATCGCTGTTCATCCAGTATTCCTGGAATCGGACGGGATCACGGTAAATTTTGACACCCGCAGGTCAGATATTCTCAGGTCATAGGGTAGCGCGGCATCGCTCTGTTTTAAGATTTTCGGCACCCCATCGTTCGATAAGCCGTGAGTGAGAATCTAGGGCCATTCCATTTCCATTGCCGCTCGCTGGCACAAGTGGCTCCGTTGCTGGATATGTCTTTGAGAATCTGCTTCTCCGCATCCCACCCTGGATTGGCGCAAGCCTGAAAAGCGGCTGACATGCCCCCTACACGGCATAGACTATGGTTTGGTGGTGGATCACCTCAGCGGTGGAAGTGCGCAATTGTCGCAACTTCCGCATCATCGCTGTAGTTCAAAAACAGAAAGTTCTTTTATATGATTAATGCAAATATCAATCCTTCTCTTCATATTCGTTTCAATTTTAGTTAAAGAATCAAGTTTCTTTTCATCATAACTAACGACCTTTCCATCGTCAATACATACGCTAAATAGATATATCTCGCCATTGCTTTTAAACACAAAAAGTGCATTACCACTTCCATTTATTATCGATTCCCATACAATGGCAACCCATTCGAATTCTCGGTTTCTTAAATTCAACAAAATATCTATATAATCATTACTAGATAAAATATAATTTCTTAGATTCTTAAGAAAAAAATACGTATTTTTTTCAAATATTCGCATCATGTCTAGACATCCACTCAAAACCCACCTAACGGCATTGGCTTAGCACCCCCTAATTGCCCTGGGAAGGTACTAATACTAACGGCGGCGATTTCTGACTCTGAGGGATTCCCCAAATCAGGTTGATCTGATTCGATGGCATGGGGAGGTATTCCATCATGTCCTCAGCGGTGACGATACGATCGGATTTCGCGCCATCCGAGCTTCGACGGCTGGCCGCCAGCACCAAGCACGCCAATCAGAGCCGTCGGCTTTTGTCGCTGGCAGCGGTGTTGGAGGGGCGCAGCCGAGAGGAAGCAGCGCGGATCGGTGGTATGGACCGCCAGACCCTGCGCGACTGGGTCCATCGTTTCAACGAGCACGGCCCGGATGGGTTGAAGGACAATTGGTACAAGGGGCCTTCAGCTCGCCTGACGAGCGAGCAATTGTCGACCTTGGCCCAGATCGTGGAGAAGGGGCCGGATCGAGCCAAGGATGGGGTGGTCCGCTGGCGCCGGGTCGATCTCAAGCGGGTGATCGAGGAGCAATTTGGTGTCGTCTACCAGGAGCGCAGTATCAGCGACATTCTGCGTCAGCTTGGCTTTTCCCACATCAGTGCCCGTCCCCGCCATCCTGGTCAGAAGGCCGAGACGATTGCGGCTTTCAAAAAAACTTCGAAGCCACGCTGAAGGCTCATCTGGGCCACTTGCCCAAGGCAAAGCCGATCGAGATCTGGTTCCAGGACGAGGCCCGTATCGGCCAGAAAAACGATATCGTCCGCCAATGGGCCCGGCGTGGTACCAGGCCTCGCCAGCCGGCGGATCAGCGCTATCAGAGCGCTTATCTGTTCGGCGCCATCTGCCCGGCGCGCGGTGTTGGTGCAGGTTTGGCCATGCCATATGCCGACACAAACGCCATGCAACAACATCTCGATGAAATCAGCCGCCAGATTGCCACGGGCGCCCATGGCGCCCTCATCCTTGACCGCGCAGGATGGCACACGACCGACAAGCTCAACCTTCCAAAGAATATCACCTTGATCTTGTTGCCTTCCCGCTCGCCCGAGCTCAACCCTGTCGAAAACATCTGCCAGTATTTGAGGGAAAACTGGCTCTCCAATTGCATCTTCGAGGGTTATGACGACATCATCGATGCAGCTTGCGAGGCCTGGAACAAGCTCATCGCCCTACCGGCCGTCATAACCTCAATCGGCATGCGGAAATGGGCCCACATCGGTCAATCATAACCGCCGTTGGTATAAGGCCCGCGTTTCCCCGGCCTCACCTCGCGGCCCGTCAATACCCTGATGCGGCCGATGAAGGCGTCATCGCCAAGCGGGCGTCCGACACTCTCCGCCCGGCGGATGCGGTTGAACATCGCCTCGTCCACATTGTCGAGCAAATCAGAGAAATCGGCGACGCGCTGGCGAACCAGCGCGAAGCTGGTGTTACCGTCTTCCTGCCCCAGAAGATGGGCTCGCGTGCTGGCCCAGCGCCAATCCTGAGCTCGTTCCAAAGGCTGACCCGCACAGGATTGAGACAGACATAGCGCACCGCATGCAGGAGATGCGCCTCATCCATGGCAACCGCGCCATAGCGCCCCTGCACAAAATGCCCCGTCCGCTTCTCACGCGCATGGACGGCATAGCGCCGATGGGTTGGCGCCAAGGCCCGCCGCAGGCCATCCGGATCAGGCGGGCACGAGAATGAGATGCATGTGATGGGGCATCAGGCACCAGGCCCACACCTCGACGCCGGCAGCCTAGCAATGGACCGTAAGGCAGTCGCGGTAGAAGACATAATCCTCGACACCAAAGAAAGTGCGCCGCCGCCCATTGCCCCGCTGGGTAACATGTTAAGGCAAACCGGGAACCACGATGCGTGCAAGCCGAGCCATCGTGACACAAGGCGGCTAGACTTAGGTACGATCAATAGAGTGCACTGTCTCCGTAATTCCGCTGGTATAGCCCGAGACATGCGAGGCGATGTGCATGACATGCTTGGCGGCGACCGAGCCGGCCGAACCGCCCTC
>NZ_JAGIPY010000104.1:0-253 GCF_017813775.1 Labrys sp. LIt4
TGCTGCGCGAGGCCGCCAGCGCCGTGCGCCCGGGTGGGCATTTGCTGATCGTCGGGATCAACCCGTGGAGCAGTTGGGGCATGCGCCATTTCTTCAGCCATGGCGCCTTGCGCAAGGCGCGGTGCATCTCGCCTTCGCGGGTGGGTGACTGGCTCAACCTGCTGGGCTTCGCGCTGGAGAAACGCCGCTTCGGGTGCTATCGTCCGCCGCTTGCCTCACCGGCTTGGCAGCAACGCCTGGAGGGCTGGGAGCG
>NZ_JAGIPY010000105.1:0-253 GCF_017813775.1 Labrys sp. LIt4
CAACGACATCCTCCATGTCCTTCTTCTCCTGTTCCTTCTTTACTGCGTCTCGCTTCAGGTTTGAAATCTGAGTAGCTATCTCTTCATATCGTCGTCCATCCTCAGAGCGGAAGGTCAGGCTTCGCACAAAGTGGGCAGAGGCGTCTTCAAACGGTTGGTCGTCTTTTCGACCAACACCTTGGCCAGGGGAAAGGAAATTGATGCGGAGAAATGAAAAGTCATTTTCGTCGCTCTTGCTTGCGTTCTTGATGGT
>NZ_JAGIPY010000106.1:0-253 GCF_017813775.1 Labrys sp. LIt4
TCTCCATTCAATGGAAAATCACCCTGCTGGCGGGCCTCTGCCTGCTGGGGATCGTGACCCTGCTGGTGGGTCTGTCGCTGTATCGCATGGCGCAGAGCTCGCAGCAGGTCAAGGCGTCCAGCATGCAGATGCTCGACGAAGCTGCCCAGTCGCGCATCGAGGCCCAAGGCGAAGTGCAAGCGCTGGGCATTCGCCAGCAGTTCATGGATGCTTACCAGTACGGCCATGGCTTTTCCCGCCAGGTGTTGTTTTT
>NZ_JAGIPY010000107.1:0-252 GCF_017813775.1 Labrys sp. LIt4
GTGGAGTGTTTCCCCTCACGGCCATCGGCGCGCGGTGGCGGCACACCATGGGCCGGAATCAATCCGGCCACGATTCCGGCCTTGGAGATGCAGATGTGACTGGCAACTGGGCGCCATGCTACCAACCTCCAGTGAGCCTCTCTGGTCGCACCACGGTATCAAGGCCGGAAATCAGCGGCTGTAAATATAGAAGAACGTGGCCACTAAAATCCCCGACATCATCCCCATTTCTCCCCCGCGACGAAACGCCCC
>NZ_JAGIPY010000019.1:0-108979 GCF_017813775.1 Labrys sp. LIt4
TTAACGGGCCGGGGTGCACACGGTCTCTCGCCCGCACCCATCCTGACACATTCCAACTACACAGGGTGCACGGGCATTTTGCCCGTTCTTCTCATTCCGCAAGCGCTGCGTTTCCAGGAACGGGCAAGATGCCCGTGCACCCGGAATTCTCGCTCGATCGTGGTTGTGCCGGTTGTTCCCATGGATATCGCGAGGCGACCCGGCCCGGCCTAGCATCGCAAGGCTCTATACGTCGCTCAGGGGTTACGCATGTGGGTATTGATGTCTCTGGCCGTGATCGCCGTTCTGGCGGCAGCGGCCCCGGTTCGCGCCGCCGGGCAACCCGATGCCAAGGCTCTGGCCGAGATCGGCGCCGATTGGGCGGCGTGCCAGGCGGTGATGAAGGACAATCCGCAGGCATGGCTCGGCTGGCGCCGCAGCTTCTTCAACGGCTATGGCGACGATTTTTCCTTCTGGGACAATCGCGCCAGCGCGACCGGGAGCCGTTCGGTGCTGTCCATTGCCGCCTATTTCGATGGTATCGGGCGTTTTGCGACCTATTGTTACCGCCAGGACGGCAGCCTTGCTTATATCGTCACGGCGATGCTGTCTCCCAACATCGTTGACGGGCCCAATCGCGACGCGGCCGTAAGCCGGGAGGGCAAGGTCCATGTGGCGCCGGATGGCTCGGTGCTGAAGATTTCAGGCGCCCTTCTCGCCAAGGGCGAGCGTCACCCCCTCGACAGCAAGGAGTGGCAGTTGGCCCGCCCCTGCGAGCCACTGCCCCTCTACAGGAATCTTGTGGAGGTCGAGAAAGCCTATGTCGCCGAGATGGGCGACATCTACGGCAAAAAGCCTGCCTTCAAGCCCGAGCAACTCGATTGGTGCGCCAAGGCCGTATTCGACCCGTCCTGAAGCCTATTCGCTCGGGGCGGTCAAACCCTTGCGCTCCAGGATCGACCAGCATTCCTCGGCCGTCTCGGCAAAGTCGAACAGGGTCAGGTCCTCGGCCTTGATGAAGCCTTCCTCGACCAGGGCGTCGAAATTGATGATCCGGGTCCAATAGGCCTTGTCCATCAGCACGATCGGGCAGAAGGACATCTTGCCCGTCTGGCGCAGGGTGATGATCTCGAACAATTCATCGAGCGTGCCGAAGCCGCCCGGAAACACCACCAGCGCCGCCGAATGCATGGCCAGATGCATCTTGCGCATGGCGAAATAGTGGAAGCGGAAGGAGAGGGAAGGGGTGGTGTAGGGGTTGGGATATTGCTCGTGCGGCAGGGTGATGTTGAAGCCGATGGTGGGAGCGCCGGCCTCGGCGGCGCCGCGATTGGCGGCCTCCATGATGCCCGGGCCGCCGCCTGTGGCGATCACGTTGAAGCGCCCGCCGCCATCCTCGTTGAGGGCGCCGCCGCGGCGCGAAGCGATGTAGCCGAAGGTGCGCGCCTCCTTGTACCAGCGGCCGTGATTGCCGGGCGCGTTCTCCCTGACGCGGGCCGAACCGAACACCACGATGGTGGAGCGGATATGGGCCGCCTTCATCCCCTCCTGCGCCTTGGCGTATTCGAGCTGGAAGCGCACGCCTCGGGTGGAATCGCCCAGCATGAAGTCGGGGTCGAGCGCGGCCAGCCGGTAGGCCGGCGCTTCGGTTCGCTGCAATTCGTCGACCTTCGCGCGCGTCTCGGGGGTAAGAGCCTCGACGGTGGACAGCATGTTGGTGGGCGCGGAATTGTCGGGAGACGGCATGGAGACCTTGCATCAAACGATAGGACGGTCCGACTCTATTGAGCCGTTGCGCCCGGCACTGCAAGAGCCCAGCGGTTGCAGGCAAAGAAGAACGGGCGAGATGCCCGCGCACCCGGCGACATGCCCTATAGCGTTTTGCGATTAGACGGAGTCACCAAGAATCGCAAAGACGCGTCAGAACAATGAGCTAGAGCAAATAAGCGTTCACGCTTGAACGCGCTTTGCTCTAGAGCCCGCGCCCCGACAGCATGTTGCGGCGGATGCGCTCCAGCGCCGAGTCGGCGCCATCGGGCCTGGCCGCCGGCTCGAAGGCGGACAGGAATTCCAGCAGCGTGTTGGCGAGCGTCTCGCGCCTGAGGCCGTAATGCACGTTCTGGCCCCGCCGCTCGCGCCGGACCAGGCCGGCATTCTCCAGAATGGAAAGATGCTTGGAAACCGCCGGCGCCGACATCGCATCGGCGAGCTTTTCGACCACCTGCCCAGCCGTCATGTCCGCCCGCGACAGATCGGCCAGAATCCGCCGTCGCGGCGGTGAGGAAAGCGCTTCGAAGACCTTGTCGACCGTCATCATCCCTTCGCCATTTTCGCCGGGCTGCTCACAAGCCCTTGATAACACGGGTTTTTAAATATTTTCAAGATTAATTAATTAGATAATTAGCGAATATGTGAATCATTCAGATGATCGAAAAGCGGGGTTCGAAATGCCGCCGGGAAGGGCATCGCAGCCATTCATCGGGCGCTTAAGCGCCATTTTGCTGGGGGGTATCCGGGGGGCGCAATTCCCGCTTTTTTCGTCGGTTCGGGTGCAAAACCGTTATTCGATGGCGCAAATCTGCAGTGCCTGATCTGTCGAATGCGGTTCCCTTTTCCGCCTGAAATAGGCTAGAAGGCACCTCGATTTGAGGAAGTGACGATGAACGACCTGACCAGCCTGGAAACGACCCTGTTGTCCGAGATCGCCGCCGCCGGCGACGAGGCGGCCCTGGAAGCGGTGCGCGTCTCGGCGCTCGGCAAGAAGGGCTCGATCTCCGAGCGCCTGGCCACCCTCGGCAAGATGGCGCCGGAAGAGCGCAGGCAGGCGGGCGCCGCCATCAATGTCGTCAAGGACCGCGTCACCGCGGCGCTGGCCGAGCGCAGGACCGTGCTGAAGGCCGCCGCGCTGGAAGCGCGCCTGGTGGCGGAAGCCGTCGACGTGACGCTGCCGGTGCGCGAGAGCGGCACCGAGCTCGGCCGCATTCACCCGATCAGCCAGGTCATCGACGAGATTACCGCCATCTTCGCCGATATGGGCTTCGCCATCGCCGAAGGCCCCGATATCGAGACGGACGAATACAACTTCACCCTGCTCAACTTCCCGCCCGGCCATCCGGCCCGCGAGATGCACGACACCTTCTTCCTGGCGCCCGACGAGAAGGGCGAGCGCAAGGTGCTGCGCACCCATACCAGTCCGGTGCAGATCCGCACCATGCTGAGCCAGAAGCCGCCGATCCGCATCGTCGTGCCCGGGCGCACCTATCGCCATGACAGCGACCAGACCCACACGCCGATGTTCCATCAGGTCGAGGGGCTGGTCATCGACAAGGTGAGCCATGTCGGCCACATGAAGTGGGTGCTGGAAGAGTTCTGCCGCGCCTTCTTCGAAGTGCCTTCGGTGAAGATGCGCTTCCGTCCCTCCTTCTTCCCCTTCACCGAGCCGTCGATGGAAGTCGACATCCAGTGCTCGCGCAAGGGTGGCGAGATCCGCTTCGGCGAGGGCGAGGATTGGCTGGAAATCCTGGGCTGCGGCATGGTGCATCCCAATGTGCTCCGCAATTGCGGCCTGGATCCCGACGAATATCAGGGCTTTGCCTGGGGCATGGGCATCGACCGCATCGCCATGCTGAAATATGGCATGCCGGACCTGCGCCCGTTCTTCGACGCCGATGTGCGATGGCTGTCGCATTTCGGCTTCCGCCCCTTCGACCTGCCGAGCCTGGCGGGCGGCCTGACGGCCTGAGGCCGCCGCGGCATCGAAGCAGATCTGAAAAGCCCTCCCGGTCGTGCCGGGGAGGGCTTCTTCATGATGTGGCCAGCCATAGTGCTGCCCCTCGCCCGTACCCTCGCCCCGTTCTTACGGGAAGAGGGTACGGGTGAGGGGCAGCGCGACGCTTCAGATCACGATTGTCAGACCGCGATTGTCAGATCGCGCACACCTGCGGCTTGCGCCCGATCCAGGGCGCGGCTTCCTCCGCCTGCGCGGCGAGCTGCAGGATCGTCGCCTCGTCGCCGTGGCGGCCGATGAACTGGATGCCCACGGGCTTGTTGCCGTCGGCCATGCCGAGCGGCACCGACATCGCCGGGAGGCCTGAGATGTTGAAGGCGAACATGAAGGCGGCGTCCGACCAGCGCGCCAGATAGCGCTCGCGATTGCCGTCCTCCATCGACCAGTAGCCGACCGGGCGCGGCGGCTGCGTCAAGGTGGGCGTGACGAAGGCGTCGAAGGGCGCAAGCTCCATGGCAATGCGCTGGGCTGCCTTGCGCACGGCACCGATGCTGGCCGAATACTGCGTCGCCGACAGCGTCCTGGCATATTCCAGCATCGACCAGTTGAAGGGCTGGAGATCGGCCTCTTCGGGCGGGCGCCCCGCGAATTTGGCGTGCTGGGTGAATTCGGTCGAGGTCTCCACCGCGATGATGTCGTTGTAGCGCCACCAGGCTTCCTCGAGATCGACCTCGAAGCGATATTCCTCCGCCGTGTGGCCGAGGCTCTCCAGCAGCCGGACGGCGTCCTCGACCGCCGCCTTCACCTCGGGCGCATAGGGATCGCCGAAGGGGGCGGTGAGGGTGTAGCCGATCTTCAGGCCCTTGGGGCGCCTGGCGAGCAGGGACAGCCAGCTCTCCTCGGGGCGCGGCGCCGTATAAGGATCGCCCGGCAGATTGCCGGCGACGACGTCGAGAAAGGCGGCGGTATCGCGCACGCTGCGGCTGTTGCACAGGAAATAGATGCAGCCGAACCACAGATCCGCGTCGAAGGGCCCGTAGCTGACGCGCCCGCGCGAGGGTTTGAGACCGACCACGCCGCAGCAGGAGGCCGGCACGCGTATCGAGCCGCCGCCATCGGAGGCATCGGCGATCGGAACGATGCGCGCCGCGACGGCCGCCGCCGAGCCGCCGCTCGAGCCGCCGGCGGTAACAGCCGGATTCCAGGGATTGACGGTGGGTCCGTAGAGGCGCGGCTCGGTGGAAATGCACCAGCCATATTCCGGCGTGTTGCTGCGCCCGATCGGAGCGAGGCCGGAGGCGCGCATGCGGCGGCCGATTTCGGAATCGGCGGGGCAGACATAGTTCTGGAGATAGGCGAGCCCCGAGGTCAGGGGCGTGCCCTTCCATTGCGTGCCGAGATTCTTGAGCAGGAACGGTACGCCCGCGAACGGGCCCGTGCCCGGCGCCTCCGCGATCTGCCGCGCGACATCGAAGGTCGGAATGACGACGCTGTTCAGCTTGGGATCGAGGCGGGCGACGAGTTCGATCGCCGTCTCGACCAGTTCCGAAGCCTTGACCTGCCTGGTCCGCACCAGCTCTCCGAGCGCCAGGGCATCGGACTGAGCATAGAGCTTGACGAGATCCTCCGTGACGGCAGCCATTTCCTCACCCATTTCTTCGATCGGCCTGTGATGGCCGCCAGTCTGGAAGGAAATGTGGCGGAATTGGATGCCTGTTCTTCCACTATCTCTTGCCTTGTCCGGCGCGCCGCGGTGGCTGTCACGGGGCTAGACCTATCGGCAGGGTTGAGGTTTTCCATTGATGTCGCCGCAATACCCGCCCTGTCACTGCTTCGCTTCGCTCGCGATGACGGGCTTCGATGAACCGTCCTCGACCGCTGGGCGCGCCCATGGTTGAACGCGCCCCGTGCGCCGCCCTAGCGCAGCGCCTGCGGCCCGAGCACCCCCTCCACGGTGACGCTGACCTTGGTGAGGGGATCGGCGATATCCTCCAGCCCCTTGCCTTCGGCATCGACGCCGAAGATCAGCGCGACCACGCCGCCGAAGATCATCACCACCGAACCGACGACATAGCCCCAGAACAGCGGATCGCGCTGCGTGCCGTCACCGACCAGATAGCCGAAGATCAGCGGGCCCATCGAGCCGACGATCTGGGCGACGGCGAAGAAATAGGAAATCGCCTGGCCGCGGACTTCCAGCGGGAAGATCTCGCTGACGGTGAGATAGGCCGAGGACGCACCGGCCGAGGCGAAGAAGAAGGAGACGCACCAGAACAGCGTGTGGGTGTTGGCGCTCAGGCTGCCCTGCTTGAACAGATAGGCCGAGACGAGCAGGACCAGCCCTGCCAGCACATAGGTGCTGAAGATCATCTTGCGCCGCCCGATCGTGTCGAACAGCGGTCCCAGCAGCAACGGGCCGATCAGATTGCCGATGGCGAAGGGGAAGAAATACAGCGCCGTCTGCGACTCGTTGAGGTGGTAGAAGTTCTGCAGCACCAGGGCGTAGGTGAAGAAGATCGCGTTGTAGAGGAAGGACTGGGTCACCATCATGGTGATGCCGAGGAAGGTACGTGAGGGGTATTCGCGGAAGAAGACGTCCACCAGCTTGGAGAAGGGGACCGATTCCTCCGGCTTGACATACATCGCCTTGCTGTCGTCGACCGGGGCCAGGGTGACGCCCTGTGCGCGCACGCCGGCCTCGATGCCGTCGACGATGGTCTCCGCTTCCCTGGCCTGGCCGTGGGTGACCATCCAGCGCGGGCTTTCGGGGATGTGCCGGCGCAGGAAGATGATGATCAGGCCGAGCACCGGGCCGATGAAGAAGGCGATACGCCAGCCGACATTCTCGGCAAACAGGCTGTGGTCGAGCAGATAGAAGCTGCCGATGGCGCCCAGCATGGCGCCGGCCCAATAGGTGCCGTTGACGGCAATGTCGACCCGGCCGCGATATTTGGCCGGAATGAGTTCGTCGATGGCCGAATTGATCGCGGTATATTCCCCGCCGATGCCGAGGCCCGCAACGAAACGCCAGAGATAGAGGAACCAGGGTGTCCAGGCGAAACCCGCCACGCCGGAGCCGACGAGATAGATCGCCAGCGTGATGATGAACAGTTTCTTGCGGCCCCAGCGGTCGGTCAATCGGCCGAAGAAGAGGGCGCCGACCACCTGGCCGATCAGATAGATCGTGCCCGCGAAGCCGACCTCCGCGCTCGACATGCCCAGGCTCTGCTTGAAGCCGGAGGCCGAAACGAGCTGGATCTCGATGCCGTCGAGAATCCAGCTGATCCCCAGGCCCACCACGACCATCCAATGGAAGCGGGCCCAGGGCAGGCGGTCCATGCGCGCCGGAATGAGGCTGCGAATGGCTTTGCTGTCGGTCAGGTCTACCGGCATGATCACGCTCCTTGCAGTGCTATTTCTTCCCACACTATTGTTTGTTAACGTTTTGTAACAATTTGGCGCTGAATCGCTTCATGTCAATGCTTCCGATATTACCTCTTGGGAAAGGGGCAGCAGACGAACAGGTTGCGGGCTGCGCGCGGGACCACCTGTGATTGCGACATCTGTCGATCCCTATCGCCGACGTATAGGAGATCTGTAAGTTACTTTTCCACATGGCATAATGACCGCGCTGGCAACGGAGAGACCTGGAAAGGCGGCCAGGCGCCGCATGGCGTTTCAGGCGGCCTGCCGGGCTGTGCGGTGCGAAGTGCCGGGCCCGGGGGCGTCAATGTCTCGTTAACCCCTGCCGCCCATTTTCCGCCGCCGACCGCAGAGCCTGTGTTCTATTCGCGCAAGGCGGTTGCCGGGCGGTTGCACGGGGGGGTATACCGGTTATCCGCTTCGCCCTGCTTCGGGCCCTCATCCGCGGTTTCCAGATTCACGGTTCAATGGCCAAGCTTTTTCATCATCCTGTCGACCCGCAATCGCGCTTCATCCGCCTCGTGCTCAGCGAAATGGACGTGGCGACCGATCTGGTCGAGGAAAAGCCGTGGGAGCGGCGCGAAGCCTTCCTGCACATGAACCCGGCCGGCGTGCTGCCCGTGATGATCGACGCCACCGGCCTGATCGTGCCCGGCGCCTCGCCGATCTGCGAATATCTCGACGAAGCCTATGGCGATGCCCTGGGCGAGCAGCGTCTGCTGCCCCGCGACGCCAGGGCGCGCGTGGAGACCCGCCGCCTGATCGAGTGGTTCAGCATCAAATTCTATGCCGAAGTCAGCGAATATCTGATCACCGAGAAGATCCTGAAGCGCTTCCTGCCGATCGGCGAGGGCGGTTCCTCCCCGGATACGGCGGCGATCCGTGCGGCCAAATCGAATGTGCGCTATCATCTGCGCTATGTCGGATATCTGGTGCGGCGGCGGAACTGGCTGGCGGGAGACAGGCTGTCCTACGCCGATTTCGTGGCTGCGGCGCATCTGTCGATCGTCGACTATCTCGGCGACGTGCCCTGGGACGAAGACCAGGCTGCCAAGGAATGGTATGCCCGCCTCAAGTCGCGTCCGTCCTTCCGCCCCCTCCTGGCCGAGACGCTGCGGGGCACGCCGCCTTCGGCCACCTATGCGGATCTCGATTTCTAGCTTGGTATTTTCCGGCTTGAGGCTGCCTGCGTTCCGTTGCCCACTGCCTGCGGCCGTGCCGGGGATGACGGTGCAAGTGCTTTTGAACTTTGCGGAGGGGCAGTTCCCCGGACGCCGGTGGCCTCGCGCAAGGAGGTCGCCGTGAGCGCCCTCAAGACAGAGCTCCTCCAGCGCGCCGAAGCGGAAGGCTTCGATGTCGTCCGCGTCACTACGCCCGAGGCCATCCCCGAGGCGCCGGCACGGCTGCGCCGCTTTCTCGAGGAAGGGTTCCATGGCGAGATGGGCTGGATGCAGGAGCGCGCCGAGCAGCGCGGCGCCCCCGCCACGCTCTGGCCGGAGGTGCGCAGCATCATCATGCTGGGCGTCAACTACGGCCCCGACGGGGATCCGATGGCCGGGCTTTCCGATCGCTCCGGCGGGCTGATCTCGGTCTATGCCCAGGGCGACGACTATCACGACGTCATCAAGAAACGGCTGAAAAGCCTTGGGCGCTGGTGGGGCGAGGTGACAGGGGCACCGCTCAAGGTGTTCGTCGATACCGCGCCGGTGATGGAAAAGCCCCTGGCCGCCGCGGCGGGCCTGGGCTGGCAGGGCAAGCACACCAATCTGGTCAGCCGGGACTTCGGCTCCTGGCTCTTTCTGGGCTCGATCTTCAGCGCCGCCGAAATCGAGGCCGATGCGCCGGAACGGGACCGGTGTGGCTCCTGCCGGGCCTGCCTCGATGCCTGCCCGACCGCCGCCTTTCCCGCGCCCTACCGGCTCGATGCCCGGCGCTGCATCTCCTATCTCACCATCGAGAACAAGGGACCCATCCCCGCCGAGTTTCGCGAGGCGATCGGCAACCGCATCTATGGCTGCGACGATTGCCTGGCGGCCTGCCCCTGGAACAAATTCGCGGTGGCGGCACGCGAACATAAACTCAAGGCGCGGGAGGCACTGCAGGCCCCGCGGCTGGCGGAACTGGCGCGGCTGGACGATCCGACCTTTCGGGCGCTGTTTGCCAAGAACCCGGTGAAGCGCATCGGGCGCGACCGTTTCATCCGCAATGTACTGATCGCCATCGGCAATTCCGGCGATCCGGGGCTTGTCGAGGAGGCCGAACGGCTTCTCGACGACGGATCGGCGCTGGTACGCGCCATGGCGGTCTGGGCGCTGGCCCGCCTCGCTCCCAGCCGCCTGGCAGCCCAGTCCTGGCGGCGGCAACACGAGACCGACCCGGACGTGCGGGCGGAATGGCGGGCTGCGGGTCATGCGGCACCGGCGCCTCAGGAGGCCTTATACCGATGATCGGACGCAGGGACCGCTTGACGGCGGCGGCGTTCGCCAATAGCGATGCGAACGGGGCAAGCAAGGAGCAGGCCGATGGTCCACAAGGGCGGCGCGCGACGTGACAATTGCAAGCCATCCAGGCGTTTCGGCGAGGCCGCCCAGTTCTTCCGCAGCTGGACCGAAAAGCCCCTGCAGATGGGATCGATCACGCCGTCCAGCCCTTTCCTGTCCAAGGCAATGGCCAATTGCGTCGATCCGGCCTCCGAAGGGCCGGTGGTGGAGATCGGGCCCGGCACCGGGCCGATCACCCAGGCGCTGGTCGAGCGAGGCGTCGCCGAGGATCGCCTGGTCCTGGTCGAATACAGCCCGCAATTCTGCGATCTCCTCTCCCGGCGCTTTCCCAGGGCGACGGTGGTGCAGGGCGATGCCTATGCCCTCGCCAGGACGCTGGACGGCCGGCTTCCCGGCAAGGCTGCCGCCGTGGTCTGCGGCCTGCCGCTGCTGACCAAGCCGGAACGGCAGCGCCTCGACCTCTTGTCGCAGGCCTTCACCCTGATGCAGCCCGACGCGGCCTTCATCCAGTTCACCTATTCGCTGACCTCGCCGATTCCCACCAAGAACGCCTTCTTCACCTGGCAGGCGTCGCCGCGTATCTGGCGCAACGTACCGCCCGCCCGCGTCTGGACCTATCGCCAACTGCTGAGGAACTGATTTGAATACGAAAGACTGCCTGATCTGTGGCCTGGATGTCGACAGCGTCGCCAAGGCCGAAGCCCTGGTAACCCGGCTCGGCGACAGCGTGACCTCCTACAAGATCGGCTATCAGCTCGTCTTCAATGGCGGCCTGCCCTTTGCCCAGGACCTGGCGCGTTCGGGCAAGAAGATCTTCCTCGACATGAAGCTGCACGACATCGGCAACACCGTGACCAAGGCGGTCGAGGCCATTGCCGGCATGGGCATGACCTTCCTCACCGTGCATGCCTTCCCCCAGACGATGCGGGCCGCGGTCGAAGGCGCCCGCGGCTCGGACCTGAAGATCCTCGCCGTCACCGTGATGACGTCCTATGACGATGCCGACCTCGCCGAGGCGGGCTATCGCCAGAGCGTCAGCGAACTGGTGGCCCAGCGTGTGGCCCAGGCGATGTCGATCGGCGTGCCCGGCCTGATCCTATCGCCGGAAGAGGCGGTATCCACCCGCAACAAGGTGGGCGACAGCATGCTGCTGGTGACCCCGGGCGTGCGCCCGGCCGGCAGCGACAGCGGCGACCAGAAGCGCGTGATGACGCCCGGCGATGCCATCCGCGCCGGGGCCGACCATCTCGTGGTGGCCCGCCCCATCGTGGCGGCTCCCGATCCCAAGGCTGCGGCCGAGGCGATCCAGGCGGAGATCGCGGCGGCGGCAGAGTCGGTACCGGTCTGAGCGCCATCATGCCGCAGGTCCTGGTCCAGCTCTTTCGTGACAGAGGCCGCCTGCGCCGTCTGCCTTATTGGCTGGGCCTCGTCCTGGTGGCGGGCTGTTTCGCGCTGGGTATTCGTGTCTTCGAAACCTTGCAGTTGGGAGCGGGGTTGCGGCGCTCCGGCCTCTTGGCGTGTTTCGCCATCCTGCTGGCCTGGCTGGCCGGCCGACGCCTCTCCGACATCGGTGCCTCGCCATGGATTGCCAGGGTGGTGATTTTCGCCTCGGGGGCGGCGCCTTCCGTTCTGTATTATCTGGCCATGAACGACCGGGTGCCACTCGGCATCGCCATCACCTTGACAAGCGCGGCGATGATGTTCGCCTCCGCCTGCCTTCTCGTCCTCGGTCTCATCCCAGGCGGGCGGGGAGCCAATCGCTATGGGCCGACGCCGGAAGAAAGAAAAGCCCTGGCGAATGCGGCCAGGGCTTTCGAATAGCAAGCCCGTGAACGGGCCGTAATGGGCTGATGGATTGGCTCAGTCCTTGGCGCGTTCGACGTAGGAGCCGTCTTCCGTCATGATCACCACGCGGGTGCCGGCGGTGATGTGCGGCGGCACCGTGGTGCGCACGCCGTTGGAGAGGGTGGCGGGCTTGTAGGAGGAGGAAGCCGTCTGGCCCTTGGTCACCGGCTCGGTTTCCGTCACTTCCAGGACCACGCGGGCCGGCAGTTCGATCGCCACGGGCACGCCGTTATAGAGGCTGATCTGGCATTCCATGTTCTCGGCCAGATAGACCGACTGGTCGCCGATCACGTCGGCCGGCACCGCGACCTGCTCGTAGCTGTCCATGTTCATGAAGGCGTAGCCATGCGCGTCTTCATAGAGATAGGTGTGCGACTTGGTCTCGATGAAGGCGCGCTCCACCTGCTCGGTGGTGCGGTAGCGCTGGACGGTCTTCACGCCGTCCGACAGGCGACGCATGTCGATCTGGGTGGTGGGCGTGCCCTTGCCCGGGAAGAAACTCTCGGCCTTGAGCACGACGTAGAGCTGATTGTCGATCTCGACGACGTTGCCCTTGCGGATCTGACTGGCGATGACCTTCACGATGATGTCCTGAAACGTTTCGAATGAGCTAAAGCGTCTTGCGGTCTGGTGGAATCATCCCAGACCGCAAAGACGCGTCGAACCAAGGCGCTGGAGTAAAGACGCGTTTTCACCAAAACGCGCTCTGCTCCAGGAACGATTGTGGGCGCCTCTTACACCGCCCCGCCGCCGAACGAAAGCGCGAAGCGCCGGGAATCGGTGAAACAGCAGCGAATTCACGCCTCCTTACGTGTTTTCCGGCGGTATTCGCGATGCCAACGCCACATCATCACGAGGCCGTGAGCCTGTAACGAGCCTCGATCCGTCGACGAATAAACCTGGGAAGCGGCCCTTGTCGGGGTCGAAGACTGACGAGGCCGTGGATGAGGCGATCGACGAAGAGGCCATGTTTTGGCGCTTTGCGGCTGGCTTTGCCGGCATTGGGCCTGATCGTGCCCTTGCTCGGTGGCGCGACGCCGGTCGAGGCGAGGCCGCTCACCGTGGTGGAGCTCTTCACCAGCCAGGGCTGTTCGTCCTGCCCGCCCGCCAATGCCAATCTGGCTGCGATCAGCCGGCGGCCCGGCGTGTTGGCCCTGAGCTTCAGCGTCACCTATTGGGACCGGCTGGGCTGGAAGGACGTCTTCGTGCGCCCTGACTACACGCAGCGCCAGGTGACCTATGAAAGGCCTCTCGGGCAGAGCGGTCCGTTCACGCCGCAAATGGTGGTGAACGGCCGGGCCTCGCTGGTCGGCAACGACCTTGCCGAGGTCGATGCGGCGATCGCCGGGGCAGGCGTGCCGGATGCCGCGCCGAGCCTGACCGTCTCACCCGGCCATGTCGCCATCGGTCGCCAGGCCTCGCCCCGGAGCGGGTTCGACATCTGGCTGGTGCGCTATGACCCGAGGCAGGTCGAGGTGCCGGTGCGCGCCGGCGAGAATGCCGGCCGCACCCTGCCGCACAAGAATGTCGTGCACGATCTGGTCCGGCTCGGCCGTTGGAAGGGCGAAGCTCTCGATCTGCCGATCGCGCCGGCGCCGGCCGGCCTGCGCACCGCCATCCTGCTGCAGGCGCCGGATGGCGGGCCCATCCAGGCAGCCGCCACCGATTGAGGTGGCATCCAAACCCTCGCCTCTCCACCCGCCGGGCGGCTCGTCCGGCTCTCCCTGCGCCCCGGCGCAATCACAGAAAGGAACGGATCATGGATCATCTTGCCAAACTCGCCTCTGCGGGCCTGTTGGGCCTGGGGCTGGCTTTCGCCACGGCCTCTCTGGCGCAAGCCCAGGACGCGATGCCTCAGACGAACACGATGCAGTCGCAAACGATGAAACCGACGGCGATGCAGGGTGAGGCCATGAAGGGCGATGCGATGAAGGGCGACACCATGAAGAAGCCGATGAAGAAGATGGCCAAGAAGAAGATGATGAAGAAGCATCACAAGGCCATGAAGGCGATGTGAGCGACGGCGCTTCGAGACCAGCTCGCCAGATGACGGACGCCTTTAGCGATGCGCTCCGTCATCCCGGGAAAAGCTCCGAATTGTCATAGCCGGGCCTGACCCGGCTATTTGGAAGCCATCCACGACCTGAACTGTATTGCCGTTGGAGACCGCGCTCAGTTCCGAGGTTCGGAGACCAGCCAGCCCTTGTAGCGCACGATCAGGCCGAGCAGGGGATGGGCGATCTCGACATGAAAGTTGAAGCGCCCATCCTCGGCGCTCTCGAAACTGTCGCCAGAGGGAGCCAGGAACCGGGGCAGCCTCAGGCCGAGGAAGCGCCAGTTGCGCACGACGAGCTTCAGCCTGCCGTCCTCGACCAGGAGGGCCAGCGCGAAGCTCAGCGGGCCGAAACGCTCGTCGACCAGATAGGCGTTGCGGCCGCGCCCGGCGGTCTGGACCGAGCGGAAGCGGCGCCCGGCAAATTCCCGGGTCCAGACCTCCCGTCCGTCCTCGATCTCGAACGTTACGCGCACCGGAACATCCGTGCCGGCCTCGGGGAAGCCGACGAGGGTGCCGACCAGCCGCGACAACAACCCCTTGCCGCGCTCCACGCTGGCGCGGCCGCTGACGACGTGGCCCGCTTCATGCCGGTGCAGGGCCTGGATGGCCGGCGGCAGGTCCTGGTAGGCCGAGCCCAGGATGCGCGGGTAGAGCGGCAGGCTCGCCTCGGCGGTGAGGTCGCGCGTGCCATGGGCGAAGGGACGGCCGGCAAAGACGCGATCATAGTCGGCCAGGGTGAGGGCGCCCGCCGCCGAGCGGGCGCCTGGCTCCGGCCTGGTGCCATCGAGGCGCTGGCGGATCAGGGCCTCGATCGCCATGGCCGGAATATAGGGGCCGTCGTCGCCCTCGACCGTGAGATGCCAGCCGCGGACCAGCTTCTCGCCGCGATGCCCGGCGCCCTCGACCTGGACGAC
Source organism: Labrys sp. LIt4 (assembly GCF_017813775.1). NCBI lineage: Bacteria > Pseudomonadati > Pseudomonadota > Alphaproteobacteria > Hyphomicrobiales > Xanthobacteraceae > Labrys > Labrys sp. LIt4. The sequence continues at coordinate 14,446 of NZ_JAGIPY010000019.1, forward strand.
CATGCCGCCGCGATGAGAGCCCCAGCGCAGGATGCGGCCTGCCCGGAGGAACAGGCCGGCGAGCGGCGCGAGGGAGGGCAGGATTTTCCAGCGCACCAGCAGGCTCAGCCCGATCAGGCAGCGGTGCAGGATCTCCGGACGCGGGCCGGCGCCGACCCAGACCGAGCGCAGGCCCGGCCACAGATCGGCGAGCAGCAGGAGATCGGGCACCTCCACCAGGGAGAACAGCGTGTTGGGCAGCGGCAGCTTTCCCGGCGGGGCGATAGTGAAGCGGCAGGTTTCGGTGAGCGGATGCACGAGCAGGGTCTGCCCGCGCCGCCGGGCCGGCACGGCCTGGCCGGCATATCCGGCGATCGCCCTGAGCACGTTCTCGCCGACGATCGCATGTGGCGAGGGAGCGATGCCGGCGCGGATGGCATCAATGCGCGAGAAGGCGCCGGCAAGGTGCCTGACGGCGGCGGCGGTAAGCACGGGAAAACTGCTGACGCCGGACAGGATGGCGACGCCGCGCTGCCGGGCCGCCGCGTCGAGGCCGGTAACGCCGCGCACGAAGGCCGCCCCATCCGAGAAGTCGAAATAATCGGCGCCATGGGCGATCGCGGCCTCGATCAGGCGATAGGGCTGCTTGCCATAGTCCTGGAAGGGGCCGCTGGCATCGACGATGACGTCCGGCTTCAGGGCGCGCAATTGCGGCTCCAGGGGCTGGTCGCGGTCGAACTCGGCCGGGAACAGGCGGGCCCGCACGGGACGGCTGGCGCAGAAGAATTCGGCCTTGGCCAGCGAGCGTCCGGCGATGATGAGGGTGAGGCGGGGCTCGTCCGCCAGCAATTCCGCCAGCCGTCCGCCGAAAATGCCGTAGCCGCCGACGATCAGCACGCGCAGGGAGGGGGAAGATGCAGTCACGGCGAGGCTCCAGCTCCGCATGCGTACAGGGCCTGGACGGAGCCGGCAAGTTGGAGCCTTGCACCAGTGCCGGGGCGGGCTGTGCCATCGGGTGAAAGGAAAATGTCATCCCGTGCACGCTGCGCCGCGAAGTGGCGCGGCCCTTTTCTGCCTGCGGACCCGCCTCTGCGGCGCAGCATTACAGGCCGCACCGCGTCCGGGATGACCGGAACGCTTTCACCCGATCGCCCAGCCGTTCCTGCCGCCCGCACTTGCGTCTTGCGCCAGCGCCCGCCATAAGCGCTAGCCGAGGCACGATTTTCCGGTGAGGCCCGCAGCGGGCTTCGCCGGAAAATCGTGCACGTTTTCGATATCTTGCAGCTTGTTCTTGATCGCGCCGGTGGCTCGATCGAGAACAAGCTGCCTGGACAATATGGAATCCTCCAGCCATGACGAAGTTCGTGGAACGCGTCTTTTCGGGCGTTCAGCCGACCGGCAACCTGCATCTGGGCAATTATCTCGGCGCGATCCAGCGTTTCGTCGAGATGCAGAAGAGCCATCAATGCATCTATTGCGTGGTGGATCAGCACGCCATCACGCTCTGGCAGGATCCCAAGAGCCTGGCGAGCGCCATTCGCGAGGTCACCGCCGCCTTCCTGGCCGCCGGCATCGACCCGAAGGCCCATATCGTCTTCAACCAGAGCCAGGTGGCCGAGCATGCCGAGCTGGCCTGGGTGTTCAACTGCGTGGCGCGCATGGGCTGGCTCAACCGCATGACCCAGTTCAAGGAGAAGGCCGGCAAGGACAAGGAGGCGGCCTCGGTGGGCCTGTTCGCCTATCCCACCCTGATGGCCGCCGACATCCTGGTCTACCGCGCCACCCACGTGCCCGTCGGCGAGGATCAGAAGCAGCATCTGGAGCTTGCCCGCGACATCGCGGCGAAATTCAACAATGATTTCGGCGATTCCATCGCGGCCAACGGCTTCAATGGCGGCTTCTTCCCGCTGCCCGAACCTCTGATCCAGGGGGCGGCGACCCGCGTGATGAGCCTGCGCGACGGGTCCAAGAAGATGTCGAAATCCGACCCTTCCGACCTCTCGCGCATCAACATGACCGACGATGCCGACACCATCGCCGCCAAGATCCGCAAGGCGCGCACCGATCCCGAGCCGCTGCCGAGCGAAGAAGAAGGGCTGAAGGGCCGCCCCGAGGCCGACAATTTGGTCTCGATCTTCGCGGCCCTGGCGGGGCGTACGGTGGCTGAGGTTCTCGCCGAGTTCGGCGGCGGCCAGTTCTCCACCTTCAAGACGGCGCTCGCCGATCTCACCGTCGCGAAGATCTCGCCGATCACCACCGAGATGAAGCGCCTGATGGCCGATCCCGGCCATATCGATGCCGTGCTGGCCGAGGGCTCGGACCGGGCGCGGGCGATCGCCGCCCCGATCATGGCCTCGGTGAAGGACATCGTGGGCTTCATCCGGGCGAAGTGAGGCGGCGTCAGGGAAGGACCGAACCTCGTTCGGAAATAACTCAAGCGCTTGCTTTGTCATGCCCGGGCTTGACCCGGGCATCCAGGGGGCCCGTCTTTGATGTATGGCGGGAAGAGCTGGATTGCCGGGTCAAGCCCGGCAATGACAAAGGTCGGGCGGGTGAACCTCAACGCTCTGTGGAAGGAACCGACATGCTGAAGATCTGGGGCCGAACCAATTCCTCCAATGTGAAGAAGGTGCTCTGGTGCGCCGAGGAACTCGGGCTCGACTATGAGCGCATCGATGCAGGCGGCGCTTTCGGCGTGGTCAACGATCCCGCTTATCGCGCGCTCAACCCCAACGGGCTGGTGCCCTGCATCGAGGATGACGGCTTCGTGCTGTGGGAATCCAATGCCGTCGTGCGTTATCTGGCCGAGGGCGACCCCGAGCGCCGGCTGGTGCCGTCCTCGCGCCAGGACAAGGCGTCGGCCGAGCGCTGGATGGACTGGACGACCTCGACCATCGCCGGTCCCTTCCGCGACGTGTTCTGGAACGTCGTGCGCCGGACCGCCCAGGACCGGGTCGAGACCGAGCTCTCCCGCGGGCTCGACAGCTGCGGCCGCCTGCTGGCGATCGCCGACAAGGCGCTGGCCGGCCAGGCCTATCTGTCGGGCGAAAAATTCGGCATCGGCGACATTCCGCTCGGCTGCCTCGCCTATGGCTGGTTCAACATGCCGATCGAGCGGCCGGACCTGCCCAATCTCGCAGCCTGGTACGAACGCCTGACCGAGCGCCCGGCCTATCGCCGGGCTGTGATGATCCCTCTGACCTGAGGCCCCGGGCGGCGGCGCCTCTCACGGCTGAAAGCCGATGCAGATGGCGCCGCAAGCCACCACGAGGCAGGCGATGATGCTCCGTATCGTCAGGGGTTCGCCGAGAAACAGCCAGCCTATGAGGGTGGCGAAGATCACATTGGTCTCGCGCAGGGCCGTGATCGGCCCGGCCGGGCCGAGTCTATAGGCCGCCACCACGATGCCATAGGCGAGCAGGACGACAACGCCTCCGGCGAGCGCCTGCCGGGTCTCCGCGGAGCGAAGGTCGACGGACAGCCTGCCGCGGGAGAGGACGAAGGCCGCCGGCAGCAGGGCGCCATAGGCGAGCAGCACCCATGCCGTGTAGGCCCCGGCGTCGCCTGCCAACCGAACTCCGATTGCATCCACCGTCGCATAGCTGGCGATGATGGCGCCCGTCGCGAGGGCATAGAGGATGGATGAGGCCGTGGCGCGGTTCCTGCCCAGCGCCAGGCTCATGATGCCGGCGGCGATCAAGCCGACACCCAGCAATTGGAGGAGGCCGAGGCGTTCGCCCGCGAAAGCCAGCCCGCCGAACGTCACCAGCAGCGGCACGGTCCCGCGGACGATGGGATAGATCTGCCCCAGTTGGCCATGCCGGTAGGCTGCGACCAGGAAGATGCTATAGCCGACCTGAAGCAGGGCGGAGAGGCCGATGGAGGCCCAAGCCTGTTGCGGCGGCAGGGGTGAAAGCAGGGCGAGGGGGATGGCGGCAGTCGTGGTGGAAAAGCTCATCACCGTGACCGTCCACAGCCTGTCGCGGCCGTTCCGCAGGAAGGCGTTCCAGCTTGCATGCAGGACCGCTGCAAAAAGGGCCATGGCGATGACGGTTGCGCTCATTGCCCGGCAGCCGCGGCCCTGATCAGGCCGAGTCCGGCTTCGCGCGCCTCCCGGATGGCCTCGTCGCCCCGTCCCATCTGCGCCAGCAACGTGGCACCCTCGAGCAGCATGAGCAGGGCTGAAGCCAGATTCTCCGCTCGGTTGGCAGGCAGCCTATCCGCCAGGATCGCGCGCATGCGCTGCCGCAGCTTTTCCTTCTGTGCGGAGGCGGCCTTGAACACCGGATGGGCGCGATCGCCGAACTCGGCCACGGCATGCGCGAACAGGCAGCCGTGGAACCGCGGGCTCGCGAACCAGCGACCATACCAGTCGAAGATCGTCGCGATCTTGGCCTCCGCCGTGGCGGCCTGTTCCGCCAGGCGGTCGAGCTGGCTGTCGAAGCGCTGCGAACGATAGTCCAGCACCTCGACGATCAGGCCGTCCTTCGAGGGAAAATGGCGATACATCGTCATCTTCGCCACCTTCGCCTCGGCGATGATGCGATCGATTCCGGTGGCATGGAAGCCGAAGCGCTTGAACAGCTCATAGGCGGTTTCGACGATGTGATGGCGCTTTTCGAGATTGCCATAGCCCTCCGGCATCGTGCTTTCCCCAAGAGGTGAGACAGGTCTGTATCATTTCGATGTGCGGTAGTCCTTGTCAAGCGCTTCGTCGATCCTGCGATCCCGATCGAGAAGCCTGCCCCCGGTCGCTGCGCCGCCCCTCACGGTCTGACCTGACGAACGGGAACCCCCGGGCCGACATTCGCGTTACCGGGCGACCATGATTGTCGTGGTTGCTCGGGGAAAGTGTGCATGTTGTCTGGTGTGATCTCGCTGCTGATCGGTATCGTCGTCATCGGTCTCGTCTGCTGGCTGTTGATGTATGTGATCGACCGCCTGCCCATGGAAGGACGTTTCAAGCAGATCCTGCGTGTTCTCATCATCCTCATCGCGGTGCTCGCCATCCTGCAGCGCGTGGTGGTGCTGCTGGAGCCGCCGCCCACGCTGTAACCAGCGGCTTTCTGCTCGGGGACCTCCGGATCGGTCCTTGTCGGAAACGGGCTCCATGGCGCAGGGCAGCCTGATCGGGCGCAAACCCGACATGTTCGGGAAAACCCTGAAAAAGCTGCGGGATGGCTTGCCTTTCGCCAAAGCAAATTGCATGGTCTTCGCCCTTTTTCCACCGCTCGCGGCAGCTCGGTCCGCTTGCGGGTCGTTATGCCAGGACGCATTCCATGAAGGTTACGCTCGAACGGACTGCCCTTCTCAAATCGCTGGGCCACGTCCACCGCGTCGTCGAGCGGCGCAACACCATCCCGATCCTGTCCAACGTGCTGATCCAGGCCCAGGGCGCCAGCCTGCTGTTGAAAGCGACCGATCTCGATCTGGAGGTGGTGGAGTCCTCTCCTGCCGACGTCACCATGGACGGTGGCACCACGGTGCCGGCGCATACCCTCTACGACATCGTCCGCAAGCTCCCGGACGGCGCCCAGGTCTCGCTGGAGGGGGGCGGCGAGGCAACCCAGCTGATCGTGCGTTCCGGCCGCTCGCGCTTCACCCTGCAGACGCTGCCGCCTTCGGATTTCCCGGATCTGGCGGCGGGCGAGTTCCCGCATAATTTCCAGCTCAAGGCCGCCGATCTGCGCAAGCTCATCGAGAAGACGCAGTTCGCGATCTCCACCGAAGAGACGCGCTATTATCTCAACGGCATCTATCTGCACACGCTGGATGTCGAGGGCGAAACCCGCATCCGCGCCGTGGCCACGGACGGCCATCGCCTCGCCCGCGTCGAGCTGCCGGCGCCCGAAGGCTCCAGCGGCATGCCCGGCGTGATCCTGCCGCGCAAGGCGGTCGGCGAGATCCAGAAACTGATGGAGGATGCCGAGGCCATCGTCTCGGTCGAACTGTCCCAGGCCAAGGTCCGCTTCACCATCGGCCCGGTGGTGCTGACTTCCAAGCTGATCGACGGCACCTTCCCCGATTATGCCCGCGTCATCCCTGTCGGCAACGACAAGGCGCTCACCGTCGAGCGCGCCGACTTCACCGCCGCCGTCGACCGCGTCTCGACCATCTCCTCCGAGCGCGGCCGCGCCGTGAAGCTGTCACTGGCCGACAGGCGCCTCGTCCTCACCGTCACCAACCCCGATTCCGGCACGGCGACCGAGGAGATCGAGGTCGACTACGACGCTGCCCCGCTCGATATCGGCTTCAACTCGCGCTATCTGCTCGACATCGCGGCGCAGCTCGACGGCGATACCGCCTTGCTGAAATTCGCCGATCCGGGCTCGCCGACCCTGGTGCAGGACCGCGAAGGCGCCGCCGCTCTCTATGTGCTGATGCCGATGCGGGTGTAAGCCGCGACTTGCCTTCTCCGTCCAGCGGGGAAGGTGCGGGTAACTCGTGGCGTCTGCCCTGCAGGCGATGGCGCTCGAAATGCGGTGTGCCGATCTCCAGATCGGCATCTGCCATGTTGGCGAGCACGGCGGTTGCAACAATGCCGATCTGGAGATCGGCACACCTGTTTCACGCTTGTCCCCGCAAAGTTAGCGCCGGGAGCAGGACGTCCGCGCTCCAAGAATGATCTCGCCCCGCATCACCCGCCTGATCCTCACCTCCTTCCGCTCCTATCCGCGGCTCGATCTTGCCGTGGATGCCGGCATGGTGGTGCTCACCGGCCAGAACGGCGCCGGCAAGACCAATGTGCTCGAGGCCATCTCGCTGTTCACCCAGGGCAAGGGCCTGCGCCGGGCGGATCTGGAGGACATGGCCAGCGAGGACGGGCCCGGCAGCTTTGCCGTTGCCGCCGAGGTGGAGGGCGCGCTCGGCCCGGCGCAGCTCGGCACCGGGCTGGAGGGCCCCGAGAGCGGCCCGCGCAAATACCGCGTCGACCGCCAGCCGGTTTCCTCCGCCGCCAGCTTTGCCGATCACCTGCGCCTGGTGTGGCTGACGCCCTCGATGGACGGGCTGTTCTCCGGCTCCGCCGGGGAGCGGCGGCGTTTCCTCGACCGGCTGGTGCTGGCGGTCGATGCCGGCCATGGCACCCGCGTCAATGCGCTCGAACGCGCGCTGCGCTCGCGCAACCGCCTGCTGGAGGATCCCCGCGCCGATCAGCGCTGGCTGGACGCCGCCGAGCATGAAGTCGCCGATCTCGCCATCGCGGTGGCGGCCTCGCGCGCCGATACGGTGCGCCGTCTCGCCGGCCTGATCGAGGAGGAGATCGATCCCGCCTCGCCCTTCCCCCATGCGCGCATCGCCCTCGACGGCGCCATCGAGAACGCCGTGCTGGACGAGCCGGCGCTGGCCGTGGAGGAGCGCTATCGCCAGACCCTGCGTGAAGGCCGTCCGCGGGATCGTGCCGCCGGCCGCACGCTCGACGGGCCGCATCTGACCGATCTTCTCGTCGTGCACGGTCCGAAGGGCATCGCGGCCGAGCGTGCCTCCACCGGCGAGCAGAAGGCCCTGCTGCTCGGCCTGGTGCTGGCGCATGCCAGGCTGGTCGCCCGTCTCGCCGGCATGACGCCGATCGTCCTGCTCGACGAGGTTGCCGCCCATCTCGACCCGATGCGCCGCGCCGCCCTCTATGACCGGCTCGAGAGCTTCGGCGCGCAGGTCTGGCTGACCGGGGCCGACCCCTCCGCCTTCGAGGCGATCGCCGGCCGGGCCGCGGTCTATCGGGTGACGCCGGGCCGGGTCGAGGGCTAGTCCTGCCGTCATTGCGAGCGCAGCGAAGCAATCCAGAGCTGGAGAATGCGGCGCTTGCGGTGCCTGGATTGCTTCGCTGCGCTCGCAATGACGCTCAATGCTTCAGCAGCACGTCGAAGCGGGGATTGATCTCGTCGAAGATCGGCAGCGAGGCGGCGCCCAGCACGACGGTATGATGCCCCACCGAGCCGGCCATCAGCCGGGGGAGGCGGCGGCCGCTGCGCGAGCCCACCGACATCGGCAGCGGCTTGGCCTTCTCGATCAGGCTGGCCAATACTCCGGCCGGGGCCAGCCCGCCGAGCAGGATCGTCTCGGGATCCAGGGTCGATTCCAGGATGTTGACAGCCCCGGCCAGATAGGGGGCAGCGTCCGCTACCCAGCGTTCGACGGGCGCGGATGGCGCGCCGTCCAGTTCGGACAGGGCCGGAGCGCCGGGCTGATCGGCGAGGAATTCCTGAGCGGCGCTCAGGGAGAGGTAGCGTTCCAGGCAGCCGCGATTGCCGCAGGGGCAGGGCTTGCCGTTGGGCGCCACGATCATGTGGCCGATCTCGCCGGCATTGAGCGAGGCGCCGCGCCAGGGCTGTCCGCCGAGGAAGACGCCCGCGCCGAGCCCCTCGTCGAGGAACAGGAAGACGAAACTGTCGATCGCGCGGGCGACGCCGTGCAGCCGCTCGCCGATCGCCGCCGCCATGGCATCGTTCTCGATCTGCACGGGCTGGGCGAGAGCCTCGGCGATATGCTGCCTGGCATCGGGATCGTCCCAGCCGGGCAGGGTGGTCGGGCCGGCGGTGGTGATGGCGCCGACCCCGAACCGCACGGGCAGGGCGACCCCGGCGCCGAGCAGGCGCGAGGCGGGAATGCCGGCCTCAGCGGTCAGCTCGTCGGCGAGCCGCCGCAGGGCCGGCGCCGCGCTGTGGGGCGAGGGGCGCTGGGCCGGGATCTCACGGATGGCGACAGGCTTGCCGGTGAGGTCGACCAGGGCCGCGATGATGGCGCTGTGATCGACATGAAAGCCGAGCGACCAGGCACCCTCGGGATTGATGGCATAGGGAATGGAAGGCTGGCCCCGTCCCTCGCGCTTGGGCTCGCCGGCGAGGAGGAAGCCGGCCTGTTCCAGTTCCTCGACGATGTTGGAGATCGTCTGGTTGGTCAGGGCGGTCTCCCGGGCGATCTCGGCGCGCGAGACCGGCCCCAGCCGGCGCACCGTGTCGAGCACCACGCGCCGGTTGTGGGAGCGGGTGAATTCGAGATTGGTTCCCGCGACGCTTCGGCCCGGTTGGAGCGCCCTGTTGCTCTCGCGCCCTGCCATGTCCACTCACTCCCCAGAGCAAAACGCGTCCGGATGAGAACGCTCTTTGCTCTAACTCTTTGGTTCGACGCGTTTTTGCGATTCTGGGTGCTTCCGTCAAATCGCAAAACGCTTCCCGATTTCATCGGCGACTATGGCAGCATGTTTACATTCAAACAAATTGAGTTAATAATTTTTCCGGGCGCAGAAATGGTCGGGAGCCATCGAGAACTCTCCGCGCCTTTGAACCATGCAGGGCGGCCACCGGCTGCCGATCGAATTGCAAGCGGGAGATGATTGCAATGTCTGGAATTCACAAGGCCGTCCTGGCCGGAGTGGCGATGACGGCCCTGGCAGGATTGTCGCCGGCAGGGGCCGAAACGCTCAATGCCCTGTTCATGGCGCAGGCCGCCTATAGCGACGCCGACGTCAAGGCGATGACGGCGGCCTTCGAGAAGGAAAATCCCGGCGTCACCGTCAACGCCGAATTCGTGCCCTACGAGGCCCTCTACGACAAGATCGTCGCTTCCAAGGCCGCCGGCGGCGCCGGCTATGACGTCGTGCTCTACGACGTGATCTGGCCGGCCGCCTTCGCGCAGAACGGCGTCCTGCTCGATGTCACCGACCGGTTGAAGGATCTCGATCGCTCCAAGGTGTTCGACGGCGCCTGGGCCACCGTGAACTATGACGGCAAGACCTATGGCATGCCGTGGATCCTCGACACCAAATATCTGTTCTACAACACCGAGATCCTTCAGAAGGCCGGCATCGCCGAGCCGCCCAAGACCTGGGACGAACTGGCCAAGGACGCCAAGATCATCAAGGACAAGGGACTGGTGCAATATCCCATCGTCTGGAGCTGGTCGCAGGCGGAAGCCGTGATTTGCGATTATGTCACCCTGACGGCGGCCTATGGCGGCACCTTCTTCGACGGGGACAAGCCGGCCTTCGACAAGGGCGGCTCGCTCGATGCGGTCACCTATATGGCCGACAGCCTCAAGAACGGCCTCTCCAACCCCAATTCCAAGGAATATCTGGAGGAGGACGTCCGCAAGGTGTTCTCGGCGGGCGACGCGGCCTTCGCGCTCAACTGGACCTATATGTATGCCAAGGCCAATGATCCGGCCGAGAGCAAGGTGGTCGGCAAGGTCGGCGTGGTGCCGGCTCCCGGCGTCGAGGGCAAGAGCAAGGCGTCGGGCGTGAACGGCTCGATGGCGCTCGGCATCACGGCCGGCTCCTCCAAGCCGGATCTCGCCTGGAAATACGTCGCCTATCTCACCTCCAAGCCGGTGCAGGACCAATATGCCAAGCTCAGCCTGCCGATCTGGAAGGCGTCCTATACCGATCCCGCCGTCACCAAGGGGCAGGAAGCCCTGGTCAAGGCCGCCGATGTCTCCATCGGCCTGATGACGCCGCGCCCCACGGTCGCTTCCTACCAGGAGCTCTCCACCATCCTGCAGGCCCAGATCCAGAACGCGCTGGCGGGCAAGGCTTCCCCCGCCGACGCGCTGGCGGAAGCGGCCAAGCAGGCGGCGCGCATCCGCTGAGATCTTTACCCTCCCCTGGAGGGGGAGGGTCGACGCACAGCGTCGGGGTGGGGCGACTTCTTTAAGAGTGGCAGCCTCTCTCGTCTCGGCCTGCGTATTTTCACCCCACCCCGGCCTTTCAGGCCGACCCTCCCCCTGCAGGGGAGGGTATAGTGGAAGGAATCTGCCTGATGATGAGCGGCCGTGTCGGCATGCCCTCACCATGGCTTCTGCTCGGCCCGATGCTGGTCATCGTGTTCGCGGCGGTCGGCTATCCCATCCTGATGACCCTGTGGCTTGCCTTCACCGATACCCGCCTGATGGCGGGGCCAGGGGCGGCGCATTTCGTCGGGCTGGAGAACTTCGCCTATGCCTTCAGCGATTCCGAATTCCTCGCCGCAGCGGGGCGGACGATCTATTTCACCCTGGTCTCGATCAGCGCCTCGGCGCTGCTCGGCGTCGGCGTGGCGCTGCTGCTCAACGAGAAATTCTACGGCCGCACCTTCTGCCGGGCCCTGCTGGTGCTGCCCTGGGCGGTGCCCACCATCGTCAATGCCCTGATGTGGCGGCTGATCTACCAGCCCGATTTCGGCGTGCTCAACGCGGTGCTGACCCAGAGCGGGCTGATGGAGAGCTATCGCAGCTGGCTCGGCAGCGAAGGCAGCGCCATGAATGCGGTGATCCTGGCCGATGTCTGGAAGAACTATCCGCTGGTGGCGCTGATCGTGCTGGCCGCGCTGCAATCGGCGCCGCTGGAACTCTATGGCGCCGCCACGCTGGACGGGGCCAATGCCTGGCAGCGCTTCAAGGCCGTGACCTGGCCGGTGATCGCACCGCCCTTGCTGGTGGCGCTGGTGCTGCGCTCGATCGAGGCGCTGAAAGTCTTCGATATCTTCTATGTGATGACCCGCGGCGGGCCGGCGAGCTCGACCAAGACCATGAGCTTCTTCGTCTATGAGGAATCCTTCCGCTTCATGCGGGTGGGATCGGGCGCCTCCTACGCCCTCATCGTGGTGCTGATCTGCATGGTCTTCGTCGGCTTCTATGTCCGGCTGATGCGCAGGCAGGAGGCCTGATCATGCAACGCAGCGCTGTAGCGACCTTCTTCCTTTATTGCGGCGTCGGCCTCTTCCTGGTGGTGACGCTGGCGCCGGTGCTCTGGCTCGCCGTGATGAGCATCTCGCTGCCCTCCGACCTCACCACCAAGCCCCTGTCTCTCATTCCGCGCCATCTCGATTTCAGCCGTTATGCCCGCCTGCTCACCTTCGAGGCCAACAGCCCGGGCGAGGCCTTCCTGATGGCGCTGCGCAACAGCCTTGCGAGTTCGCTCGGCGCGACGGCCCTGTCGCTGCTGGTGGCGGTGCCGGCGGGCTGGGCCTTTTCGCGCTACCGCAATCGCGGCGTCTCGGCGGTGCTCTATGGCGTGCTCGCCACCTATATGACGCCCGCCGTGGCGCTGATCCTGCCGCTCTATTTCCTCTTGTCGATGCTCGGGCTGCTCAACAATGTGTTCGGCCTGATCCTGGTCTATTGCTCGATCCTGACGCCCTTCACCGCCTGGTTCATCAAATCCTCCTTCGACGCCGTGCCGGGCGAACTCGAAAGCGCGGCGGCGATCGACGGCGCTTCGACGCTGCAGACCCTGTGGTGGGTCACGCTGCCCTATGCCCGGGCCGGTGTCGCCACGGCGGCCCTGTTCGCCATCCTGCTCGCCTGGGACGAGTTCTTCTACGCCCTGCTCTTCACCTCGAACCAGAACGCCAAGACGCTTACCGTCACCATCGCCGATTTCGCCGCCGGCCGCGCCACGGATTTCGGCCTGGTCTCGGCCGCGGGCCTGCTGACGGCGCTGCCGCCGGTCCTGATCGCCTTCATCCTGCAAAAGTCACTGGTTGCCGGCCTGACGGCCGGCAGCGTCAAGGGTTGATATCATGAGCACAATCGTGCCGGGCACGGGCCTGGCGATGATCGAGGCCGAAATGGCCCGCCAGCATGAAGACGCGCTGGCTTCCTTTCACGGCGCCGGACCGATGGCGGCGCGGCTGGCGGAGAGCATCCGCCGCACCGGGCGGCTGACGCTCGCCGCCATGGGCGGCTCGCACTGGGTCAACCGGGCGGCGGCCGTGCTCTATCGCCGGCTCGGCATCGAGGTCGAGACGGAGGTGGTCTCCGAGCTGCTGATCACGCCGCAGCCCGACCGTGAGCGCACCGTGCTGCTGGTCTCGCAATCCGGCAACTCGGGTGAGATCGTCGCCTTTCTCGAACGGCCCGCCGGCCGGCAGGAACGCTTCGGCCTCACCCTCGACGCTGGCAGCGCGCTCGGCCGGGGCGTGCCTGCCCTCGTCGGCGTCGGCGGGCCGGAAAAGGCCTTCGCCGCCACCCGCAGCCTCCTGGTCAGCCATGCGCTGCACCTCGCCGTGCTCGCCGGCCTGGGCCTGCCGCCGGAACGGGCGCTTGCCGTGCTCGGCGCGCCCGTCCGGCCCGATCTCGGCGAGGCCCTGTCCGCTCTCGCCGCCTGCACCTCGCTGATCCTCAGCGGCCGGGCCGAGCTGCAGGGCGTGGCCGAATCCGGGGCGCTCTGCGTGATGGAGCTCGCCCGCCTGCCGGCCCTGGCGCTGGAGGGCGGCCAGTTGCGGCATGGCCCGATGGAGATGCTGTCGCCGGCGAGCGGCATCGTGCTGCTGCGCGCCGCCGGTCGCTCCGCCGGCCTGGCGCCGGGGCTGGTCGCCGCCTGCCGCGCCGCCGGATCACCGGTAGTGGTGTTCGATCTCTCCGGCGAAGCCGATATCGCCGACGCCGTTACCATCCGCCTGCCGCGGGAGGAGGGCATGGCGGCCATCTTCGCGGTGCTGCCGGCGCTGCAGTCCTTCCTGGTGACCTTCGCGGCCGGCCGGGTCGAGCATGTCGGCGAGCCCCTGCGCTCGACCAAGGTGACGACGGAACTATGAAGGAGCCGCTCTATCTGATCGGCAACGTCAATGTCGATCTGGTGATGGGCCCGCAGGCGCCCTGGCCGCAGCCGGGCACGGAAGTGATCGTGCCCGAAAGCGAATTCCGCGTCGGCGGCGCCGCCGGCAACACGGCGCTGGCGCTCGATGCGCTCGGCGTCGACTATCGGCTGATCACCAGCCGCGGCAACGACATGCTGGGCCGCTGGCTGGCCGAGCCGTTCGGGGCGCGGGCCGAAGGCTGGACGGTGGCCGAGGGGGCGACCACGGTATCGGTCGGCATCGGCCATCCCGACGGGGACCGCACCTTCTTCACCACGTCGGGCCATCTGCATGCCTTCGGGCTCGAGGACGTACTGGCGCAGCTCGACCAGGCGGGGGAGGGCTGCGTGGCCCTGCTGGTCGGCCCCTTCGTGATTCCGGCCCTGCTCGCCGATTATGACGAACTGATCGCCATCCTGAGGCGCCGGAACTACCGCGTCGCCCTCGATACGGGCTGGCCTGACGGCGGCTGGACGCCCGAGGTGCGCGCGCGGGTGAACGCCTGGATCGGCCATTGCGAGCATGTCCTGATCAACGACATCGAGGCCAAGGGACTGACCGGCGCCGACACGGTCGAGGCGGCTGCCGAGATGATCCGGCCGCTGCTGCCCGCCGGTGCCAGCCTGGTGATCAAATGCGGGCCCAGGGGCGCCCTGGCCTGGCGCGGGGACGAGCATGTCGGGGTCCCGGCGCCGAAGGTGAAGGTCGTCGATACGATCGGGGCCGGCGATACCTTCTCGGCGGGCTATTTCGCCAGCCTGGCCAAGAGCGACGATCTAGAGAGGGCGGTGGCGAATGGCGTGGCGGTCGCCTCGCTGGCAGTCTCGACGCGGCCGCGGCGGTATCGGTGAGGGCGGTGCCACCACCCTCATCCGGCTGCCGCCACCTTCTCCCGGAAGGGGAGAAGGGGACTTATTGGACTTGGGATGCGGTACTCGGCACCGGGCAGTTAAGCTCGATCTAACCCACTAAAACTCCTTCTCCCCTTGCGGGTATCGTCAACTCTCTTGAGTTGACGATAGCGTTTTGCGATTTGACGGAGTCACCCAGAATCGCAAAGACGCGTTAAAACAAAGAGTTAGAGCAAATAAGCGTTCAGTCATGAACGCGCTTTGCTCTAGAGGTCCCGGCAGGGGGATGAGGGGTGACTTCTCACCCCCTCACACATAACCCCGGCGCTTCACCTCGGCCCAGCTGTCGTCGAGCGTCTTCTTGGCGGCGGCGATCAGGGCGTCGACTTCCTCATGGCTGATCACCAGCGGCGGGGCGATGATCAGCGTGTCGCGGGTGGCGCGCATGACCAGGCCGTTCTGGAAGGAAAAGTCGCGGGCGATCAGGCCGACCGTGCCCGTCTCTACCGGCCAGGAGGCGCGGGTCTTCTTGTTCGGCGTCAGTTCGAGGGCGCCGATCAGGCCGACCATGCGGGCTTCGCCGACCATGGGATGGTCGCCCAGCGCGAGCCACTGCTTCTGCATATAGGGGCCGATATCGCTCTTCACGCGCTCGACGATCTTCTCGTCACGCAGGATCTTGATGTTGGCGATCGCCGCCGCCGCGCAGGCCGGATGGCCCGAATAGGTGTAGCCATGGTTGAAGTCCCCGGCATTGGCGATCACCTCGGCCACCTTCTCCGTCACCATCACGCCGCCGATCGGCAGATAGCCGGAGGAGATGCCCTTGGCCATCGCCATGATGTCGGGCTGGACGCCGAAATATTCGCAGCCGAACCATTCGCCGGTGCGCCCGAAGCCGCAGATCACCTCGTCGGAGACCAAAAGGATGTCGCGCTCGCGGCAGATGCGCTGGATTTCCGGCCAATAGGTCGCGGGCGGAATCACCACCGCCCCGGCGCCCTGGATCGGCTCGGCGATGAAGGCGGCGATGGTGTCGGCGCCGAGCTCGTCGATGGTGCGTTCGAGCTCACGCGCCGCCCACAGGCCGAACTCCTCTGGGCTGCGGTCGCCGCCCTCGGCATACCAATAGGGCTGGGCGATATGGACGATGCCGGGGATCGGCAGGCCGCCCTGGGCGTGCATCGGGGTCATGCCGCCGAGCGAGGCGCCGCCGATGGTCGAGCCGTGATAGCCGTTCTTGCGGGCGATGATGGTCGATTTGCCGGGCTTGTCCTGGGCCGCCCAGTAATGGCGCACCATGCGGATGATCGTGTCGTTGGATTCGGAGCCCGAACCGGTGAAGAACACCCGGCTGAACTGCGGCGGCGTCACTTCCGCCAGCAGGCGCGACAGCTCGATGGCCGGCAGATGGGTGGTCTTGAAGAAGGTGTTGTAGAAGGGCAGTTCGCGCATCTGCTGCGCCACGACTTCGACGATCTCCTCGCGGCCATAGCCGACATTGACGTTCCACAGACCCGACATGCCGTCGATGATCTGGTTGCCCTCCGAATCCCACAGATGCACGCCCTTGGCCTTGACGATGACGCGCGCACCCTCGGCGTTCAGGCCCTTGGTGTCGGTGAAGGGATGCAAATGATGCGCGGCATCGATCGCACGCAGTTCCGCGGTGGTGAGGTTGGTCTGGTGCAAGGTCATGATGCGTGCTTTCCCGAAAAATGTGATCCCAATTTTGTGATCACAAATTCAGGAAGTCAAGGGGAGATACGTCATTATGGGGCATGGGCGGAGGCGGACGGGACGTCCGCGGTGCCAGATGCGCCGCTTCCCGCATGACGCTGACAAGCTTCGTGCCGGAACCGCATAGGCTGGGACCGCGGACGTCCCGTCCGCTCCATCGTCCCATCGACCGGCACGCCCAAAAAGAAAAACGCTCTATGCGCCCGCCAGGACGATCTCCGCCTCATGCTCCACCGGAAAATTCACCGAGCGGGCTATGAAGCACATCTCATGCGCCTTCTTGTGCAGATCATGTGCTTTCTGCAGGTCGGTGCCGGCGGCGACCACGATGTGCGGGCGCAGGGTGACCTTCTCGAACTGGCCGGCGCCGCCCGCCACCTCGAGCATCACGCCCTCGGCCTCGTCCTCGTAGGAGAGCACGCTGACGCCCATCTGCGAGCACAGGCCGAGATACCACAGCTTGTGGCAGGCCGAGAGCGAGGCGACCAGCAGGTCTTCGGGGTTCCAGCGCGTGGCGTCGCCGCGAAAGCTCGGGTCTGACGAGCCTTCGATGGTCGGCTTGCCTTCGGCCAGGATCTGATGGGCGCGGCTATAGCCGCGATAGGTCGAGGTGCCCTCGCCCTCATTGCCGGTCCACACGACCGTGACCTTGTAGCGGTGTTCGCGCCCTGCCATGCCTTCCTCCTCGCGTCGTTGTGGGCGGGAGGATGCCCTTTTGCCGGGCTGGTTCGCAAGGCGGCGGAACTGTGCGTCACTCGCCCGCGCCGGCCGGCCGCAGGGAGCCGGCCAGGAAGTCGACCACGGCGCGCACGGCCGGCAATTGCCCGCGCCGATGGGTGGTCAGCACCGTGGTGGTGACCTCGCCCGCCTGCCATTCCGGCAGCACGGGCACGACCAGGCCGGCGGCCACCGCCGCCGCGCTGATCGAGCGAGGCAAGGCGGTGATGCCGAGCCCGGCCTTGGCCGCCTCCAGCAGGGCGACGGATTCATCGGCGAAGAAGCGCGGGCGGGGCGTGACTTCCGCCGTCTGATGGCCTGCCGACAATTTCCAGCCGGGAGCCCGGGGCTGGGCAAGGAGGCCGTCATGGCCGGCGAGATCCCCCGGCGTAGCCGGCGTGCCGTTGGCGGCGAGGTAGGCAGGGGCCGCGACCAGGCCGAACGCCTCGCGGTGCACAGGCCTGGCCATCAGGTCGGAATCGGGCAGGGGGCTGAAATGGCTCCTGAGCGCGATGTCGAAGCCTTCCTGGATGAGATCGACGAAACGGTCGGTGACATGGAGTTGGATCTGCAGCTTGGGCAGGGCCGCCGCGAGCCTGGGCAGTTGAGCGGCGAGCTGGAACTGCGCGGCGGGTACCGAGGCGGTGATGCGGACGGTGCCGCTCGGTTCCGCCCGCCGGGCCAGCACGGCGCTTTCGGCCGCCTCGACCTCGATCATCGCCGCGCGCGCATGCTCGAACACCTCCCGGCCGGCATCGGTCAGCATGAAGCTACGCGAGGTACGGTTCAGGAGGCGGGCGCCGAGCCGTGCCTCCAGTTCGGCCACGCGCTTGCTCACCGTCGATTTCGGCACGCCCAGGCGCCGGGCGGCGGCGGCAAAGCTGCCCTGTTCGACGGCTTGGGCAAAGAGGACGAAATCGTTGAGATTCGCCATTCAAAGTCTCCAATCATGGACTTTAGATCTATGATTGGCAGTCTACAGCTTCAAAGTCCATGCCGGCATATTGTCTCCGTCGATTTGACAGGAGATTATGACAATGGAACCGATCCTCTTCGCTGGTTATCCCGCTGGCAGCTCCCTCGGCCTCGTTGCCGCCTTCGAGTGGCTCGGCAGGCCCTATCGTGCGACCCGGGTCCACATGCCCGACGCCATGCTGACCGAGGCCTATAAGCGGGTGAACGGCCGCCAGGAAACGCCGGTACTGATCCGCGAGGACGGCAGCGTACTGACCGAGACCATGGCGATCGCCCGCTGGCTCGAACTGCGCGACGAAGACCACCGCATCAGCTTTCCCGCCGGCAGTGCCGAGGCGCATCGCATGCACCAGTTCATCGGCTTCCTCAACACCGGGTTTACCGGCGCTTTCACGCCGCTCTGGGTGGCGCTGGAAATGCAGGATGGCGGCGAGGACTACAGGCAGGCGCTGCGGACCTTCGGCCGCACTCTGGTCGCCCATCGCCATCGCCAGCTCGAGGCAATGATCGGTTCGTCGCCCTACCTCGTCGGCGACAGGCCGAGCCTGGCCGATGCCGTCTTTGTCGGGGTGGCGCGCTGGGCCGAGTTCCATCAGGCGCTCGATCTCACGCCCTTCCCGAAGATCCAGGCGCTGAAGGCCAGGCTGGAGGCCGATCCGGCCGTGCGCTTCGCCCATGCCATCGAGGACGGCGTTCCCGCCACCGGCAGCGGCGCGCTGCGCGCCCTGTTGCCGCTGGAGGAGGTGCTGGGTGAGATAGGCGCCAAGCTCGCGGCTTGAGGCAGTCGTTCCCGGGATAGCCGGCACCCCTGCCGGCTCTTGGAAACACGTCGCTTGCAGGAAGGAGGAGCCGGCCGGATGCCGGCGGTCCCGGGAATGCCTCACATCGCCCGCGTGCCGTTCTTGTGATAACGGGCAAGCACGGCGCGCAGCCGCGCTTCGGCTTCCGCGTGGGGAGGCAGGCCGAAGCGCAGCCACCGCGGATTGGCGGAAAAGCGGCGCACCCAGATGCCGGCCTGGCCGAGCTGGCGGAACAGCGCCGGGGCGTGGGCGGTCTGCAGCAGCCGGTAGAGATCGGTGCCGCCGATCACGGCGCCGGCCTTGGCGAGGTCCTCGTCGAGAGTCTGACGCGCCGTGCGCAGCGAGGTGCGCGTACCGTTCTGCCAGAGGATGTCGGCGAGCGCGGCCCGGCCGATGGCGATGGCCTCCCCCGAAACCGCCCAGGGGCCCATGGCCTGGCGCAATTTGCCGGTGAGCGAAGGTTCGGCCAGCACGAAACCGAGCCGGATGCCGGCGAGGCCGAAGAATTTGCCGAAGGAACGCAGCATGACCAGGCCCTGCGTGCCGGCCATCGCGGCCAGGCTGACCTGCGGCATCACGTCGGCAAAGGCCTCGTCGATGATGAGGGCGCCGCCCCTGGCATATTTTTCGGCGGCGAGCGCCAGCAATTCCTCGCGGCCGAAGAAATTGCCGTCGGGATTGTTCGGGTTGACGAGAACCGCGATCTCGGAGCCGGCCAGGTCCTCGAAGCGGCGGGCCTCGCGCACATGATGGCCGCCCAGCGCCCAGCTGCGGGCATGTTCGGCATAGGTCGGCCCCAATACGCTCACCGTGCCGGCCGCGAACAGATGCGGCAGCCACTGGATGGCGGCCTGCGTGCCCGGCGTCGCAACGACGCAGGCATCGAAGGGCACGCCATAGCATTGCGCCGCGACGGCCTCCAGTTCGCGCGCCTCGTCCGGGGAGGGCAGGGCAGCCCAGGATTCGGCCGGAATCGCCGGAATCGGATAGGGCCAGGGGTTGATGCCGGTGGAAAGATCGATCCAGGGCCCGGAGGCCTGCGGGAAGAGGCGACGTGCCTCGCCGAGATTGCCGCCATGCTCCACTGCGCTCATTCGCCTGCCACTCTTGTCTTGACGCCCGCAACCAGCGCGACCAATGTCGCGCCAAATTTGTTCAATGGAGGGTATGGCCATGGTGGACGCGGCGATCAAGCTTCATGACGCCAGCGACGCGATCAAAAAGGCGAGCGACGCCTTTGACTGGTCGGATCCGCTCGATCTGGAATCGCTGTTGATGGAAGAAGAGCGGCTGGTCCGCGACACAGCCCGCGACTACGCGCAGGACAGACTGATGCCGCGCGTGCTCAAGGCCTATCGCGACGAGGATTTCGACCGCGCCATCATGTCCGAGATGGGCGAACTCGGCCTGCTCGGCGCCACGATTCCGGAAACCTATGGCGGCGCCGGCCTCGGCCATGTCGCCTATGGGCTGGTGGCTCGCGAGGTGGAGCGGGTTGATTCGGGCTATCGCTCGGCGATGTCGGTGCAGTCCTCGCTGGTGATGCACCCGATCCATGCCTATGGCAGCGAGGAGCAGCGCAAGAAATACCTGCCCAAGCTCGCCCGCGGCGAACTCGTCGGCTGCTTCGGCCTCACCGAGCCCGATGCCGGCTCCGATCCGGGCTCGATGAAGACCCGTGCTGTCAAGGTCGCCGGCGGCTACCAGCTCGACGGCACCAAGATGTGGATCACCAATTCGCCGATCGCCGACATCGCGGTGGTCTGGGCCAAGCTGGACGGCGTCATCCGCGGCTTCATCGTCGAGCGCGGCACCAAGGGGTTCTCCACGCCCAAGATCGAGGGCAAGCTCTCGCTGCGCGCCTCGATCACCGGCGAGATCGTGCTCGAGGGCGCCGTGGTGCCGGAAGAGAATTTGCTGCCTAATGCGAAAGGCCTGTCCGGGCCGTTCGGCTGCCTCAACAAGGCACGCTACGGCATCGCCTGGGGCGCCATGGGCGCGGCCGAGTTCTGCTGGCATCGCGCCCGCCAATACACGCTCGACCGCAAGCAGTTCGGCCGGCCCCTGGCGGCGACGCAGCTCGTGCAGAAGAAGCTCGCCGACATGCAGACCGAGATCGCCCTCGGCCTGCTCGGCGCGCTGCAGCTCGGCCGCCTGCTCGACGCCCACACCGCGGCGCCGCCGGCGATCAGCCTGATGAAGCGCAATAATTGCGGCAAGGCGCTCGACATCGCCCGTGTCGCCCGCGACATGCATGGCGGCAACGGCATCGCCGACGAGTTCCACGTCCTGCGCGTGGCGCAGAACCTGGAGACGGTGAACACCTATGAGGGCACGCATGACGTGCACGCCCTCATCCTCGGCCGCGCCCAGACCGGCATCCAGGCGTTCTTCTGATTTTTTCCGGGTGCGCGGGCGTCTCGCCCGTTCTTGCTGCTCCGACATCAGCGGTTCAAGAACGGGCGAGACGCCCGCGCACCCGGAAGATCTGCGCGAAACATCTTCCAATTTAATACCGCTTGGCCTCGCCTGCCGGGCGCGCTCTTATGCGCGCAATCGATCTCAGCATCCGAGGAAACCTCATGCGCCTGTGGCTGAAGGATCCGCTCGCCATTCTCGCCGAGGGCGCCGAGCGCGGCATCGTCGTCGAGGGCAGCCGCATCGTCGAGCTGGTGCCGGCCGGGCGCGAGCCGGCCTCGCCCGTCGACAAGGTCTTCGATGCGTCCAGGCACGTCGTGCTGCCGGGCCTGGTCAACACTCACCATCATTTCTACCAGACGCTCACCCGCGCCCATCCCGATGCCTGCGACCAGCCGCTGTTTCCCTGGCTGAAGACGCTCTATCCGATCTGGTCGCGCCTCGATCCCGACAGCTTTCGCCTGTCGGTGCGCCTGGCGCTGGTCGAGCTCCTGATGTCCGGCTGCACCACGGCGGCCGATCATCACTATGTCTTCCCGGAGGGGCTCGAGAATGCCGTCGACATCGAAGTCGAGGAAGCCCGCAGGCTCGGCATCCGCATGACGGTGTCGCGCGGATCGATGAACCTGTCGCAGAAGGATGGCGGCCTGCCGCCCGATTCCGTCGTACAGGACGAGGACACCATCCTGGCCGATTGCGAACGGGTGGCGAGCGCCTACCACGACACCAGGCCGGGCGCGATGACGCGCATCGCCTTCTCGCCCTGCTCGCCTTTCTCGGTGACCAGGAGCCTGATGCGCAAGACGGCCGACCTCGCCGAACGCTTCGACTGCCGCCTGCACACCCATCTGGCCGAAACCCATGACGAGGACGATTTCTGCCTCGCCACCTACAAGTGCCGGCCGATCGAGCTCCTCGACGAGGTGGGCTGGATGACCCCGCGCACCTGGCTTGCCCACGGCATCCATTTCACGGCCGACGACTGCACCACATTGGGCCGCCACGGCGTCGGCGTCTGCCATTGCCCGACCTCCAACGCCGTGCTCGCTTCCGGCTTCTGCCATACCGGCCTCCTGGAAAAGGCCGGCGCCCCGGTCGGCCTCGGCGTCGACGGCTCTGCCTCCAACGATTCCTCCAACTTGATGGAGGGCGTGCGCCACGCTTTGATGATCAACCGCCTCTCGCATGGCGCCGAGGCCGTCTCCTGGCGCGACTGCCTGCGCTGGGCCAGCGAAGGCTCGGCCCGCTGCCTCGGCCGCGACGACATCGGCGCGATCGCGGCGGGCCTGGAGGCGGACCTGGCGCTCTACACGCTGGACGAATTGCGTTTTTCCGGCGCCCATCATCCCATCGCCGCCCTTGTCCATTGCGGCGCCCATCGCGCCGACCGCGTGATGGTGGCCGGCCAGTGGCGCGTCGAGGATGGCCTGCCGGTGGGTGTGGATCTCGGCGCGCTGCGCGAGGCGCACGGCAAGGTGGCCGCGAAGTTTTTGTGATTTCCGGGAAGCGCCGCGGCTGGGACGTTCGCGGTCCCAGCCGCATCGCTTCCTTTGCCTCGACCTGGGCATGCCGTTCTGCTATCGGCAAGCCATGCCCGACCTCCGCGCCCCTCTCCGTCTCCGTCCCGATCCGGACGGTACGTCCGTCGAATACCGGTGGATTCCCTTCGACCGCGCCGATCCGCGCTGGAATGAGCCGCTGGTCGACCTGGCGGCGGAGGGGCTGCTCACCGAGGCCTGGTATGCCCGCACGGACGGCGGCAACGCGCCCTATTTCATGCCGATCGCGGGCGCGGTGAAGACGGTGGCGGCCCGCGCCAGCGTGGCACGCCTGGTGCGCGAGGCCGATGCCGCCGTCGCTCACCTCGGCCTGCGGCTCAAGGTGCTCGACGCCTACAGGCCGATCGAGACCCAGGCAGGCCTGTGGACCTTCTTCGAACAGCAGGTGGCGGCCGAGCGCCCCGAGCTTTCCGCCGCCGAGCAGGAGGGGATCGTCCGCACCTTCGTCTCCGATCCGCGCCGCTTCGACCGTGAGGACGAGACGACCTGGCCGATCCATTCCACCGGCGGCTCCGTCGACGTCGTGCTGGTGGATGCGGCCAGCGGCGCCATGCTCGACCACGGCGCCGGTTTCGACGAGGCCCATGAACGCTCCTATACCGATCACTATGAGCGCCTGCTGCAGCGGGGCGAGATCGCCGCCGACGATACGCGCCTGGTCAACCGCCGCATTCTGGTGAATGCGATGGTTAACGTGGGCTTTACCAACTATGCGTACGAATTCTGGCACTTCGATTGGGGAACGCAGGCCCATATCCTGACCTTGCAGGATGAAGGCCAGGCCGGTGCCCCCCAAGCTGCGTGGTATGGAACCACGGATCTGCCGGAAGGACTGCCTTGAACTTCTCCACCTTCAAAGCCAAGGGTGCGCCCCACGCCATCGTCTCACTGGGCAAGCCGCTCGAGGCCGGGGTTCCGCACGTCATCTGGGCGCATGGCTGGGGGCAGGATCATCGCGCCTTCCAGGCCCTGGCCGGCTCGCTGGAGCGGGCAGCCCATCATACCCTGATCGATTTTCCCGGTTTCGGCCAGAGCCCGGTGCCGCCCGAGACCGGCCATGCCGGCATCTGGGATACGGCCGACTATGCCGATGCCGTCGCCGAATGGCTCGGGACCCTGCCGCGCGGCCGGCGCATCTGGGTGGGGCACTCCTTCGGCGGGCGCGTCGGCCTGCGCCTGGCAACCCGCCATCCCGATATCCTCGACGGCATGGTGCTGGTGGGCTCGCACGGCCTCAAGCCCATCCGCAGCCTGATGACCCGGCTGAAGATCTTCCTGCGCGTGCGCGCCTTCAAGGCGCTCAAGCTTCTCGAAAAACTCGGCGTCGATGTCTCGGCCCGCAAGGCCAAGTTCGGTTCGGCCGACTACCGCAATGCCGGCGCCATGCGCCCTGTTTTCGTCAAGGTGATCGGCGAGGACCAGAGCCAGGATATCAAGGCGATCCGCATTCCCGTCCGCATCATCTGCGGCGCCCTCGACGACCAGGCCCCGCCGGAAATGAGCGAACGCATGGGCCGGCTCATCCCGGGCGCCAGCGTCAGCATCCTGCCGGGCCTCGACCACTACACCGTTCTCTCCGATGGCGGTCCCCAGATCGCCCATACGGTTGCCAAACTCCTGGAGGGGGAGGGGTGAAAGCGTGGCTGGAAAGGGCTGTGCGAGACGAGAGCCTAACCGGAGCAGCTGCGAGGTCGATGTCCCCTCGCCCCGCTTGCGGGGAGAGGGTAAGGGTGAGGGGCTGCACAAATTATGGTTATCGAAGCGCTTCGCCACTGCATGGCAACACCATCCGATTCATAGTGGAGAAGGTCGCGCTGCCCCTCACCCATACCCTCTCCCCGCAAGCGGGGCGAGGGGGGAGCTGGCGTCGCGCTCTTCCATACAATCGCCCCGCCTGTCCCTCTTTGCCGGATCGCGTCCAACCCTATGCTTGAAACACTAGCCCCCGTGCTGAACTCGCCGTATCTCGCGGCCGCCCTGGTGCTGGCTGCCTTCATCCCCTTCGCGTGGAAGCGCTTCCTGACCTATCTGCATATCTTCCAGCAGGAGGAATATGACGGCAGGCGCTTCCTGCACTGGCTCTTCTACAATGTGGTGGTCGACACCAAGGCGAGCCTCGCCATCGTCCTCCTGTCGGTGATGGCCAAGCTCTATCCCTCACCGGCAGCGGTGCTCGCGCTGTTCATCGCGGTGATCCTGCTGGTGGTGGCGCGGCGGGAGCGCGATCCGCGCCAGACCGGCAAGAAGAAGCTGGCGATGACGCAGCGCGCCACCCGCATCCTGCGCGTCGCCTTCGCCCTCGTGCTGGTGATCGGCCTGATCGGGTTGGGCTTCGGCGTGGCGCCGGTCTGGGTCGTGCTCTTGATCCAACTGATCCCCTTTGCCCTGGTCGCGGCGGTGATGATCCTGCAGCCCGGCGAGAACCGCATCCAGCAGGGCTTCTGGAACGAGGCGCATGAGAAGCTAAAGCGCCTGTCCCCGGTGGTCGTCGGCGTCACCGGCTCCTATGGCAAGACCTCGACCAAGCACATCCTCGGCCACCTGCTCGAAAGCGCCGGCTCGGCGCTGATCACGCCCGGCTCGGTCAACACGCCGATGGGCATCGCCCGCATCGTGCGCGAGCGCCTGGAACCCTATCACCGCCATTTCGTGGTGGAGATGGGCGCCTATGGGCCGGGCTCGATCGAACGCCTCTGCCGTCTCGCCCCGCCCGACATCGCGGTGGTGACGGCGGTCGGCGCGGCGCATTACGAGCGCTTCAAGTCGCTCGATACCGTGGCCAAGACCAAGTTCGAGTTGCCCACCGCGGCGATCGCGCGGGGCGGCAAGGCGATCATCAACGATGCCGTGCTCGCCTTCAAGGACGCCCGCGACTTCACCGATGCCCACCGCGCCTCGATGGTGCTGGTCGGCAATGGCGAGGGCAGCGAGGCCCGCATCAACGCCGTCACGCAGGAAAAGGACGGGCTCAAGGTTTCGCTCACCTATCTCGGCAAGGACTACCAGCTCTCCGCCCCGCTCTACGGCCTGCATCACGGCAGCAACATGGCGATTGCCTTCGTCACCGCGCTGGCCATGGGCATCGACGCCGAGACGGCCGAGATCGCCATGCGCTCGACGCCGCAGATCAGCCATCGCCTCGAGGTGAAGCGCCAGGCCGACGGCACCGTCATCGTCGACGATGCCTATAATTCCAATCCGGCGGGTTTTGCCTCGGCCCTGGAGATCCTGCCCCTGCTGGTCTCGGGCGAGGGCCGGCGCATCCTGGTGACGCCGGGCATGGTCGAACTCGGCGCGGCCCATGCCGAGGAGCACCGCAAGATCGGCACCAAGGCCGGCGAGACCGTCGACATCCTGCTGGCCGTGGCGCCCGATCGCATCCGCGATTTCATCGACGCCTACAAGGCGGCGAAACCCGACGGCCAGGTGGTGGAATGCGCCAGCTTCGCCGCGGCGCAGGCCTGGATGGGCGGCAACCTGAAGGCCGGGGACGTCGTGCTGCTCGAAAACGATCTGCCCGACCTCTATGAGCGCCAGTTGCGCCTGTGATCGGCAATCGTAAAGATACGATTGGAGACCGCAGAGCCTTCATCGCCGCCAATACGCGCCCGCTGCCGGTGCCGCATGCGCCGGAGATCAGCCTTTATCTCGCCGACGAGGTCACGCCGCTCTGGCTCAAGACCGAGGAAGAGCTCGGTGAGATGGGATTGCCGCCGCCCTTCTGGGCCTTCGCCTGGGCCGGCGGCCAGGCCCTGGCGCGCTATATCCTCGACCATCCCGAGCATGTCGCCGGCCGCCGCGTGCTCGACTTCGCCTCGGGATCGGGCCTGGTGGCGATCGCGGCCATGAAGGCGGGGGCGGCGCAGGTCCTTGCCGCCGATATCGACGCCTTCGCCGTGGAGGCTATCCGACTCAACGCCGATCTCAACGGCGTGGCGATCGAGCTCTCGGGCGAGAACATGCTCGGCTGCTTCGATTGTCCCGTCGACGTCGTCCTGGCGGGCGACATCTTCTACGATCGCGAGATCTCGGCGGAAATGCTGGCCTGGCTCAAGGGTTGGCGCGAGCGCGGCGCCGCCATCCTGGTGGGCGATCCCGGCCGGACCTATCTGCCCAAGGACGAACTGAGCCTGCTGGCGACCTATCAGGTGCCGGTCTCGCGCGATCTCGAGGATCTGGAGATCAAGAAAACCAGCGTGTGGACGCTGAAATAGGAAGCGAAACTAAGGCCGCGGGACGTCTACGCGAATGAGCGTGGAAAAGTCGGGGCTGTTGTCGGCGGCCTTGGCGCGCGCGTCGATGCGGCCGCGCTGGCGCAGCTCGCTGAGCGGCACCTGATGGCTCAGGGCGCCGATGTCGTGGAGATAATCGGGCAGATAGCCGCTGACGAGCACGCGCCAGTCCACCGGCAGGCCGGGATCGAGTTTCCGGGCGAGGTGGAACGGCACCGTGGTGCAGTTGGTGGTCGCCGTGTTGTAGAAGCGGGGTTGGGCGGCAAGGGCGTTGGCTTCCGAAACAAGATAGAGGAACAGCTCCCTGGCCTGGACCGGACCGATGCGCAGCCGGAAAAGCTGGACATCCTCGCCCCTGACATTGGAACGCACGCGGATGACGTCGCGCTCGTCGGCGGCGATGACCACCAGTTCGTTCTGCTTGAAGAAGCCGGAGATCGCCGAATAGACCTCGCCTTGCTTGCGCCGGACCTCCACCGAGAAGACGAGGTGGCGCCCGTCGGCAAAGCCGAAGCTCAGCATGGTGTGGGCGATGGCGGGGCCGGCCCAATAGGAGGCGAACAGGTCGACGCCGGTGATGGTGTCGAGATCGTAGCTGCGATCGTCCCAGCGCGGCGTGAAGTCGCTGTTCGAGCGCCACTCGAAATCACGCACATTGGTCAGCCTCGCCGTGGAGCCTTCCACGCTGGCTGTGAACTGGCGCGCCACGTCGGGCGCCCAGTCGCCCTTGCCGGTCGGCTGGATGGTGGACCACCAGATCAGCAGGGCGGCGACGGCGAGGACGAAGGGAAGGGCAAGCCGCCAGCGTGCCGCAAGGAGGCCGGCCAGGGCCAGGAAGGCGAGGATGAGCCACAGGGCCGGCACGGCATAGCGGCCGGTCTCCCCAAGGGGCAGCCGATACCACAGCGCCAGCGTGCCCCATAGAGCGATGAGGGCAGCTGCCAGCACCAGGACGAGACGGCCGGCGACGGTGAGTAGCCTGGCGATCATGAACGCCGTCTCACCCCAGCTTCAGCTGCCCGCGCGCGATCTCGAACAGCATCACGCCGGTCGCCACGGCCAGGTTGAGCGAATCGGCCTGCCCGCGCATCGGGATCTTGACGAGATGGCTGCAGGCGCCGGCGAGGTCGTCGGGCAGGCCCTGCTGTTCATTGCCCATCAGCAGGAGGCAGGGGCGGCCGGCATAGGCGACCTCGCGATAATCATGCCTGCCGGACAGATGCGTGCCGACCACGAGGCCCTCGAAGCCCTTGCGCCAGGCGAGGAAGGCCTGCGGCGTTGCCGTCGCCAGGCGGAGGTTGAAGATCGAACCCATGGTGGCCCTGACGGCCTCGATGCCGAAGGGATCGGTGGTGTCGCCGATCAGCACGATACCCTCGGCGCCGACCGCATCGGCGGTACGGATGATGGTGCCGAGATTGCCGGGATCGCGCACCCGGTCGAGCCCGATCCAGATCTGGTCGCGCGCGATCTTGACGTTGTCGATCTTATCCAAGCGCTGCTCGAAGACGCCGATCACCGTCTGCGGATTGTCGCGGCGGGACAGTTTTTCCAGGATCTCGCCGGTGACCTCCAGCACCTCGCCGCCGGCCTGCCGGGTGGCCCTGATGGCGCGGGTGAGCATCGGTTTTTCTTCACCCGAGCGATGCACCAGGATACGGATCGGCCAGCCGGCCTCGATGGCGTCGGCCACCAGCTTCAGCCCCTCGGCGATGAAGAGGCCGGCCTCCTGGCGGACCTTGCGCATCTCGAGCGCGCGGATGTCCTTGATCAGCGGATTGGTCAGGCTGGTCACGACGCGGGAGACGGGCGCGGCAGGCGCTGCCGGGCGCGGGCGTTGAAAGCGGGGCTTCATGCCGGCGTCCTTTCGAAGGGAACCGTCATCCCCTTCCCTCGGCCTGCGGCCTCGCCGGGGATGACAGTCCGCCGCGGAGTGGTAGAAGCTTTCGGCCTCATGCGGCACTCCAGCGCGAATAGAGCGAAGTGGAGAGCAGGCGCCCCGAGCTTTCCTCGGAGACGACGAGTTCGCCGGAGGTGATGTCGCCGCCGAGATCGCCGAACACTTCGCGGGTGAGCTCGTGCACCGCCACGAAGGAGGCGCGGATAGCATAGGCGGTGACGATCACGAAGGCCGGCTTGTCGGTGAGCACGGCCCGGCAGAGGTCGAGCATCTTGGGCAGGTCGCGGAACAGATCCCACACCTCGCCGCCGGGGCCGCGGCCATATTTGGGCGGATCGAGCAGCACGACGTCATAGTGTGAGCCGCGGCGCTGCTCGCGCGCGGTGAACTTCATGGCGTCATCGACGATCCAGCGGATCGGCGCGTCGGCGAGGCCGGCCAGGGCCTGGTTCTCGCGCGCGAAGCCGATCGATTTCTTGGAGGCGTCGACATGGGTGACCTGCGCGCCATGCTTGGCCGCCAGCAGGGAGGCGACGCCGGTATAGCCGAACAGGTTGAGCACGCGGGCGGGCCGTTTCAGGGCGTTCAGCGCCTCGATCATGTAATCCCAATGCGGCGCCTGCTCGGGAAAGAAGCCGAGATGGCGGAAGGGCGTGAAGCGGCCATGGAAGGCGACGCCGCGATAGGAGACCGGGAAGGTCTCGACCGCCCGGCGGGCGAATTTCCAGCGCCCGTCCGAACCCTCATCCTCGGCATTCATGCCGAGGAAGACGGCGTCGGCCTTGTCCCAGGCCTCGGGTTTCAGGCGCCGGCCCATGGCCTGCGGCTCGGGGCGGTCGACGAGGAGCTTGCCGAAGCGTTCGAGCTTGCGGCCTTCACCGCAATCGACCAGGCGATAATCGGCGAAGCCGGGCGTCACCAGCAGTTGCGGCAGGGTCTGGGAAGCGGAATTTCGTGGGTCGGGCATGGGCGGACCAAACAGGAGTTTGGCCTGCGCGGCAAGTGCGTTCTTGCCGGTTTACCGTGCCCGGTGTTCGGCAGGTGCCGGTCACTTAGGCATCGCGCGAATGTGCACGGGCTTTGTCATTGCCGGACCTGGTCCGGCAATCCAGCCGCCTGGCAGGCGGGCGGGAGCTTCTGGATAGCGGGGCAAGCCCGGCTATGACAAATGAGCCAGACGGGCCCTAGACTGCGGCTACGACGACATGCGCCTGAATCTTGGCGGCCACCTCGCCATCGCCATGCCTGGCGGCAATCGCGGATGCGGCGTGGTCGGTTGCAGCCTCCAATTTCGCTGCGTCCCGGGTCTCGATTTCGGTACGAAGCAGGGTTCCCTGGCAATAGGCGACGGCCGGCAGGCGCGGCGAGGG
Organism: Labrys sp. LIt4; assembly: GCF_017813775.1. Lineage (NCBI taxonomy): Bacteria > Pseudomonadati > Pseudomonadota > Alphaproteobacteria > Hyphomicrobiales > Xanthobacteraceae > Labrys > Labrys sp. LIt4. Next base: position 44,537 of record NZ_JAGIPY010000019.1, read on the forward strand.
GGCACGGCTTTGCTCGGCTCTCGTCTCGATCAGCACGCGGGAAAAGCCGGCGTCCTCCAACTCGCTGCGGATCAGTCCGGTGTCGTGATAGCCATGCGGCGTGCGCGCCAGAAAGCGCGGCGGATCGTCCGGGAACATCTCCGCCAGTGCCTTCGTCACCTCATCGGCAAAGATGTTCTCCTCGATCCGGTCCCAGACGTTGAACAGGAAATGTCCGCCGGGTTTGAGGACCCGCCTTGCTTCGCGATAGGCCTGCGGCCGGTCGGGAAAGAACATCGCGCCGAACTGGCAGCAGACGAGATCGAAGGCGGCATCTTCAAACGGCAATGCCTGGGCATCCGCCCGGTGCCAGCTGATGCGGCTGTCCGGAGCCTGCCGCGAGGCGGCGTAATCGAGCATCGGCTGGTTGAGGTCGGTCACGGCATAGCGGGCGTCGGGAGACAGTTTCGGCGCCAGTATGCGGGTGACGGCTCCGGTGCCCGCGGCCATTTCGAGGACTGCGACGGGCGACAGGGAGGCGGCCCGTCTTGCCAGGTCGGCGGCGAACGGCTCGAAGATCAACGGCACCATATAGCGGTCGTAGTTTTCCGGAATGGAGCCCGTGAACAGCTTGTCCGCTTCCAACATGGCCAGCACCCGCCATCGGTTTGACCGCCAGCTTAGCACGAATGGCTCGCTTCCGCGCGCCGCCGTGGAAAGGGGTGATTCCACCCACCAAAATCCGTATGCCTTGAAAAGCGCAACGCCCCGCCATCGGAGCGGGGGCGTCGCGCGGAAGGGCGGTGAGGCAGGGGGGCGATCAGTCCGCCGGCAGGCTGATCGAGACGGGAATGGTCTTGACCGTCACCGTCCTGCTGGCAGGCGCCTTCACGCTCGCGATCTTGGCGCTCACGGGCTTGACGGCGGCCGGCCTCGCCGGGGCGGCAGGCACCGACGCGGGTTTGGCGGAAATGGGTTTGGGCGTCGCCGGGCTGGCCGCCTTCGGTGGCGCCACCGGCACCGAGCCGGTGCGATCCACCGGAGTGGGCTGGGCGTTGGCGTCCTTGGCCACGAGCTGATCGGCCGGCGTGTCGAAATTGTAGACGTCCGGGCGGAACTGCACGCTGCCGTCGGGGCCGCCCCAGCCGGTCAGATAGACCCAGGCCACGGGAATCGGCTTGGCCGGCTTGATGGTCTTGGGCTCGCCGGAATCGATCTGGTCCTGGATGGCCTGGCCGCTCCATTCGGAGCCCTCCATGATCCAGGCGGCGAGATCCTGCGCGCCGGCGACGCGGATGCAGCCCGAGGACTGGAAGCGCACATCGTTGCGGAAGAGCTCGCGATGGGAGGTGTCGTGCATGTAGACGGCGTCGGAGTTGGGCATGTCGATGCGCAGGAAGCCGAGCGAGTTCCACACGCCGGGATCCTGCTTGGCGAGGAAATCGGAAGCACGCGCCTTGCTCCAGTCCACGGTGGCCGGATCGATCTCCTGGCGGCCGCGATAGAGCCGGATATGGTTGGCCTTCAGATAGCCCGGATCCTTCTGGAGCTTGGGCATGATGTCGGCCTTGAAGATCGACTGCGGCGCGTTCCAGTAGGGCAGGATGTTGATGGCGACGACCTTGGTCTGCAGGGTCGGCGAGGCGCGGTCGGGACGGCCGACCACAGTGGTGTAGGTGCGCGCCACCACGCCATTGTCGACCGCCTCCAGGGCGGCGGCGGGAATGTTGGAGACGATGTAGCGCTCGCCGAACTTGAATTTGAGGGCAGCCAGGCGGTTGGCGGAGGCGTCGAGCTCGCGCAGCCGCTGCTCCACCGGTACGTTGAGCGCCAGCATGGTCAGGCGGCCGACCGAGCCGGTCTCGCTCAGGCCGTGCCGGGCCTGGAAGCGCTTGAGCGCATCCTGCGTGGCCTGGTCGAACTCGCTGCTGGCGGGCAGGGACGGATCGAGGTCGCGGGTGGCGGTCAGCCGGTCGCGCAGGGCCTTGGCGAACTTGCCCCTGGCGCCGATCCTCAGGCCGGCGGCCGCCGGCGGCAGGGCCTGCCAGCCGCCATTGTCGGCGATCTCCTCATAGGCGGAGATCGCCCTGAGTGTCAGCTCATAGGTGCGCGGGGAATAGTTGGGCTCCTCGTTGGCGAAAGCCGGGAGGGTGAAGGCGACGACGAGGGCGGAGGTCAGAGCACCCAGGCGCCGAATGGCGACCAGACCGCGCAGCGGGGCGCCGGACCATCCCGTTCTCGAACTTCCAATTCGCGAAGAAGCGCGGCGGGATGAAGTCTCCCGGTTCTGGAACGAAAAGGAAAGCCAGGAGGAGGTCATGAAATCACTCAAACGCAACAGGAGACACTTACAGGGCCTCAGACTATCGTGCGGATAGTGAATCTTTCCTTACGGGAGCTCCTGCGGCCGTTAACGATGATCGGATTGTCTTTGGCGACCCCGAAAGACCGGCGGGCCCGACTGTTGTCATAGCCGGGTCGAGCCAGGCTATGACAAAGGCCGTGCGAATTCGAAGATCCAGCATTACCCCTTAGGGGCAGGCCTGGCGCAGGCGGGCCATCGCCTTGGTCACGCCATCGAGCGAAAAGACGTAATGGGTCTTGTTGCCCCGGCCCGAGACCGCGTCGACGGTCATGGTGCGCTCCTGCTTGAGGGCGGCGAGGAATTCCGTCTCCCGCGTGCCCGACCGCCGCAGCCAGGCGCCATTGCCGGATGAGATCATGTGGAAGGGCTGAGCTCCCACATTGACCAGGATGTCGGCATTGCCGGCAAGGGCATAGCCGGTCTGCAGGCTCGCCTCGCTGCGGGCCTCCGTCTGCCTGGCGGCACGAATGAAGAAGGAAACATCGCCATGATTGAGCGATGCGGGCTCTTTGCTGATCGGGCTAGAATAGATAAAACAGTGGTTCCCCGAGTTATCAGTATAGGACCACGTGCTCCATTTGCCGAATACACCTAGAGATTTTGGCGATGACGCAAGTACACCTGTGGTCGAAAGAGCGAAAATGACCAGTGCGAAAATCGATAGTTGAGTCATGTTTGCATGAATTCCTCGTTCTTGCCCCCGCGTGACAATGTTTGGGCACAGATGTTAACGAGGCTCTAAGGCATCATTACAATTAGATTACTTTTGAGCGCCGCCATTCATGGCGCTCTCGGCCATGGCGAGGAGATCGGGGAAGAAGGCGTCGAAATCCTCGAGAAATCCCTGCTGCTGCTGTTCCAGCACAGTCTGGAGCCCGACGAATTCCACCGGCCGGCGCAAGCGCTTGCCAAGATGGGTCATGGCGGTGCTGACGCCTTCCATCGTCTCGTAGTCGCCGAGCCATTGCGTGAGGGAATCGATACGCCGATAGGCCTTGTCCGGCAGGTCGGCGCGCGTGGCAGGCAAGGAGGCCCGCACCTCGGCCAGGAATATCGGCAGGGGCTGCCGGTGATAGCGCTCCCAGCGCTGGATCAGGCAGTGGTCGTAGACGACGTCGACGATGACGCCGGAAAAGCGCCGGAAGGTCGGCCAGAGACGTTGGCGGCTGTGCCGCGTGAGGGGATGGGCATCGGTGAAGGCGTCGATGCGCCGATGCAGCTCGATGCCGTCGCGATAACGGCCCTCGAACTGTTCGAGCTGCGGCAGCCGCAGCAGGTCGGGCAGGAGATTGCCGACCCTGAACGCCGCATCGGGCGGCGAGAGCAGGAGATGGGCGAGATAGTTCATGCGGATCCGGGGGCGAAACAGGTGCCCGTTTCGGCAAGATATGAGGGCCGGCGCGCCGGGACGCAAGAAGCACCGGCCCTCGGGCAGGGTTCGTCCCTCTGCTTGGGAGAGAAGACGGGGGACGATCCCTGCCGATGCTTTGACCCGCCGGGCGGAAGGGTGGATGCCGCCGAGCGGGAAGTGTCGCTGTCAGAGCCTAACGGCGGTATCCCGGCGTCAGCAGCACCTTGATCGAGTCGGTCGAGTTGGCGAGCTTGAGCGCCTCGTCCCAGTCGGCCAGGTCGTATTGATGGGTGACGATGCCCTTCGATGTCACCAGCCCGCGCGTCAGCAGGTCGATGGCGATCGGATAGCAATAGGGGCCGAGATGGGCGCCGCGGATATCGAGCTCCTTGCGGTCGCCGATGATCGACCAGTCCGCCGAGGTTTCCTTGCCGAACACCGAAAATTCCACGAAGCGCCCGAGCTTGCGGATGATCTGCAGGCCCTGGGTGACGCCGCTGGGATGGCCGGTGGTCTCGATATAGACGTCGCAGCCATAGCCGTCGGTGAGGGAGCGCAAGACCTCGTCGACGTCCTGCGTCTTGGGGTTGATGGTGACGTCGGCCCCGAAGCCCCGGGCGAGTTCCAGCCGGTCTTCCATCAGGTCGACCACCACCAGCTTCTTGGGCGTCTTCAGCCGGGCGACCTGCGTCATCAGCAGGCCGAGCGGGCCGGCGCCGGCGATCACCACCACGTCGGCGAGCTGGATGTCGCCGCGCTGCACCGTGTGGATGGCGCAGGACAAGGGCTCGATCACCGCGGCATCGGCCAGCGGCATTTCCGCCGGGATCTTGTGCACGCGCGCCGTGGACGGGAACTTCATATATTCGCTCATGCCGCCATCGGCGACCTCGCGCTGGAAGCCGAAGATGTTGTGCACCTCGCACATCCAGTAGCTGCCCGAGCGGCAATAGCGGCAGCGGTCGCAGGGCACGATCTGCTCGGCGATCACCATGTCGCCGGCCTTCACGCCGAAATGCTCGGCCGCCCCCGGCCCCAGTTCCTCGACATAACCGAAGAATTCATGCCCCGGAATGACGGGCGGCTTCACATAGGGATTCTTGCCGCCCCAGAACATGGCGGCGCCCGACCAGCATTTGCAGTCGCTGGCGCAGATGCCGCAGGCCCCGATCTTCACGACCAGTTCGTTCTGGCCGGCCACCGGGCGGCCGACCTCCTCGACCCGGTAGTCCTCGGGACCGTGGCAGACGATGGCCGTCATTCTCGAATTGCTGGCGGGCATGGCGTTCCTCTGTGCTGGATATCGATTGTGTTTGTTGCGGAGCTCCGGGCGACGAAGCCGCCGTCACGCCGCGAAATTGGCGGTGCGGTTTTCGTTGAACAGGGCGCGGAAGCGGCTCGGCGACATGCCTTTCTGCAGGGCGAAGTGCCGGTTGAAATTCGACAGATTGTTGAAGCCGATCCGGAAGCAGATGTCGGTCACCGGGCTCTTCTCGCTCATCAGCAGCTGGCAGGCCAGATTGATGCGCATGCGATTGACATAGTGCACGAAGGTCATGCCGGTATGGCGCTTGAAGGCACGCGAGAAGCCGCCCGGCGTCATGCCGGCAATGGCGGCGATGGCGCTCTCGCTCATATTGCCGTCGAGATGTTCGCCGACATAGGCGAGCGCCCGGTTCATGCCGCCGGACATATAGGCCGAGGGGTCGGGCAGATAGCCCGCGCTGGTGAGATTCTTGCGGCCCTTGTCGGCGGTGAGCAGGCCGAGCAACTGCACGAACAGGGCGATGCGCTCGGCGCCATGGGCGTTGAGAAGCGCCGTCATGATCCTGCGGGCGGTCTCGCCAGTCGCAGCCCGGAACAGCAGGCCGCGCCGGCTCTCGTCGAGCAGGGCGGCCACCGCCTCGAGTTCCGGGAAGACGCCGATGCAGGATTCGATGAAGGTCTGAGTGAATTGCAGCACGATGCAGCGGCGGGGGATGGTGGTGCCCTCCGGGACGTCGCTGATCCAGTTGTGCGGCAGGTTGGGACCCGTCATCACCAGATTGCCGGGGGCGAAGTCGCCGATGAAATCGCCGACGAAATAATGCCCCGTCGTATCGGTGATCAGGTGAATCTCGTATTCGGGATGAAAATGCCAGCGAACCGTGCGGAAGGGGTAGCCATGCGCCCAGACGATGAAGGATTCGCCGCTGTGAATCTGCACCAGTTCGAGCTGTGGCTCCATCGTTCTCGCCTCCCACATACCAGGCCGACCGGGCTTGGCTTCTTGTTGAGGTTTGCCCGGTACCAGGGAGCCTACTGCAACGCGGCGGCGCTAGCTACCAGCCTTCGGCGTCAAGAGTGATACTTTTTTGATCGACGGTACCGGCCAATTGTCGGGCGCCAGGGAAGTCCGTCCCGCTGCCGGCATTCATCTCGCGGCATGACGCGACCATGACATCCGCGAAGGTCAAGCGCAAAATCCGCCGTATGATTTGAAATAATTCAAAGCTACCCACTTGCGATTGAAACAAAAACGAGGTGCTATTTGCCACCGCGTCGTTTTGCCCATGTGAGGGAGAACTGTATGAAACGTTTCGTTATTGCCGCCGCTCTGGTTGCCGCCGGCGCCGCCTCGGCTTTCGCCGGCCCGATCGAGGATCGGCAGGCCTTGATGAAGACCATGGCCAAGAACACCAAGGAACTGGCGGCGGTCGCCAAGGGCGAGACGCCGTTCGACGCGGCCAAGGTCAAGGCCCTGCTGCAGGTCTATGTCGACGACTCGGCCAAGCTGCCCACGCTCTTCCCGGATGACAGCAAGACCGGCGGCACCGATCCGACCACGGCTGCGCCGAAGATCTGGGAAGACCAGGCCGGCTTCAAGGCCGCGGCCGCCAAGCTCGGCACCGATGCAACCGCCGCCCTCGCCGCGGCCGACCAGGCCAGCTTCGCCAAGGCTTTCGGCACGGTTGCCTCCAACTGCAACGCCTGCCACGGCACCTACCGCATCAAGAAGAACTGAGGTTCGAGCAGACCTGCCGGGGATGCTTCACCCAGACTTGATCTCAAGCTGACATTGCCGGGCTCGTCCCGGTAATGTCGTTTTGAAGGCGTCTGCGCGGCGCCTGGCGGGTCCCGCCGCGCCGCGCGATGCCTCGATGACCCGGGACATCCGGAGCGTTTTGTAATTTGAACCGGTCGTTCAAATTACAAAACGCTCCGGGGGCGGGACGCCCGGGTCAAAAAACGATAAGGGCCGGGAAACCTACGGACGGGCACGCGCCGGGAATAAAACCGGTGCGGCGGCTGTCGGGCGAGACAGGCCTGGACAATGGCGTTCAAGCCGGAAAAGGGGGCTTTCCCGGATGTCACTGAACCGAATACTCGGTGGGTTGGTGGTGCTTGGCCTGATCGGGCTGGGCGTGTTCTGGTTCGTCACGCAACCCTCGCCCTTGCCGGCCTCCGCCCTCTCGGCGGATTACAAGCCGGACCTCGCCAATGGCGAGACCATCTTCAATATCGGCGGTTGCGTCTCCTGCCATAAGTCCCCCGGCCAGGAGGATCGGCTCAAGCTCGGCGGCGGCCTGGCCCTGGGCTCGCCCTTCGGCACGTTCTACGCCCCCAATATTTCCCCCGATGCCAAACAAGGCATCGGCGCCTGGAGCGAACTCGAATTCGTCAATGCGCTGCAGCGCGGCGTCGGGCGCGAGGGCGAGCATCTCTATCCGGCCCTGCCCTACACCTCCTATGCCCATATGAAGCTGGAGGATGTGCGCGATCTCTATGCCTATATGAAGACGCTGCCGGCGGTCGATACCGTCGACAAGCCGCATGCGATCGGCTTTCCCTTCAACATCCGCCGTCTGCTCGGCGGCTGGAAGTTCCTGTTCTTCGACGACAAGCCCTTCAAGCCCGATGCGTCCAAGAGCGCCGAATGGAATCGCGGCGCCTATCTGGTGCTCGGTCCCGGCCACTGTTCCGAATGTCACAGCCCGCGCAACGCCTTTGGCGGTATTGAAGCGGATAAACGGTTTTCGGGCGGGCCCGATCCGGAAGGCAAGGGCTGGGTGCCCAACATCACCCCCCATGCCGACGGCATCGGCAGCTGGACCGAGGCGCAGATCGCGAGTTTCCTGAAGGATGGCTTTACGCCTGACTATGATTCGGCCGGTGGCAGCATGGCGGAGGTGATCCAGAATACGGGCCATCTCAGTGACGACGACCGCAAGGCGATGGCTGCCTTTCTGGTGACGCTGCCGGCGATCCCGGGCAAGGCGCCGAAGAAGCCCTAGAACATAATCCCAAGAAGCCGCACGGCTTCCTGGACAAGATTATGCGTCGAAACAAGGGCTTGGAGCGTGATCCGATCGATTGATCGGGCTAAGCTCCAAGCAGGTTTCTCGGGGCGGGGCGCCCCTGTCCCGATGGAATCACGCAGGGCGCGTCAAAACAAAGAGGTAAGAACCAAGCGGCGTTTTCTCATAAGCGCGCTTTGTTGCAGGCAGGGACGATACGTGGTGCGAGCGCCGAGAATTCTGACGTCGATCAGGGCGGTTCTGACCGGGGCGGGGCTCGCTCTCGCCTCACCGGCGCTGGCCGCCGATTCCTATGCGCTGGTGGTGGGGATCGATGCCTATGAAGCGCCGATCAATTCCCTGCACGGGGCCGTCAACGACGCCAAGGACATTGCCCAGGCCCTGACCAAGGCCGGCGTCAAGAAGCTGACCCTGCTCACCGACAAGCAGGCGACCAAGCCCAATATCCTCGCCGCCTGGAAGGAGTTGATGGACCAGGCCCAGCCCGGCGACACGTTCTACTTCACCTATGCCGGCCATGGCTCGCGCGAACCGGGCAAGCCGAACGATCCCGATTCGCCGGACGGCTTGAACAACATCCTGGTGATGACGGACTTCGCCCCCAAGCTGCCGGGCGGCCTCAACCGTATCGTCGACAAGGAAATGGCGGTGCTGCTCAAGCAGGCGGCGGCCAAGCAGGTCTACCCCGTCGTCGTCATCGACGCCTGCAACTCCGGCACGATGTATCGTTCGGTCAGCCTGAGCCTGACCTACCGGGCGACGCCGCAGGCCAAGATCTCGCGCGAGGAATTGCTGGAATTCGCCCCGCCCGTGCCCGACGTCTCCACCAAGATCGCCGCCAACGATCCCTTCACCTTCCTGGCGGGGGTTTCCGACGACAAGCTGGTGCCGGAGGTGGCGATCGACGGCCAGCCGCGCGGCGCCTTGTCCTATGCTTTCTCGCGCGCGGTGGAGGGCAAGGCCGATGCCGATGGGGACGGGACGACCACCGAGAAGGAACTCGTTGCCTTCGTGCGCGCTTTCGTGCTGCAGGCGACGCAGAGCCAGCAGGTCTCGCAATCCTTCCCCGACATCAGCCGCGACATTCCCGTCTTCCGCTCCGTCGCGGCCGGCCCGAAGGGGAGCCAGGACGACATCGTGAAGGCGATCGCCGTTGCCGAGCAGGCCGCGACGAATACCAAGCTCGCGCTTGCCGTGCGCAATGGCAGCCTCCCCGATGCTCCCCCCGGTGCGACGCTGGTGGATGACGAGGCCGGCGCCGACCTCGTCTATGATGCGGCGGCCGGCACCGTGGAAAAGCGCGTGGCCGGCGTGGTGGCCGAGGGCGTGCAGCCTTCGGGGCTCGGCGGCATCGTCGCCAAATGGCGGGCGATCGCCTTCCTGCAGGCCATGGCCGGCGGTTCGATCCAGCCTTTCGAAGTGGCGGGCGGTTCGCGTACCTTCAATCGCGGTGAAAAGCTGACGGTGGGCCTCGCCGCCTCCAGCCACCGTTTCATGACGCTGTTCAACCTGCCGCCCAACGGCAAGGTCGAATTCCTCTATCCGACCTCCCAGGCCGAGCGCGACGAGGATTGGAGCGGCAAGCCCTTCACCCTGCCGCTGCAGGTGCGCGATCCGCCTTTCGGCGCCGAGCACCTGGTCGCCGTCCTGTCCGACCAGCCGCTGGACCAGCTCCATACCGCCCTGCAGAAATTGTCGAGGCCGCAGGCCGCCCAGGATCTGCCCGACACGCTGAAGAACGCCCTGAGCGGTCAGTCGGTCACGGTCGGCATCGCCAATGTCTTCACCAGCGCGGGGACGCCATGATGCGCTTCATGCGACACTTTCAGATCGCCGCGGGCCCGATCGCCGTGTGCCAGATCATCGTATGCTTGGCGGCCCTGATGACCGCCGGTCAGGCCCTGGCCGACAAGGCCCTGATCGTCGGCATCGATAGCTACCGGGACAGCAGGCTTTCGGCCGAGCTCGGAGGCGGCGCCCGCGCCGATGCCCTGCGCATGCAGGGGCTGCTGACGGGTACGCTTGGTTATGGCAAGGACGATATCCAACTCCTCGTCGACGATCAGGCCACCGGCACGGCGATCCTCGCGGGACTGCGGGACTGGCTCGGCCGCAGCAAGCCGGGAGAGCGGGTGTTCTTCTATTTCGCCGGCCAGGGCCAGTCCGCCAAGACCGGTAGCGGGCGTGAGGACATCCTCCTGCCGTTCGATGCCGCCGCCAAGCCGGGCGGTTTCGGCAATGCGCTGAGCCGCAACGAGATCGACCGGCAGCTCGGCCGGCTGGCCGGCCGCCGGATCACGGAGGTGATCGATTCCAGCCATGCCGGCACGGTGACGCGGGCGATCAGCGTGGAGGCCAGCGGCGGGGCCAACCCGGCGGCCCGCTCGCCGCAACTCGACGGCTCCACCCGTTCGATCGTGGTCGAGCCCGCTCTCGGGGAGGAGCCGGTGGCGGTGCCCGAGCCGGCGGGCCTGGATTTCGTCAAGTGGCAGGCGGTTTCGCCCGCCCAGACCGCCCTGGTCGACGAGGAAGCCGCGCCTGCCTATCGCGGCGTCTTCACCACCGCCTTCGCCGACGGCATCGAGAAGGGGCTGGCCGACACCAATGGCAACGGCACCGTCTCGAACCAGGAACTGCTCGACTATGTGCGGGCGCAGTCATCCGCCTATTGCGGGCGCCATCGCGACCGTTGCGAGATGGGCCTGACGCCGATGCTGTCGGGGGAGGGGGCCGCCCTCAAGGTCGCGGCCGACAAGACAGGCAGTGGCGAGGCGCTCAACCAGGGCAAGCCGACGGCGGACAAGATCCTCGATCTCTTGGGCGCCAGATTGTCCGACAGCGTTACCGTGGAGCAGTTCCCCCCTTCGCCGGTGCGTTTGGGCACCAGGGACATGCGCTTCAAGGTGACCTCGTCGCAGGACGGCTTCCTGATCCTGCTCTCGGTCTCCGACGAGGGCGAGGTGGTGCAGCTCTTTCCCAATGCGATCGCCGCCGCCCATGGCAAGGATGGCCGCATTCGCGCCGGCAGCCCGATCATGGTGCCCGATGCCAGCTACGGCATGCGCTTCGATGCGACCTCTGTGACAAAAGGTACAGTCCTGGCGCTGGTTGCGGTCGATCCTCTGAAACTGTCGAAAGGCTTCGTCACGCGCAAGATCGATGTGATCCCGCAGGACGAGGTCAACGGCTCGGTCCTGCCCGAACTTGCCGACAGCCTCGCCAGGCCCGCCAATGCGGACGGTGTCAAGGCCAATGCCAAGGCGGTCGGACGCTCCGTCGCGACCATGCGTTATGAAATCGTGCCGTGAGGAACTCGCCATGACCTGCAGCCAGAACGACTTTACCGCCGGTCCGATGGCAGCAACCATGTTCGCGAAACCGTCGAGAAGTTCCGTCGACGGCATTGAGCTGCCCCGTTCATGCCGCCTGGCCGCAGGCGCCAAGGCCAACAAGCAACTCGGATGGCGCGGCCTCGCCGCTCCGTCCCGTCACATCGTCCCGTGAGGAGACCGTCATGTTTTACCGCAATCCCTTGCGCATCGCCGGCCTGATGGTCGCGGGCGCCCTACTGACGGTGGGGCTGGCGGCCTCGACCTCGCAGGCATTTGCCCAGACCAGCACCCAGAATAGCCCCGCTCCCGCGCCTGCCGAAACGCCGGCAACGGCCAAGCCCGCCCCTCCGGCACAGGCCGAGGCTCCGGCTGCCGCTCCTGCGCCGGCCGCGGCCGCAGCCGAGGCGTCCAAGCCCGCGCCGGCACCGGCTGCTCCGATCGTGGAAGCCGAGCCCGAGCCGGCAGCGGCTCCTGCCGCAACTCCGGCGCCGGCTCCTGCGCCCGCCGCCGCTCCGGCAGCATCTCCCGCGCCTGCACCTGCCGCGGCACCTCCCGCGCCTGCCGCCGCCCCGGCTCCAGAGCCGGCGCCGACTCCGGCGGCGGCTCCCGCCCCGGCAGCGCCTGCACCTACGCCTGCGCCCGCCTCTGCTGCCGGCATTCCGGCCGACGTCAAGGTGCCGAGCGATCCGGTGGCCAAGGCGGCCTTCGACGTCCTGGACAAGCATTGCTCGCGCTGCCACCAGAACGGCATGCTCAACCGGGAGAAGCCGGCCAAGAATTTCGGCAATATCCTGCATCTGGACGAGATTGCCGCCGATCCGCACCTCGTCCAGGCCGGCAATCCCGAGGGCTCCAAGCTGTTCCAGCAGGTGCTCAACAAGGAGATGCCCTATGACGTGAACTACGAGTTCGACACCACGAAGCCGGAGGTCACGACGGCCGATATCGAGGCGTTGCGCACCTGGATCAAGGCAACCGGCGATCAGGAAGCCGCCGCCTGCACCGGGCGCAAATTCGTCACGTCCGAAGACATCGTCGCTGCGATCTCGGCCGATCTGCAGAAGCAGGACGATCACCGCGTGCGCGGCATGCGCTATTTCACGCTGACCAATCTCTACAATGCCTGCGCCAGCGACGAGGCGATGAACGTCTATCGCCAGGGCCTGGTCAAGTTGATCAACGGGCTCGGCCGCCGCTCCGACGTGATCAAGCTCGCCACCGTCGACGAGGCCAAGACGATCGTGGGGATCAATCTCGAGGATCTCGGCTGGCAGGAGAGCGACTGGAACACGGTGCTCGCCAACTATCCCTATGCCGCCAAGCCGGATGTGCGGGCCTACGACTTCATCGCCCAGCAGACCAACACCGAACTGCCCTATGTCCGCGGCGACTGGTTCACCTTCGCCGCGTCCCAGCCTCCGCTCTACGACACGCTGCTGCAGCTGCCCAACGACTTCCCCGGCCTGACCGACAAGCTCGGCGTGCCGATGGCGGACAACATTGCCAAGTTCATCGCTCAGCGTGCCGGCTTCCAGAAGTCGGGTGTGTCGCAGAACAACCGCCTGATCGAGCGCCATCCGATCAGCACCGGCTATTTCTGGACCTCCTATGACTTCGCCGGCTCGAAGGGCAGGCAGAGCCTGTTCCTGCACCCGCTTGGCCCGGAGCAGGACGGTATCGCCAACGGCTTCCATCATGACGGCGGCGAGAGCATCTTCTCCCTGCCCAACGGCTTCCAGGGCTACTATCTCAACAAGTCCGACGGTACCCGCCTCGACAAGGGACCGACCCAGATCGTGCGCGATCCTTCGCGGCGCGACCTTTCGGTGACCAACGGCATTTCCTGCATGGGCTGCCATGATCAGGGCATGCGCAAGGCCAAGGACGAGGTGCGCAAGGCGGTGACCGCCGACCGTTCCTTCTCCAAGGACATCCGCGACACCGTCGCCTCGCTCTATCCCGACAACGCCAAGATGGATGCGATCATCGAGGACGACTTCCAGCGCTTCAATTCGGCGATGAAACGGGCCGGCCTCGACCCGACGCTGAAGCTGGCGGGCGTGGAGATGACCAACGCCCTGTTCAAGCGTTATGAGGACGACCTGTCGCTGCGCCGCGCGGCGGCCGAATACGGCTATCCGCCGGAAGAGTTCAAGCAGCGCTTCATCGATGCCGGCCCTGAGGCCATCGCTCTGATGCGCCGCCTGGAGCAGGGGATCGTGCCGCGCGACCAGTTCGAGCAGCTCTTCGCGAAATTCGTGGAAGGTGCCACCGAGGACCGCGTGCTCGACACCTCCAAGCTCGAAGGCGCCCAGGCCGTGGCGCCGCCGATCGACAAGCCCGCCTCCGGCGGTTCCTTCGACCTGCAGCTGACCTCGGACAAGAGCGCCTACAATATCGGCGACAAGGCGGTGCTGCAGGTGGTCTCCACCCGCGACTGCAACCTCTTCGTGGTGAATGTCGACAAGATGGGCACCGGCACCATCATCTTCCCCAACAAGTTCCAGACCGAGAATGCGGTCCGGGCGGGAGAGCGGGTGGTGCTCGGCGGTTCCGGCTCGAAATTCGCCTTCAAGCTGCGCGATCCCGGCCAGGAGAAGGTGGTGGCGGTCTGCCGCGTGGGCAATGCGACGCGCAGCATCGCCGGTACGACTGTCGATCCGGTGGCCAACAGCTTTGCCTCGATCCCCAATTTCGAGCAGGGCCTGACCCGCCAGATCGTCGTCGAAGCCAATGAGGACCGCCAGGAAGCCTCCGGCCTCGACAATGACAGCCGCAAACAGGCCCAGTTCGCCAAGATCGCGCAGGCGACGGGCAACAAGGTGGCCCCTGGCGCTCCCGACGCCGCCAAGCAGTCGGTCGCCTCCACGGCCATCGTGATCCCGGTGCGATGAGGGAGGTGAGTATGGGCGTCTCCTTCCTCCTGAAGCTTGCTGCCGCCACCGTCATCGGCCTGGCGTCGGCAGGCGCGGCCCTGGCCGATTGCGCCAGCCTGGATGCCCAGGTGAAGGCGGCGATCGGGGCCGGCAAGGCGGATACCCTGCCGGCGCTGGCCGATGCCATCGCCAAGGACACGACCTGCGACAGCACCTATGTCGCAAAGGCACGCCGCTCGATCGCGCTCGCCGTCCTGCTCGGCGGCGAACAGGCCGGCGGGGGCTATAGCCCGCAGGCCGTCGCCAGCGCGGCGGCGATCGCCCGGCCCTGGCAAGTGGCGATGGCGCTGGGCGACGTGAAATACGATGCCAAGGACTATCCGGCAGCGGTGGAAGCCTATGAGGCGGCCATCAACGACATCCGCAATGTCAAGGACGTGCCCAAGGCGCCGCCGCGCGAGATCGAGGAATATCTGGCCAAGCGCGCCTATCAGGCCAAGTCGCTGGCGCCGAACTATATTTCCTCGCGCGGCGTGCGCGGCCAGGCCGAAGGCGTGATGGTGCCGACCTTCCGCAATTTCACCGCGGTGTCCGTGCCGGTGCCGATCCGCTTCAACACCAATGAGGCGGTGCTGACCGAGGACGGCGACAAGGCGGTGGACGATCTGTTCAACTTCCTCAAGACGCAGAGCGCCGACTCGGTGATCCTGACCGGCCATACTGACGAGCGCGGCGATCCCCAATACAATATGAGCCTGTCGCGCGCCCGTGCCCAAACCGTGGCGGACGCCCTGCGCCGCCGGGGCCTGACCCTGGTGATCCGGGTGGAGGGCCGCGGTGCCCGCGACCCCTTCGCCGCCGACGACCGCTCCAAATACAGCCGCGACGACCTCTATTCCTTCGACCGCCGGGTGGAATATCAGGTGAAGTAGGCAGGGGCGGCAGGTCCCGGGGCACGGCATCTTGCCAATAGGCGCTAGCTTTGCAGGCTGAAGCGCCCGAAACGCGGAGTGTCGATCTTCAGATCGACATCTTCCTTCCGTGATATTTTTCTTGCGAAAGTATCATCTGCAAGAATGTCGATCTGAAGATCGACACTCCAATCCTGCGCATTCTGTGCAAAGTTAGCGCCTATGGGCATCTTGACGGTTCCTCCTCCGTCGCCAAAACCGCCTTGCCGAGAACGGCACGATGCCCGTGCATCCGGAGGACTCGCAGGCCCGCCGTCATCAATCTGAATTTGTCGGATTATTTCGCCGTCAAGCCAGCCTGCTCGCTTGACTTTGGATCGGCGCTCCCGGACCTTTTGCCTTCCTGACGGCCCAGAGGCCGCAGGGGGAGGAAGGGTTTCCAGAGGAGAGCCATATGAAGTTTTCACGTCGCATTGCAGGCGCCGCGTTGACGGGGGTCGCCATGACCCTGGCGCTGGGGCTTGCCGGCCCGGCATCGGCCCAGAGCTTGAAGAAAGTCGGTATTTCGGTCGGTTCGCTCGGCAATCCCTTCTTCGTCGCCACGATCAAGGGCATCACCGACAAGGCCAAGGCCATCAACCCCAGCGTCGAGGTGACGTCGGTCTCCTCCGACTACGATCTCAACAAGCAGTTCACCCAGATCGACAATTTCATCGCCGCCGGCGTGAACGTCATCATGCTCAACGCCGTCGATCCGCAGGCGATCCTGCCGGCCGTGAAGAAGGCACAGGCTGCCGGCATCGTGGTGGCGGCTTTCGACGTCGCCGCGGCCGGCGCCGACGTCACCGTGATGACCGACAACGTCAAGGCGGGCTCCGAAGCCTGCCAGTACATCGTCGACCGGCTCAAGGGCAAAGGCAATGTCCTCATCGTCAACGGGCCGCAGGTCTCCTCGGTGACCGATCGCGTCAAGGGCTGCAAGGAGGTGTTCGCCAAGAGCCCCGACATCAAGGTTCTGTCCGACGACCAGGACGCCAAGGGCTCGCGTGACGGGGGCCTTGCCGTGGCGCAGAGCCTGCTCACCCGCTTCCAGAAGGTCGATGCCGTCTTCGCGATCAACGATCCGACCGCCATCGGCGTCGAACTGGCCGCCAAGCAGCTCAACCGCAACGAGTTCATCATCACCAGCGTCGACGGCGCGCCGGATATCGAGGTCCAGCTGAAGAGCGGCACCTCGATGATCAAGGCTTCGGCGTCGCAGGATCCCTACGCGATGGCCGGCAAGGCGCTGGAGCTGGGGGCGGGCATCATCGAGGGCAAGAAGCCGGATCCGAACGTGATCCTGCTCGACCCCGTGCTGATCACCAGCGAGAATCTGGCGAACTACAAGGGCTGGGAAGCCGCCCGCTGAGTTTCAGTCCGGAAGCGCGGGCAGGGCGCCCGCGCTTCCGGGGAACGGGGCCGAGTCAGTCGGGCATTTCGCCATGGCCGCGGAGAGACAGCCTTTGGGATCGCAGGCATCCTTGCGGGCATCTCTCTTTCCCGGACCCATGCCGTTGCAGAAGCGGGCAGATGCCTGCGATCCCGATGAGGGGCCCTTGCATCGGAATTTCCGTTTCAGCCTCGACTTCGGCGTGCGGGTACCGGCCCGGCGGCTTGACACTACCGGGTTCGTAATCGAAAGTGAAACCGGTTTCACTCAGCAAAGAAGCGAGCATGCGCTTCGATCTCGCCATCCTCACGCCCTATGTCGGCTTCCTCGCCCAAGGGGCGCTGCTGACGCTGGAGGCCTGCGTCCTCGCCCTGGCCGGCAGTCTGGTCTGCGGGGCGCTGGTGGCGATCGCGCGTACGTCGGCCTCGCTCTGGTTGCGGCGCGTCGCCTTCGTCTATGTGGACCTCTTCCGCAACGTCCCCTTCATCGTGCAGCTCTTCTTCTTCTATTACGGTCTGCCCGAGATCGGCATCTATCTCAATGCCTTCGCCACCGGCGTGATCGCGCTGTCCATCGCCGGCGGCGCCTTCGCCTCAGACGTGATCCGCTCCGGGATTCTCGCCATCGACACCGGCATTCTCGAGGCGGCGGAGGTGAGCGGCCTGTCGAAGCGCACCATCTTCACCCGCATCGTCATGCCGATCGCCCTGCGCACCTCGATCCGGCCGCTCGGCTCGGTGTTCGTCAACCTGGTCCTGACCTCTTCGATCCTCTCGGTCATCACGCTGAACGAGCTCACCGGCGCGGCCAAGATCGTGGCCTCCAATACCTTCCGTCCCTTCGAGGTCTATGCTGCCCTGCTGGTCGTCTATGCAGCGATGACCTATCTCATCTCGCTCGCCATCGGCCTCATCCATCGGCGCCTCAACCGCGACATGATGGAGGCGGTCCGCTGATGCGCTACACCGAGTTCACGCCTTATGATCTGGTGCTGCTGGCGCAGGGGCTCGGCGTCTCCCTCGGCCTGTTCGTCGGCACCACGCTGGCCGGGCTCGCGCTCGGCGCTCTGCTGGCCGGGCTGCGCTTTTATCGTCTGCCCGGATTGAACCCGGTGCTGACGGCCGTGACCGAGCTGCTGAAGAACTCCCCCGTGCTGGTGCAGCTCTTCCTGGTGTTTTTCGGCGTGCCGGCCTTCCTGAAGATCAACGTCACGCCCGTCACGGCGGCATCGATAACCCTGACAGGCAATACCGCGGCCTTCGTCTATGTGATCGCCACCGCCGCCATCGACGCCGTCGGGCGCGACCAGCTCGAGGCCGCCAGGGTGTTCGGCCTCACCCGCTGGCAGGTGCTCAAGCATATCGTCACGCCCCAGGCCACGGCCTTCGCCATCGGGCCGCTGACCGGGCTCCTGGTCAACCAGCTCCAGGTCACCTCGCTGATTTCGGTGATCGGCGTGATGGACCTGACCAAGGTCGGCAACATCCTCAACCTGCGCACCCTCAAGCCCTTCGTGGTGTGGACTGTGGTCGGCCTCTTCTACTACGCGGCGGCCAAGACGGTCGCCTGGCTGGGGGCGCGCTACGAGACGAGGCTCAGGGCCCATAGCGCCTGGAGAGGTATCTAGGGCGTGTCATCCATTATGGTTTGGAGCGAGATGAGGTCAAAAATGGCGAGATGGGAGGAGCAAGCGCTGCCAAGACTTGTGTCTTGGCAAGCGAAGCGACGCCGCAGATGGCCATTTTTCACCTCACCGCCTCCGGCGGCGGGGCGATTTTGGCCGATTGGCGCGTCGCGTATCGTAGCAAGCCGAAAGGCTTGCGTCCTCACGCTTCTTCCACTCGGCCAAAATCGCTCCCGTCTAGCCCGAAACCATAATGGATGACACGCCCTACATGCTGAAAGTCGAGAAAGTCTGCAAGGATTTCGGCTCGCACCGTGTGCTTGACGGCCTGGACCTTGCCATCGAGCCCGGGCAGGTCGTCTCCGTGCTCGGCTCGTCCGGTTCGGGCAAGTCCACCCTGATCCGCTGCATCAACGGGCTGGAGAAGCTCGACGCCGGCCGCATCACCATCGACGATTTCGACGTATCGAAATCGCGCGACCTTGCCGAGGCGCGCAAGCGCTCGGCCACCGTGTTCCAGCTTTTCAATCTCTATCCGCATCTGACCGTGTTGCAGAACATCACGCTGGCGCCGTTGGAGGTGCTGCGCCAGCCGCGGGCGGAAGCAGAGCACCGTGCCGTCGTGCTGTTGGAGCAGGTCGGCATGGGCGACAAGGCAAGTGCCTATCCGGCCCAGCTTTCCGGCGGCCAGCGCCAGCGCGTCGGCATCTGCCGGGCGCTTGCCATGAACCCACGCTATCTCCTGCTCGACGAGGTGACGAGCGCGCTCGATCCGGAAATGACCGCCGAGGTCCTGGCCATTCTGGCCAGGCTCGCCCGCACCGGCACCACCATGCTGTTCGTCACCCATGAGGTGGAGTTCGCCCGGCGTATCTCGAACCGTATCGTCTTCCTCGAACATGGCAGGCTGCTGGTCGATCTGCCGACGGAAGCCTTCTTCGCCCCCGAAGTCGGGCGCGACCATCCGCGCATCGCGCAATTCCTTTCAAAAATGCGGAAAGATTAGGCCCTGAAATGTTGCTGCTCGCCAATGCCGAAGCCTGGCCCGGATTCCCGCTGACGGTCGAGATGCTGCGGGCGGGCGCCGACAGCCTCGATGCCATGGTCGCCGGCATCGGCCGCGTCGAAGCCGAGCCGCGCGTGCGCAGCGTCGGCTATGGCGGCTGGCCCAATATGCTGGGCGCGATGGAATGCGATGCCGCCGTGATGAACGGCACGACGAGGGAAATCGGTTCGGTCGGCGCCGTGCCTGACACCATCCCGGTCGCCGCCCTGGCCCAGGCCGTGATGCAACGCCTGCCCCATGTCATGCTGACGGGCACGGGCGCCCGGCGCTTTGCCAGTGAAATCGGTTTCTCCGTCGATGAGGTGCTGATCGAGGATTCCAGGCGTGTCTGGCGCGAACGCCTCGAAGCCGAGCTCGATGCCGAGCAACTGGCCCGTTTTCCCGACATACCGCTCGCGCCCCTGTCGCGCGCGATCACCGACCCTGAACGAGTGAGGGACACCACGGTCTTTCTCAGCGCCGACCACCGGCGCGGCATCCATACGGCGACGTCCACCTCGGGCTGGGCCTGGAAATATCCGGGCCGCCTCGGCGATAGCCCCATTCCCGGCGCCGGCTTCTATGCCGACAGCCGTTACGGCGCCGCCGTCTGCACCCATACCGGCGAGATGACCATGCGCTGCGCCACCGCGCGCACCATCGTGCTCGCGCTCAAGCTCGGCCGCTCGCTGCGCGAGGCCGTCGATCTCGCCGTGGAGGAACTGGCCGAGCTCGCCGAAGGCTTTCTCGGCGGCGTGGTGATCCACGCGGCCGATGCCGAGGGACACCACGAGGTGGTCAATTTCCGCTGCGAGGGCGAGATCCGCTACTGGCTGTGGGACGATACCATGGCGGAGCCCGAGCTCCGGCCGGCGAGAACGATCTGACAGAGGGGAGTGCACAATCATGAAGAAGATCCTGCCTGTAGTACTGGGCCTGGCGATCGCCGCCTGCGCCGCCCTGCCGGTACTCGCCGGCAAGCTCGACGACATCCGTTCGCGCGGCAGCGTGCGGATCGGCGTCTCGCTGGGAGGCGAGCCGATCGGTTTCCGCGACGCCCAGAACAATCCGGTGGGCTATGATGTCGACGTCGCCAACCTTCTCGCCGAAAAGCTCGGCGTGCCCGTGGAGTTCACCGACGTTTCCGGCGATGCCCGCATCTCGATGCTGGTCTCCGGGCAGCTCGACATTGTGGTCGCCAACACCTCGGCCACGCTGGAGCGGGCCAAGACGGTGAACTTCTCCATCCCCTATAACCGGGCGGGCCTGCGTATCCTGGTGCAGGCCGATGCGGGCATTACCAAGCTGGAGGATCTCGGCGGCAAGTCGGTGGTAGTGGGGCGCGGCACCACCGGCGAGAGCTTCCTCAAGAAGGCGGTGCCGACCGCCAATCTCGTCTATGTCGACCAGTTCGCCCCCGATGGCGTGCTGCAGCTCCAGCAAAAGCGCGTGGACGCGGCGATCGAGGATTCGTCCCTGCTCGACTATCTCGCCACCAAGAACCCCTCGCTCGTCACCCTGCCGGGGCTCTATTCCAACGATCCCATCGGCATCGCGGTGGCCAAGGGCGATCCCGAATTCGTGCGCTGGCTCGATATGTTCGTCTCCGACTACATCCAGTCCGGCGCCTATGAGGCCAATTACAAGAAGTGGTGGGGGGAGAAGGCCAACCCGCCCAAGCTGACCCCGCTCTGGTGAGGGGGCGGCCATCACCCCGTCAGGCGCGGCACGTAGCGGGTCGGCACCAGTTCCGGCTCGAAGGTGCCCCCGCCGGCGGGAGGTTCGTTGAGCAGGCGCAGCATGCGGGCGACATAGGCCGCCTTGTCGTAGCCGATCGAGGAGATCGGATAGGCCTCGAAGTCGAGCAGGGAGAGATTGTCGAAGCCATAGAGACGGAAACGGCTCGGCCGGTTGCGGGAAAAGTCCGCCCTGAAGACGTCGAGGATGCCCATCGCCATGGCGTCGGACGTGCAGAATACCGCATCCGGGCGCTCGCCCTCGAGCAGGCTGGCTGCCAAAGCATGGCCGGAACGATAGGAATAGTCGCCCTGCAGGGTTTGCAGCAGCGCGATGCCATGGCTTTCGAAGGCGCGATGAAAAAGGCCGATGCGTGCCTGCTCCACCAGAGAACTCGCCCGGCCCGTGACGAGGCTGGCGCATTTGACGCCCTTGGCAGCGGCATCCGCGACCGCCTGGCCGATGCCGACGGCTTCGTCCGGAATGATGGCGGGCGAGCGATGATCGTGGCGGCCATTGAGCATGATCACCAGGTCGGAGCGGAACATGCGCCTCACCGTCGCCGCGTCGGCGAAATCGGAGAACACCAGGGCGGCATCGACATGATAGGCCACGCCCTGGCGCAGGAACTCCTCGACCTTGTCGGTGGAGCCGACCCGCACCAGGATGACCTGCCGGCCGCCCGCCTGGATCTCGGCGAGCAGCAGGTCGAACAGGTCGAGATCGGAAAGATCGTGGATATGGTTGACCAGGACGGCGACGAGATTGACGGTCTGGGTGGTCAGGCTCTGGGCCAGGAGGTTGACGCGATAGCCGAGTTCGGCGGCCGCAGCCAGGACGCGGTCGCGCTTGGCGTCGGATACCGGCCGCTTGGAAGCGGAGAGTGCGCGCGAGGCGACGGCCCTGGAGACGCCGGCGAGCGCGGCCACGTCGCTGATGGTCGGTGCTGCCTTGCGCCTCATGCGGCCTTGCCTGCTCCTCCAAAGCGTTTTGCGATTTGGCCGTATCGCCAAGAATCGCAAAGACACGTCGAACCAAAGAGTTAGAGCAATGCAGCGTCAGGGTGTAAATGCGCTTTGCTCCATGGAAACGCGAAATCATACCTGACGCCACGGCCTAATACAGGAAACAACGGTTTGGAAGGTCTCTTCTGTCAATGACGATCTGCTTCGATATCGGAGGCTCCGCCATCAAGGCGGCCCTCGCCACGCCGCGGGGCGAGGTCAGGCCCTTTGCCCGCATTGCGACGCCGCTCGACGATTTCGGGGCCTTCGTGCAGGCGCTCGCGCAACTGAGGCGGCAGGGCGGGGCGGGGGCGGGCGATGATATCGCCGTGTCCATCACCGGTGTGGTCGATCCACGCAGCGAAATCATCACCTGCGCCAACATTCCCTGCATCGACGGGCGGCGGCTGGCTCCCGACCTGGCCGAGCGGCTTGGCGTGCCCGTGCACGTCGCCAATGACGCCGACTGCTTTGCCCTGGCCGAGGCGGTGAAGGGCGCCGGGCGTGGGCATCGCATCGTCTTCGGCATCATCATCGGCACCGGCATCGGCGGCGGCCTGGTCGTCGACGGCCGGATCCTCACCGGCGCTGGCGGTTTCGCCGGCGAATGGGGGCATGGACCGGTGGTGGCGAGCGAGGCGGGCGAGCCGCCGGTCGCGATCCCGCGCTTTGCCTGCGGCTGCGGCCAGAAGGGCTGTGTCGACACGGTCGGCGGCGCGCGCGGCCTCGAAAGGCTGCACCGCCATCTCACCGGGGATGCGTGCGAGAGCACCGAGATCATCGCGGCCTGGCGGGCCGGCGATGCGGCGGCGGCCCGCACCGTGGCCTGCCAGGTCGATCTCGTCGCCTCACCCCTCGCCCTTGCGATCAATATCGTCGGTGCCGACATCGTGCCGGTCGGGGGCGGCCTCGCCAGCGTGCCGGAACTGATCGCAAGGCTGGACGAGGCGGTGCGCCATCGCATCCTGCGACGATCCTCGGCGCCGCTGGTGGTACCTTCGACCCTCGCGCCGGAGCCCGGGCTGATCGGCGCGGCCCTCCTGGCCCATCAGGGAGAACGCTCGTGACGGCCTTGCTCGAAATCTGCGTTGCCGACGCCGACAGCCTCGAAGCCGCGATCGAGGGCGGCGCCGACCGCATCGAACTGTGCTCGGCGCTCGAACTCGGCGGGTTGACGCCGTCATCGGGCCTGATGCGCCTGGCTGCCCAGGCACCGATCCCGGTCTATGCCATGATCCGGCCGAGGGCCGGCGACTTCGTTTTCTCGCCCCGGGAGGGCGAGATCATGCTGGCCGATATCGAGGCGGCGGGCGGAGCAGGGCTGGCCGGCGTGGTGCTGGGGGCATCCCTGCCCGGTGGTCGGCTCGACGAAGCGTTGCTGTCGCGCCTGCATCCGCATACCGAGGGGCTCGGCACCACGCTGCATCGCGCCTTCGATCTGGTGCCGGACCGGCAGGCGGCGCTGGAGACGGCCATCGCGCTCGGCTTCGAACGCATCCTTACTTCGGGAGGATCGGCCGGCGCTCCCGCCGGGCTGGACGAATTGGTGCGCCTGCACCGGGCGGCCCGGGGCCGCATCGGCATCATGCCGGGCTCGGGATTGACGCCGGCCAATATCGCCGCGCTGCTGGCGGCGCTTCCCGTCACCGAGGTGCACAGCTCCTGTTCGGCGGAAGGGGAGCCATGGAGCGCCGATGCCGTCCGCCTCGGCTTTGCGGTGGGCGGACGACGCCGCACCAGGGCGGACATCGTCCGCGCCTTCCGGGCGGCGATGGCGGGAATCTAGATCAAGCCGATGGATAAGTCCGGCCCTGGCCGAGCCGCCCCTTACCCTTACCCTCTCCCCGCAAGAGGCGGGGAGAGGGGGTCCCATGTCACGCCTTGGTGCGAGATGTTGCGTCTGCAGAATAAGGCGAAACACCGAAGTCTCCCTCGCCCCGTTCTTACGGGGAGACTGTAACCCATGTATCCGGTTCAAAGTGTTACCCATCTATCCACTGGACAGGGTGAGGGGCGGCGTGACGGTTCAGATATAGCCTAAAGGAATGGCCGCCCGGAGGCGGCCATTCCAGCGACCAGGATGCGCTGCTTCAGATGATCTGGCGCAGCACCACGAAGAGCGCGAAGGACAGGGCCATCGAGGCCGGGAGGGTGAGCACCCAGGCCATGATCAAGTTGCGCACCGTCGACATCTGCAGCCCCGTGCCGTTGGCCGCCATGGTGCCGGCGACACCGGACGACAGCACATGGGTGGTGGAGACGGGCAGGCCGAGATAGTCGGCGGCGCCGATCGTCGCCGCGGCCACGATCTCGGCCGAGGCCCCCTGGCCATAGGTGAGATGGGTCTTGCCGATCTTCTCGCCGACCGTCACCACGATGCGCTTCCATCCCACCATGGTGCCGAGGCCGAGGGCCAGGGCGATGGCGACCTTCACCCAGGTCGGGATGAACTTGGTCGTGTTGTCGGTGGCTACGTGATAGGTCTTGATCGTCTTCAGGTCAGCGTCCGACACCGGCAGCAGCTTCTTGGAGTCGATCAGCTTGAGGGCCTCGCCGATCAGATACATGTCGTTGCGGGTGTTCGAGACCAGCCCGGCAGGCACCGCCGCGGCCGAGCCGTAGGGCGAGAGCTGGGATGTGGTCTGCTCGATGAAGATCTTCAGGGCCGGCGTCGTCTCGTCGCTCCAGTTGCGCGTGCGCACCGCCTCGGCGACCTTGGCCTTGGCATCGGCGGGGGCGACCGTCACGCCCGGCTTGACGTAGTTGCCCAGGACCGAACCGGCTGCGGTCGAAGCAGCCTTGTAGGTTTCGAGATAGTTGATGTCGGGCGTGCGGTTGAGGGCGAAGGCGGTGGGCACCACGCCGATCAGGATCAGCATGATCAGGCCCATGCCTTTCTGGCCGTCATTGGAGCCGTGGAAGAAGCTGACCAGCGTGCAGGTCAGGATCAGCAGGCCGCGGATCCACAGCGGCGGCGGGTTGTTGCCCTTCGGCTCGACATAAAGGGCCTTATTGCGCACCACGACCTTCATCAGGAGCAGCAGGGCGCCGGCCAGGAAGAAGCCGAACAGGGGCGAGATCAGCAGCGACAGGCCGATATTCTTGGCCTGGGACCAGTCGACGCCGCTGGTGGCGGAGCCGGCCGGCGCTAGGAACTGGTTGGCGAGGCCGACACCGATGATCGAGCCGACCATGGTGTGCGAGCTCGAGGCCGGCAGGCCGAAATACCAGGTGCCGAGGTTCCAGACGATGGCGGCGATCAGAAGCGCGAACACCATGGCCAGGCCCGCGCTCGAACCGACCTGCATGATCAACTCCACAGGCAGCAGCGAGATGATGCCGAAAGCCACCGCACCGCTCGCCGTGAGCACGCCGAGGAAGTTGAAGACGCCCGACCAGATCACCGCGAATTCGGCCGGCAGCGAGTGGGTGTAGATCACCGTCGCCACCGCATTGGCGGTATCGTGGAAGCCGTTGACGAATTCGAAGCCGAGGGCGATCAGCAGGGCCAGGCCGAGCAGGATCCAGGGCACGGCCACCGCGCCGGTGAGATCGGCGACCAGTGCGTAGCAGACATAGCCCAGGCCCCCGAGCAGGATCAGGGCGATCACGATATTGGGCAGGTTGCCAAGAGAACTCGGCCTGTCGAGCGGATGGCCGCTCCTGTGGCCCGAAGTAAGGTCCGTCATCTCCAAACACCCCCGTGTTTCCATGGTCTGGCGACCCTTAGGCGGGGTTCGTGAAGCTTGGATGACAAAATGTTAATCTGGCGCAGCGACAGGCAAGAAGGTTGGCCGGTCATGCCAACGCCATCGATGCTAAGCCCGACCGAGCCCGTCATTGCGAGGGTAGCGAAGCAATCCAGGGCTTCTAGAAGCGGTGGCCTTCGCTCCTGGATTGCTTCGCTACCCTCGCATTGACGCGTGAGTCAAACATCGCGACCCGGGCATCAGGACTCGTTCGCGGATGAAAACGCCTGCCGGCGCCACAGGATTTGTATGGCCCGGTCGAAATCGGCGGTGGCCTTGTCGAAGGCGCCGAGCTGGCGGTGGACGATGCTGCGCTTGAAGAGGGCGTCGGCATGGCCGGGGTCCAACGCGATCACCCTGTCATAATCGGCGATCGCCTCGGGAAAGGCCCGTTTGTGGTGATAGGCAAGAGCCCGCTCGTAAATGGCGTCGATGGCGTGGGGCTTGCGTTCGATTGCCCTGCTGAATTCGGCAATAGCCCTGTCAAGGTCTTGCTCGCCGGGCCTCGCCGGGCTGTCATCGGGCGACATGGTTTCGGATTCGGACATGCTGACGGAACGCCTTTGCACCTCGGCAGAACCTGCCGGGACTGCGGCGAGGCCTCTTCATCCGCCGCACGAATCCCGAGTCACGCTCGAGAGAATCTGCCGGCATATGAGCAGCAACGTTAGGGAATGTCCATGACGTTGCGTTAGTACCGAAGTCGCCTTCCCGACGGTGGTGCCGAGAGGTCGATATTCCGCAATCCATCCGGTGTGCTTTGCTTTTTCCTTGACTTTGCGCTGCAAAAAGCGCAGCAACCGGCTGTATCGACCGCTCGGGGGTTCGCGCGGCGCGCTGGTTTTTTGCTCGTTGAGAAGCAGCGCCTCACCTCCCGGCCGTCCCCACTAACATTCCGCTGCTCCCATCCGCGCGTGGGTCGCGATATCGCCGTACCGTCTCATCATGCCATTGCGGCGGGTGACGGGCTGTGATCGCGGACCCGGACGGTGGCCGCGCTGCCGTCCGATCGACGAGCGTGGCATGAAGGATTTGATGTGACTTCCGAAGTAACTTTTGCGTCGCTCGGCTTGGCCGAGCCGCTTTTGCGTGCGCTTGACGCCGCCGACTACAAAAATCCCACCCCGATCCAGCACAAGGCCATTCCCGCCCTTCTCGAAGGGCGCGACATGATGGGCCTGGCTCAGACCGGCACGGGCAAGACCGCGGCCTTCGCGCTGCCGATCCTGCAGCGCCTGTCGAAGTCGCGCCACGGCGCCGGCCCTAAGGGCGTGCGCGCCCTCATCCTGGCGCCGACGCGAGAACTCGCCATTCAGATCGACGAGAGCTTCCGCACCTATGGCGTGCATATGGGCTTCCGCACCGCTGTGATCTTCGGGGGCGTCAGCCAGGGGCCGCAGGTCAAGGCATTGTCCGACGGCGTCGACATTCTGGTCGCCACGCCCGGCCGCCTGCTCGACCTGCAGCAGCAGCGCAAGGTCCGCCTCGACAAGGTGGAGATCCTGGTGCTCGACGAGGCCGATCGCATGCTCGACATGGGCTTCTCGCGCGACGTGCTCAAGATCGTCGACGAGACGCCGCTGGAGCGCCAGTCCCTCCTGTTCTCGGCCACCATGCCGAAGGCGATCAAGAAGCTCGGCGAGGAAATCCTGCTCGAGCCCGTGCATGTGGAAGTGACGCCGGAAGTGGTGACGGTCGACAAGATCGACCAGCATGTCTACCACGTGCCGGCCTCGGTGAAGCGTTCGCTGCTGCTCCATCTGCTCAACGATCCGGCGATGAGCCGCGTCATCGTCTTCACGCGGACCAAGCATGGCGCCAACCGCGTCTCGGGCCATCTCGACAAGGCCGGCATCCCCTCGGCGGCGATCCATGGCAACAAGTCGCAGAATGCGCGCCAGAAGGCCCTGGAGGATTTCCGCTCCGGCGCCACGCGCATCCTGGTCGCCACCGATATCGCCGCCCGCGGCATCGATGTCGACGACATCACCCATGTCGTCAATTTCGAGATGCCGGTGGATGCGGAAAGCTATGTGCACCGCATCGGCCGCACCGCCCGCGCCGGACGCAGCGGCATCGCCTATTCCTTCTGCGATCCCAATGAGCGCGACGAGCTCAAGGCGATCGAGCGCCTCACCAAGAAGCCGCTGATGGTGGCCGCTCCGGTGCAGGGGCTCGAAGCCGATCAGAAGCACGGCGAGCGTGGTCCCCGTCACCCGCATCAGGGCAAGCCGAACGGCAAGCCCCGCAACAGCGGGCAGCAGGAAAAATCCCATTCGGGCCAGCCGCGTTCGGGGCGTTCGCGCCGTCCGGGTGGCCGCAACAATCAGCGTCGCGCCGCCTAAGGGCGCGGCCTTTTCATTCCCTCAATAGGACCTGCACATGGCAAAAGAAGAACTGATGGAATTTGAAGGCGAGGTTTCCGAAGTGTTGCCGGACGCCCGTTTCCGCGTGAAGCTCGACAATGGCCACGAGATGATCGCCTATACGGCCGGCAAGATGAAGAAGAATCGCATCAAGACCATCGAAGGCGACCGCGTCACCGTCGAGATGTCGCCCTACGACCTCGACAAGGGACGCATCATCTTCCGCCACAAGGACGAGCGTGCTTCGTCCGGCCCCCGTCCGCCGCAGCGCGGCGGTGGCAATATGCGTCGCCGCTGATCGGATTCGGGGGCGGGTCGTCAGACCCGCCAGGACGCCCCTTTGCCGGGAGCGCGGACTGGTGCGCCGGTCTTCGGAGCCCCGGCACGGACCTCGCACCGGAACCGGGAAAAAACTCTACCCTTGTCGTGCCCGGGCTTGTCCCGGGCATCCAGACAGCGCAAGTCGCCGCGAGTGCGACCCCTGGATCACCGGGGTCATGACCAGGCTCGAGGTCCTCCCCGTCGGCGCTTCGTTTGCGGGAATGCCGATCCCGCCCCATCGCGCGATGGGCCGAGAAGATCGGCACGGCGGCTCTCTGCGCTCAATATCGCTCATTCGACAATTTGGGCTTGCCACCCCGGGCCCTTCTTCCGCATCGATGGCACAGCCTCGAATCCGGAAGACCCACCATGAGCCCAGACGAACTCGGCCTGCGCCGCGCCATCATCGACAAATGCCGCTGGATGAACGCCAACGGCCTCAACCAAGGCACCTCCGGCAATATTTCGGCCCGCTTCGGCGACCGCATGCTGATCACCCCCTCGGCCGTCCCCTATCACGAGATGGAACCGGACATGATCGCCGCCATGCCCTTCGAGGGCGAGTACGGCGCCTGGCAGGGACCGCTGAAGCCGTCGGTGGAATGGCGTTTCCATTTCGACATCCTCAGGGGCCGCCCGGATGCCGGCGCTGTGGTGCATACCCATGCCACCTGGTCCACCATCCTCGCCATCGCCCATAAGCCGATCCCGGCCATCCACTACATGATCGCCGCCTTTGGCGGGCCCGACATACGCTGCGCGCCCTATGCCCGCTACGGCTCCGAGGAATTGTCGCGTTTCGCCCTCGAGGCGCTGGAAGGCCGCAATGGTTGCCTGCTCGCCAATCACGGCATGATCGCGGTCGGCTCCAGCCTGGACAAGGCGATGTGGCTCGCCCATGAACTCGAAACCCTGGCCAAGCAATATTACCATGCGCTGCAGATCGGTGGCGCGAACATCCTGCCCGACGGCGAGATTGCCCAGGTGGTCGAGGGCTTCAAGAGCTACGGCCTGCAGGACAGGGAGTAAGGGGCAAATCCCCAACGCTTCTGCCGCCGGCGGAGCGAACACCACTGTTCCCCATATTCGTGAATCGTGAAGGAAGAAGGACGTAGCAGGCTACCTCCCTTGGGGGCGGAGCTACCCCCAAAAGCCGAATGGATATTCACCACCGGCACATTAAGGTTCTTGCCGTGGCGGTGTCTCGGAAGGGCGGGTTTGGGGCATGCGGGCTGTCTTCTTTGTTGCGTGGCTGTGTCTGGGCACGGCCCTTTGTTCGCGGGCGGTGGCCGGCCCCGATGCGGCTCCCAGCCCGCGAGGGCTCTCGCGCATCGACGCCGCGTTGCCTGCCACCATCGAGGGCCAACTGTCCTATCCCGGGGAGGGATTGCCGGACGACCTCAAAGTCTGCGCCGTCAATCTTGCGACCACAAAGGAAACTTGTACCGGCGGGCGCATC
The DNA here is from genome assembly GCF_017813775.1 of Labrys sp. LIt4. Taxonomy (NCBI): domain Bacteria; kingdom Pseudomonadati; phylum Pseudomonadota; class Alphaproteobacteria; order Hyphomicrobiales; family Xanthobacteraceae; genus Labrys; species Labrys sp. LIt4. The sequence continues at coordinate 74,386 of NZ_JAGIPY010000019.1, forward strand.
AGGCTGAAGCGCAAGGGGCGGCCAGCCGGCTATCGGCTGACGGTGGCGGCCGGCGACTATCATGTCTATGCCGTCAGTCGGGAAAGCGGGCAGGAGGCACGCGCCTATTTTACCGAGTTCGTAACCTGCGGCGTGCAGGCCGGCTGTCCCTCGCATGCCATCATCCCGGTGCGCCTGGCTCCGGGCGCGGTACGCAGCGATGTCGACCCGGGAGACTGGTATGCCGATAAATGGCCGGACGCGGTAAAGCCGCTGGCAGAACCGACGGTCACCACGCAATCCGACAAACCCGATGCTCGCGTGCAGGGCAGGCCGCCCGCAGCGTCCGCCGAGGGCAAGCGATCCCATACGCTGCTCGGTGAGGCCAACCAGAGCTGCGACGCCGCGTTGCCGTTGCTTGCCGAGCTGAGAAGTCGCCTCTCCGTGACGGCGATCGGCGGCACCGCCGTTCGAGCCGGGGACATCAAGACGCTTTCCTGGTCGGTCGGCCCGCAGCAGGGCCGTGCTCCGACCTATCTCATGATCGCCGCCGATGCGCCTGTCCGGGTGAATGGCAAGGGATTCTATGTGCTTGCGCCCGATGCCATAGCCCCGTTCCGCCTTCGACAATTCAAGGAATTGACGCGTATCGTCATTCCCTTGCACATCGGGGATACGGCGCGCAGCGGCAGCCTCGATGTCAGGCCGCTTCAGGCAGGAACCCTTCATCTCACGGCCGCCATCACCGGTTTTGCGCAATGCGGCGAGCTTGCCGATGACTCGCCGAGGTCGATCGATCTGGCGGTGAGTGCCGGAACACCCGAAATCGTGATTTCCGATCGTTTCGAACTCAGGAAACCCGATCAGAGCATCCTGTCGCCTGACGGGACACGCCGGATTGACATTGTCGGTCCACGCTGGCGATTGATCGATGTCGCCAGTGGGAGCCAGCTGTCGGAGCAAGTCGGGAAGGAGCCGCGCTTTTCACCGACGGGGCGCTTCGTAACCGCGACGGCTGAAGAGCAGTTCAGCCTCTACGATGCCGTCGACGGCAAGTTTGTTCAAAAATTATGGACCGGCAGTTGGGACCTCGCCTGGGACGACCGGGACAGCTTCCTCGTCATCGGCGCAAGCGGGCGCGGCTTCATCAACGTCCTCTATCCCCTCAGCGAAACGGATCCAGACATTCAAGTGGGAGACGGTTGCCGGGCCGCATGCCCCGGTGTGGAGAGTTCGGCCGTAAAGATCGATCTGGAGAATAATCTGGTGCTGGGGCGCGGGACCCGGGCGTTCGACACAGTGGCCGATGCATATGCCCGGCTGATGACGGGAACGGCGACGTTCCGGGACATTCGCAACAAGCCCAACAACGCCGTCGAGACGTCCGGCGACGGCAGGCCCATGGTCTATCACAGCTCGATCAATGCCTTTGCGGCGCCCTATCAGACGGTCGCCTTGGCGATCCCCAAACGGTGGGACTTCATTGATGGCCTGAAGTTCACCGTGCTGGGCGACCGTTCCTACCAAACGGACGCCCCGGCCGTGAAGGCGAATGCGGCCCTGCATCAATTCCTGGTGCAGCCCATCCTCGCCTCGGGCATGCCGGCAGCCGACCCGGTATCCAGCGATCCCATCGCTGTCGCGACGAGGGGAATAGGCCGCGTCTTCCTGCCCGACGAGGCCCAGCTTTCCAAGCTCGAGCGGCGCCTGCTCGATTTCGGCCTGGAAATCAATACGGGAAGCAATCTGGCGACGTTGCCAGCGAATGCCGTCCTGAAGAACTCGCGCAAGCCCGATATCTGGCAGTTCGTCGGGGACAACAAAATCCAGGTGGCGGCGAGCAGTGAAAACTGCGGATCGGCCGACAAAGAGGCCGATGGCACCATAACCATCGATGCCTTCACCCCGATCGTCGAGCAGCTCTCGACGCCGCGTTATAAGCTGACCTTCTTCGGCGGTAGCTGCAATGGCGGCAATGGCGGTTTTCTCGATGCGCAACGCTTCATGCATGATTCTCGCGAACCGGGAGAAGTCTTCGACCTGATCGCCGGAACCAACGAGGATCCCGACAGTCCCGCTACCTGGTGCCCGACCCGCATCGGCGCCTGCGGCATCTCCGGAACACTCTTCTTCGAACGTTATCTGGTCATCTGGTCCAGGGAGAGCTTTGCGGCGGCGGTCTATGACTTGCAGACGCGCAAACTTCTGCATTCGCTGATCCGCCTGCCATCGCCCGACGTGATGGAGCGTATCTCCCTATCGAACGATCTCAAGACCCTCACCAAGATCGATCGAGATGGCGGCTTCCAGATCCTGGACCTCAGCCGCAGCCAGAAGAGCGCCGACGGCAAATTCACCAGCCAGTCCGTGCAGAAGCCCGTCATACTCTATGGCCGTGTGGTCGATGACGAGGTGGTGGTATGGGCCCCCACGGGCCAATTCGACGCCACCATGGAAGGCGCCAGCTTCGTTTCACTCAAGCTGCCGGGAAGGCAAGGCCAATACACGCTGCAGCAATACCGTGGCGTCCTCCATAAGGCGGGCCTGCTCAAGGAAGTGCTCACCGGCAGGACGCTTCCAGACGTCGCGATTGATCGCTTCCCTCCGGTGATTGCGGTGAAGCCGACTCCCTCTCCGCGCGTGACGGCGGAAATTGCCGTCACCGAAGGCGAGGTTGCAGCGTTGCGCATCTATCAGGATGGTCAGTTCACGGACGAGATCGCGGTGGCGGCGGGCGCAAGATCGGCTTCCGTCGATGTGCCGCGCCTGGCCGGTGCGCGCTGGATCGCCGTCGTGGCCAAGGGCAAGTCGGGTCTCTACAGCCAGGCTGCGACCTTCGATGCGGGCCAGCCCGGAACCGGGCGGCGGCGTGTTCACCTCATCAGCGTCGGCGTCGACAAATATGAGGACCCCGGCATCAGCCAGCTCGAACTGGCGGCAAGTGATGCCGGGCGCTTCCACGCGGCGATCGCAACCAAGGCCGGCGACAGCGTGGATATCGTCTCGCAGGCCCTGCTGACGGATGAGCAGGCTTCGCGAGAAGCCATCCTCGCCAAGCTGCGCGTGGCAATCGCCGCCGGCGAACCGGGCGACACCATCCTGCTGTTCGTGGCGGGGCACGGCATCCAGACGCCCGACGGTCAATATTATCTCGCGACGAGCCAGACACGACTGGCCGATATCGCCGGTACGGCCTTGCGCTGGAGCGATCTTGCCGCTGAGCTGGCAAAGGCGAAGTCGCGCATCGCCGTCTTCCTCGACAGTTGCCATAGTGGCAGCGCCGGCACCGGCTTCTTCGCCACCAGCGACAGTACGGCAAGCGCGCTCATCGACAAGGTGCCCTCCGGCATCGTGATCTTCTCCGCGGCGAAGGGACGAGAATTATCGGAGGAAATGCCCAGCCAGGGCGGCGGCGTCTTCACCGACGCTCTGGTCAAGGCGATGGCGAACAAGGCCACCGACCTCAACAGCAATGGCGCAATAGAGGCCTCCGAACTCTATGCCGGCGTCAAGGGCAGCGTGATCAAGGCCACGGATGGGCGGCAGACGCCATGGTTCGCCCGCAATGACATGGTGGGCGACTTCGTGCCCTTTTGAGCGCTCGCGTTCGGTCCGCGGAGGCGCCCGGCGACGCCCCCCGTGATGTCGGTGTCTTACCAGGTCGGTACATAGGCGCCCTTGTATTTGTCCAGCACGAAGGCCCGGACCTCGGGCGAGCGATAGGCCTCGGCCAGGATGGGCACCCAGGGCTGGTCCTTGTCCGCCGCGCGTACCGCAATCAGATTGGTGTATTGCGGCTTGAGGTCCTCCAGCAGCAGGGCTTGCCTGGTCGGGTCGAGGCCGGCCGTGACGGCGTAATTGGCATTGACGGCCGCGGCATCGACATCGTCGAGGGAGCGCGGCGTCTGGGCGGCATCGACCTCCAGGAAGCGCAACTGCTTGGGATTGGCGGTGATATCGGGCACGATCGGCTTGTAGCCGACGCCGTCCCGGAGCGAGATCACGCCCTTGTCGCGCAGCAGGAGGAGCGTGCGGCCGCCATTGGTCGGATCGTTCTGGATGGCGATGGTGGCGCCGTCCGGCACCTCGCTCCAGGCCTTGTGCCTGCGCGAATAGACGCCCAGGCGTGAATTGATGATCGGGGCGATGCCGACGATCTTGTAGCCGCGGTCGGCGATCTGGTTGTCGAGATAAGGCTGGTTCTGGAAGGCGTTGGCCTCGATTTCTCCGGCATCCAGCGCCGCATTGGGCACGACATAGTCGGAGAATTCGACCACCTCGATGTCCAGCCCGCGCTTGGCGGCGACCGGCTTGGCCGCTTCCAGGGTCTCGGCCATCGGCCCGGGCGTGGCGCCGACGCGGATACGGGTCGGCGAGGCCAGCGCGGCGGGGCCGGTCAGCAGGGATGCGGCGGCGAGCGTCAGGAGGGAGCGGCGGGTGAGGGAGAGGGGCATCGATCGATCTCGTCAAAGGGATGGACGATGCGATGGTAGAAAAATTAATTCATTAAATCCATAAAAATTATATATTATTCAGCGCGGCCACTCCTACAGGGTTCATCCGAGTTGGCGGGTCATGGCGCCAAGCGGCTTCCTGATGGGCGGGTCCCCAGACCCGCCTACAGGGGCCGCATTTCCAGGCGGGTCTGGGACCCGCCCACCGCGGGCGACGCCAAGGGCGATAGGTCAATCTTCTCGCGGTCCGGCGTTACAGGATGAACTGGCTGAGATCGGTGTTCTTGGCGAGGTCGCCCACCGTCTTCTGCACATAGTCGGCGTCGATCGTCACCTTCTCGCCGCCCTTGTCGGGAGCGGTGAAGGAGATCTCGTCGAGGATGCGTTCCATCACCGTCTGCAGCCGGCGCGCGCCGATATTCTCGACGGAGGCGTTCACCTGCACCGCGATGGCGGCGATGGCGTCGATCGCCTCGGGCGTGAAGCTGAGCTCGAGGTTCTCCGTGCCCATCAAGGCCACATATTGCTTGATCAGGCTCGCTTCCGTGTCGGTGAGGATGCGGCGGAAGTCGTCCTGGGTCAGCGCCTGCAGCTCGACGCGGATCGGCAGGCGGCCCTGCAATTCCGGCAGGAGATCGGAAGGCTTGGCGACGTGGAAGGCACCGGAGGCGATGAAGAGGATGTGGTCGGTGCGCACCGCGCCGTGCTTGGTCGACACGGTGGTGCCTTCGATCAGCGGCAGGAGATCGCGCTGTACACCCTCGCGGCTGACATCGGCGCCGCCGCGGTTCTCGCGGGCGCAGATCTTGTCGATCTCGTCGAGGAAGACGATGCCGTTGTTCTCGACCTGGCGGATGGCCTCCTGCACGATCTGGTCCTGGTCGAGCAGATTGTCGGCCTCCTCCTGGATCAGCTGGTCGTAGCTGTCACGGACCGTGGTGCGCTTGGTCTTGGTGCGCCCCGAAAAGGCCTTGCCGAAGATGTCGCCGATCGAGACGACGCCCATCTGGCCCTGCGGCAGGCCGGGCAGCTCGAAGGTGGGCGAGGAGGTGTCCTTCATCTCGATCTCGATTTCCTTGTCGTCGAGCTCGCCTGCTCGCAGCTTCTTCTGGAAACTGTCGCGGGTGGCCGGGCTCGCCGTGGCGCCGACCAGCGCGTTCAGCACGCGCTGTTCGGCAGCCAGATGAGCCTTGGCCTGGACTTCCTTGCGCTTTTCGGCCTTTACCAGCGCTATGCCGATATCGACGAGATCGCGCACGATCTGTTCGACGTCGCGCCCGACATAGCCGACCTCGGTGAACTTCGTCGCTTCCACCTTCAGGAACGGCGCATTGGCGAGCTTGGCGAGGCGCCGCGAAATCTCGGTCTTGCCGACGCCGGTCGGCCCGATCATCAGGATGTTCTTGGGCATTACCTCTTCGCGCAGCGTCTCGTCGAGCTGCAGGCGGCGCCAGCGATTGCGCAGGGCAATGGCGACGGCGCGCTTGGCGTCGTGCTGGCCGACGATGTGGCGGTCGAGTTCTGAGACGATTTCGCGGGGGGAGAAATTGGACATAGGCACTCGGGAGGAAGGGTAAAGCTGCTACATAATGGCTGAAACGCGAAAATCCAGCATCGAGAATTGCAGGCGGCCCCGCAATTGCACGAAGGAAACCGAGGGGCGGCGGTACGATGTTAACGCAATTTCCCGGTTGAACGGCATTGGTCTGAAGATTTGTGAGGGATGATGGCCTCTTTGCCTTGACAGGAGTCTTGTCCCACCGTCAGGATGCCGCCGCCTGTGGGGACCGCCTACACCGATGGTGCGCCGGCTCCGGCAGGCGTGTTCCAGTGTTCGTAACGGTCCGGAAGAGGCCGAACAGGTTGAAATGCCGCCCCGGGGCGGCGATCAGGTTCATCATCCTTTTGCTTGGGGGAAGCGTCGTGGCGTCAGTCGACTTCGTCAATGTCAGGAAATCATTCGGGACCCACCCCGTCATCAAGGGAGTGGACATCGAGATTGCCGATGGCGAGTTCGTAATCCTGGTCGGCCCTTCGGGCTGCGGGAAATCCACGCTCCTGCGCATGCTGGCGGGCCTGGAGAACATCTCGGACGGCGAGATCCGCATCGGCAAGGACGTGGTCAACAACCTGCCGCCCAAAGAGCGCGACATCGCCATGGTGTTCCAGAATTACGCGCTCTATCCGCATATGAGCGTCGCCGACAACATGGGCTTCTCGCTCAAGCTGAAGGGGGCCAGCAAGGCCGACATCGAAAAGCGCGTGAAGCCGGCGGCCGAAATCCTCGGCCTGTCCAAGCTGCTCGACCGCTATCCGCGCCAGCTCTCCGGCGGCCAGCGCCAGCGCGTCGCCATGGGCCGGGCGATCGTACGTGACCCGCAGGTCTTCCTGTTCGACGAACCGCTCTCCAACCTCGACGCCAAGCTGCGCGTCGCCATGCGCGCCGAGATCAAGGAACTGCATCAGCGCCTGAAGACGACGACGGTCTACGTCACCCACGACCAGATCGAGGCCATGACCATGGCCGACAAGATCGTGGTGATGCATGACGGCATCGTCGAGCAGATCGGTGCCCCGCTTGATCTCTACGACCAGCCCGCCAACCTGTTCGTGGCCGGCTTCATCGGCTCGCCGGCGATGAATTTCATCAAGGGCCGGCTCGATCCGCAGGATTCCAGCCGGTTCATCGCCGAGGATGGCAGCGTGCTTCCGGCCCGGGCGCCGCGCCAGGCGACCGACAAGCCGCTCATCTATGGTCTCAGGCCAGAAAGCCTGCGGTTGAGCGCCGGCGGCATTCCGCTGAACGTCGTGGTTACCGAACCGACGGGATCGGAGACCCATATGATGGCGAGACTCGCGGGCACGGACGTCGCCTGCGTCTTCCACGAGCGCGTGGCGGCACAGCCCGGCGAGACCATCAATGTCTCCATCGATGTCGGCTCGACCCATCTGTTCGACGCCGAAAGCGGGCGCCGGCTGGAGCCCGCCGCCTGAGCGGCCTCGTCTGACGTCCGGAACCGGCCGGCCTTCGGGCCGCCGGGACGCGTGTCGTGCCAGCAGGGGGCGGGCCACTTCCCGTGGACGTCGCGGGAGGGCTGCGTTGCCTGCGGCGCCGCCGAACTGCCCATAACGATAAATTGCCATTGCCAGGGAGGACTTCGATGACGATCAACAGACGTGATCTGCTCACTGCTTCCGCAGGTCTCGCCGCGGCCGCCGGTTTGGGCCGGTTCGGCATCGGACCGGCTTTCGCACAGGGTGCCGAGCCCGCCTACAAGCCCGAAGAGGGAGCGAGCCTGCGCGTGCTGCGCTGGACCCCCTTCGTGCAGGGCGACGAGGATGCCTGGCTCGCCAATACCAAGAAATTCACCGAGGCGACCGGCGTGCAGGTCCGTGTCGACAAGGAGAGCTGGGAGGACATCCGTCCGAAGGCGGCCGTGGCCGCCAATGTCGGCTCGGGGCCTGATATCGTGCTGTGCTGGTTCGACGATGCCCATCAATATCCCGACAAGCTGGCCGACCTCACCGACCTCGGCACCTATCTCGGCGGCAAATATGGCGGCTGGTATGACGGCCTTAAGGGCTATGCCACGCGCGAAGGCAAATTCATCGCCCTGCCGCTGGCGGCGATCGGCAATGCCATCTGCTACCGCGACAGCCATGTGAAGGCGGCCGGCTTCAATGAGTTTCCCAAGGACACTGCCGGCTTCCTCGAATTGTGCAAGGCGCTCAAGGCCAAGGGGACGCCCGCCGGATTCCCCCATGGCAAGGCGGTCGGCGATGGCAACAACTATGCCCACTGGCTCTTGTGGAGCCATGGCGGCAAGATGGTCGACGAGAGCGGCAAGGTCACCATCAACTCGCCCGAGACCATCGCCTCGATCAAATATGCCAAGTCGCTCTACGAGACCTTCATCCCCGGCACCGAGAGCTGGCTCGACATCAACAACAACCGGGCCTTCCTCGCCGGGCAGGTGTCGCTGACGGCCAACGGCGTCTCGCTCTATTACGCCGCCAAGAAGGACGCCAAGCTCAAGGACCTGGCTGCCGATATCCGCACGGTCAACTTCCCGGTCGGCCCGGTCGGGCAGAAGGTCGAGCTGCACCAGACCACCTCGGCCCTGCTGTTCAAGCATTCCAAATATCCCGAGGCGGCCAAGGCCTATCTGAAGTTCATGTATGAGGAACCTCAGATGAACGCCTGGATCGGCGGATCGAGCGCCTATTGCTGCCAGGCGCTCAAAGCCTTTGCCGCCAATCCGGTCTGGAAGGCCGATCCGATCCATGAGCCCTATTCGCACGCTTCGGAAACGCTGCGGCCCAACGGCTATGCGGGGCCCCTCGGCTACGCCTCCGCCGGCGTGATGGCCGATTATGTGCTGGTCGACATGTATGCGGTCGCGGTGACCGGCCAGATGTCGCCGGAGGATGCGGCGGCCCAGGCCGAGAAGCGCGCCAATCGCTACTACCGGGTGTGAGGGGGTGGGCTAGTCGTATCTGTGGTGCGTCCACCCCTCATCCGGCTGCCGCCACCTTCTCCCGCAAGGGGAGAAGGAAATTGATTGGGATGGGGCGCGTCAGCGGAACGGTTCTCATGCGCTCGCCGCCCACCAGATAAGTCCCCTTCTCCCCTTGCGGGAGAAGGTGGCGGCAGCTGGATGAGGGGTGGAAACGCGACCTCCTCCTTTCTCCTTCCCTCCCACCAAGGCACCTCATGAGCATCGCGACATCGAGACCACGGCCGCGACCTTCCGCCTTCGCCAGGCTGGCGCAGAGCAGGGGCGCGCTCGGCACGCTCTTCATGCTGCCGGCGGCGGTGTTCCTGATCTGCCTGCTGGCCTACCCGCTGGGCCTGGGGGTCTGGCTCGGCTTCACCGACACCAAGATCGGGCGCGAGGGCATTTTCATCGGACTGGAGAATTACGAGTTCCTCTGGGCCGATTCGGTGTTCTGGCTGTCGGTGTTCAACACCATCGTCTACACGGTGGTCGCCTCGATCCTGAAATTCGGCCTCGGCCTCTGGCTGGCTCTGCTGCTCAACCAGCATCTGCCCTTCAAGTCGCTGTTCCGGGCGATCGTGCTGCTGCCCTGGGTCGTGCCCACCGTGCTGTCGGCGCTGGCTTTTTGGTGGATTTATGATTCGCAGTTCTCGATCATTTCCTGGTCGCTGATGCAGCTCGGCCTGATTCAGCAGCCGATCAACTTCCTCGGCGATCCCCTCAATGCCCGCATCTCGGTGATCGTCGCCAATGTCTGGCGCGGCATTCCCTTTGTCGCCATCTCGCTGCTGGCCGGCCTGCAGACCATTTCGCCCTCGCTGCAGGAGGCGGCCTCGCTCGACGGCGCCACCAGCTGGCAGCGCTTCCGCCATGTCACCCTGCCGCTGCTGACGCCGATCATCGCGGTGGTGATGACCTTCTCGGTGCTGTTCACCTTCACCGATTTCCAGCTCATCTATGTGCTGACCAAGGGCGGCCCGGTGAACGCCACCCATCTGATGGCGACTTTGTCCTTCCAGCGCGGCATTCCCGGCGGCCAGCTCGGCGAAGGCGCGGCCATCGCGGTCGCCATGGTGCCCTTCCTGCTGGCGGCGATCCTGTTCAGCTTCTTCGGCCTGCAGCGCCGGCGCTGGCAGCAGGGCGGACAGGAATAGCGGAGGCATGACGATGAGCTCGAACCAGGCCACCGCGCCGCTCGCCGACCATGTCGAGGGCATGGGCTATCTCTCCAGCCTGCCGCGGCGGGTGGTGACCGTCTACCTGCCGCTGCTGGTCTTCGTCATCGTGCTGCTGTTCCCGTTCTACTGGATGGCGATCACCACGGTGAAGCCCAATGATCAGTTGACCGATTACGCCAATCACAGCCCGTTCTGGGTGGTGGGCCCCACGCTCGAACATATCCGCTATCTGCTGTTCGAGACATCCTATCCGGGCTGGCTGCTCAACACGATCTATGTCTCGGTCGGCGCGACGGCGCTGGCGCTGTTCGCCTCCGTTCTGGCCGCCTATGCGATCGAGCGCATCCGCTTCAGGGGATCGAGGATCGTCGGCCTCCTGATCTTCCTGGCCTATCTGGTGCCGCCCTCGATCCTGTTCATCCCGCTCGCCTTCATCGTCTTCAAGCTCGGCATCTACGATTCCAAGCTTGCCCTGATCTTCACCTACCCGACCTTCCTGATCCCGTTCTGCACCTGGCTGCTGATGGGCTATTTCCGCTCGATTCCCTATGAGCTGGAGGAGAGCGCCCTGGTGGACGGCGCCTCGCGCTGGCAGATCCTGGTGCGGGTCATCCTGCCCTTGGCGGTGCCGGGGCTGATTTCGGCCGGCATCTTCGCCTTCACCCTGTCGTGGAACGAGTTCATCTACGCGCTGACCTTCATCCAGTCGTCCGAGAACAAGACCGTGCCGGTGGGCGTGCTGACCGAACTGGTGCGCGGGGACATCTTCGAATGGGGGTCCCTGATGGCCGGGGCGCTGTTCGGCTCCCTGCCGGTGGTGATCCTCTATTCCTTCTTCGTCGACTATTACGTGTCGTCGATGACGGGGGCGGTGAAGGAGTAGGGTACCCGGGGGCGAGAGTTTAACCGGTCATTTCCGGCAGGGGCTTTGACCCTGCCGGAAGGGCGGGCGCGATTGCCCGGACCGGTCGATCATAGCCGCCGCTGCTATCAGCGCCGGTTGCGCCGATCCTCGTACATCTGTTCGAGCGGATCGATGAAGGAGCCGCCGAACAGCACATAGGCGACGACGAAATAGACGAATTTGGCGAGGGTGAAAAAGCCGATCCATTGCAGCAGCACGAAGGGCGCGCTCACCGCGACGAGGCCGAAGCAGACCAGCGCGCTGGCGACGAGGCAGGCCAGCAGCACAACCAGATGCATCAGCAATTGCGTGCCGCTGTCATAGGCGCTGAGATCGAACCTGCCCTTCATGCCGCCTCCGGTTCAGGACCGGGAATCTCCGCTATCTGTCCTGGGCGAATTTGTAGGCGGCCGCTTCCGGCGCCTTGGCGCTGATGCAGGCCTTGAACTTGGCGACTTCCTCGGGGCCGAACGTGCCCAGGCCCTGGGCCTGGCATTCCGAACTCGCCTGGCTGTATTCGGCTTCGAGCTTGACGCAGCGTTCGCGCTGCGGCGAGCCGGGTCGGATGCCCCTGCGGCTGCAGGTGTCGCCGGCAATGCCCTGGGAGGCCTTGCGCCGCATGCAGTCCGTCATGGCCGTGCCCGCCTTCACGCCCTCGGCCTGGCAGGCCTTTTCGAGGGGATTGGTGGTGGGAAATTCAGGTTGCTTCTCCGCCGCGCAGCCCGCGAGGGCGACGGCGGCGAAGACGACGGGAAGGCTGATCCGGAAGGAGAGCATGCGCGGGCGGCTTTCTGCCTGTGGTGAGTCTCGCCCTCTTATCAGAGATCGATGCTCTCGATCACCAGATTATGGTTGGTATAGACACAGATATCCGCTGCGATGTTCATCGCCTTCTTGACGATCGTCTCGGCATCATAGTCGGTGTCGACCAGCGCCCTGGCGGCGGCCAGGGCGTAATTGCCGCCCGAGCCGATCGCCATCACGCCGTTCTCAGGCTCCAGCACGTCGCCGGTCCCGGTGAGCACCAGCCCGGCCGATTTGTCCGCCACCAGCATCATTGCTTCCAGCCGGCGCAGATAGCGGTCGGTCCGCCAGTCCTTGGCGAGCTCGACGCAGGCCCGCGTCAACTGGGTGGGGTATTGCTCAAGCTTGGCTTCCAGCCGCTCGAACAAGGTGAAGGCGTCGGCCGTGGCGCCGGCGAAGCCGGCGATGACGTCGCCCTTGCCGAGCCGGCGGACCTTGCGGGCATTGCCCTTGATCACGGTCTGGCCGAGGCTGACCTGCCCGTCGCCGCCGATCACCACGCGCCCGCCCTTGCGGACCATCAGGATGGTGGTGGCGTGGAAGGGGGAGCGGGGGCCGCTGTCGGGGCCGGCGGAAGGGTTGAACGTCATGGGAACCTCACTGAACATGCCCTCTATCTAGGAGGTCGCGGGCAAAAGGCAAAGGGCGGGGACATCCAGGCTTCCGAATCCAGGTCAATGCGTGTTCCGAACAGCGCATTCCGGATGCCCGTGCACCTGGAACGGCTGCTCGCCCAGCACCAAAAGTCATCCGCTATTAACTTGAGTTCGCGGCCTTGGGGGAAATCCGATGCCCCTTTATCCCACCGCCCAACTCGTCTATCGATTTTGGATGAACAGCATCTTCGCCGGCCTTTCCACCACCATTTTCGAGACCATGTCGCGGCTGGCCCGTGAGCATGACGCCGTCAATCTCGGCCAGGGCTTTCCGGACGATGCCGGCCCGCTCGATGTGCGCGAGAAGGCGGCGGAAGCCGTGATGACGGGCTGGAACCAGTATCCGCCCATGCTCGGCCTGCCCGAATTGCGCCGCGCCATTGCCGAGCACTATGCCCGCTTCCAGGACGTGGTTGTCGATCCCGACAGCGAGGTGATGGTCACGTCCGGTGCGACGGAAGCGATCGCCGATGCGCTGATGGCGCTGATCGAGCCGGGCGACGAGGTGGTGCTGTTCCAGCCGATGTACGATGCCTATCTGCCGCTGGTGAGGCGGGCAGGCGGGGTGCCGCGCTTCGTCACCCTGCAGCCGCCGCATTGGCGTCTGACGCGGGAGGCGCTCGACGCCGCCTTTTCCGCGCGCACCAAGGTGGTGCTGTTCAACAACCCGCTCAATCCGGCCGCCGTCGCTTTCTCGGATGAAGACCAGGCCCTGCTGGCGGAATATTGCGTGCATTACAACGCCATCGCCGTTTGCGACGAGGTCTGGGAGCATGTCGTCTTCGACGGCCGCACGCACCGGCCGCTGATCGGCTTTCCAGGCATGCGCGAGCGCACGGTGAAGATCGGTTCGGCCGGCAAGATCTTCTCGCTCACCGGCTGGAAGGTCGGCTTCGTCATGGCGGCCGCGCCGATCCTGAAGGTGATCGCCAAGGCGCATCAGTTCTTCACCTTCACCACGCCGCCCAATCTGCAGGCGGCCGTGGCCTATGGCCTGGGCAAGGAAGACGCCTATTTCACCGGCATGCGGGCGGACCTGCAGCGCTCTCGCGACAGGTTCGCGGCGGGACTGGCCGGGCTCGGCTTCGCCACCCTGCCGAGCGAGGCGAGCTACTTCCTCAACATCGACCTGCCCGCCAGCGGCATCGAGGAGGATGACGTCAGCTTCTGCCGGCGCCTCGTCGCCGAGCACAAGGTCGCCGCCATCCCCGTCTCGGCCTTCTACGCACAGGATGCGGTGACGACGGTGGTGCGGTTCTGCTTCGCCAAGCGCGACGAGACCCTGGCGGCCGCGCTCGCCAATCTGAAGGGCGTGGCGCCGCGGAAATGATGGGGGGCGCGTTTCCACCCCTCATCCGGCGCTACGCGCCACCTTCTCCCACAAGGGGAGAAGGCTGATCCGCGCCTTTTCTTGCAAGCCAAAACCAAGCCGTAAGTCCCTTCTCCCCTTGTGGGAGAAGGTGGCGGCAGCCGGATGAGGGGTGAACCACTGCCGCCCTCAGTCGCGCCGGCGCGCGCCCAGCCGGGCGAGGAAGGCCAGCGAGACGCTGGTGAGGCCCAGCGCCATCAGCCACCAGGGCTGCCAGGCGGCCGGGCCCGCGAACATCATCACCAAAGCCGAGGCCGAGACGGCGAGGGCGGCCGGGGCCGAACGGTCGTCGTCGCGGTCCATGCCCATCAGCGTCAGCCAGAGGGCGAGCGCCGCCAGCGCCACGCCGACGAGGCCGAGCTCGAGCCAGATCTGCAGCGCGGCATTGTGGGGCGAGGAGAGGAGCTGGCCGCCGACCCCGCGGGTCAGCGAGGAACTCGAATCATATCCGAAGCCGGCTAACAGGTGGTTGGGCAGGGCATAGGTCACGTCGCGCCAGAGCGCGACCAGGTGATCGCCCTCGGCCGGCAGCAGGAAGCCGCCCCAGCGCGCCATCATCCAGCCCGCCAGCGGTGCGAGCACCAGCAGGACGAGGGCCGAGATGGCGACGGCCAAAGCAGCGGCCCGCCGGCGCCACAGGGCCAGGGTCATCACCACGATGCCGGCGATGAAGGCGGTGAAGATCACCAGATCATGCACCAGCCAGAGCGCCAGGATCATCACCAGGCAGAGCAGCAGGGCCTGCCAGCTGCGGCCGCGCGCCAGCACCGCGCCCACGGCCGGCCAGACCAGCAAAGCCAGAAGCATGGCGGCGCGCGTGCTCTCGGCGTCCTCCGTGCCCGTCTCGCCGAGGCCTCGCAAGGGCGAGCCCGGCAGATATTCGAGGATCAGGGTCACGCTGGCGATGCCGACGCCGATCGGGATGAGATTGGCGTCGCTGAAGCGCACCCGCGGCTTCAGGCAGGAAATCGTGACGGCGAACAACAGCACGATAACCAATATGCCCGGGAGCCGGCCTGCCGCCGAGCCGGGCCGGGGAGTCCACCAGATGCTGACGGCGGCCCAGAGGAGCAAAGCGAGCAGCGCCAGGGTGCGGGGAGAGGTCAGCGCGCCCCGCAGGCGGCGCAGCGCCGTCGGCAGGCGATTGTCGAGCGCCGCCGCCAGGATCAGCAGGGCGGTGGCGATCGGCACGATGATCGCCACGGCGTGGCGCGAGAACATGGCGAAGAACGGCGCAAAGATCACCAGCAGGAACAAGCCCAGCCGGGTCAGGAGGCCCGATACCGCGAGTGCGGGGTCGAGCGGAGCTTCATAGGCGCGCCGTTCCATCGCCTCGTCCTCAATCGTCGAGCGTTAGCTATGGCGGATGGCGGCCGGGGCGTCGATGACGAAAAAGTCACACTATGGTTAAAATCGACTTTCTATTCCTGGGCCCGCCGGCTTCCAGCCGGCTCCTGGAGCCGATGCGCCTGCTGGACAGGAAGGAGCCGGCTGGAAGCCGGCGATCCCAGGAATTCATTGCACTTACCGGTTCGATGCGTCACATCGGCGCGATGCGCGTGTTCGACCAGCCCCTGCCCATCGACGATGCCCTGCCCACCCTCAGGCAGGCCCTGCAGGCTCGTTCCAATGCCGTTCTCGTCGCCCCGCCCGGCGCCGGCAAGACCACGCGCGTGCCGCTGGCCCTCCTCGACGAGGCCTGGACAAAGGGGGGCAAGATCATCGTGCTGGAACCGCGCCGCCTCGCCGCCCGCGCCGCGGCCGCCCGCATGGCCGCCACGCTGGGCGAGCCGGTCGGCGCCACTGTGGGCCTGCGCGTGCGCCTGGAATCGCGCATTTCGGCCAGGACCCGCATCGAGGTGGTCACCGAGGGCGTGTTCGCCCGCATGATTCTCGACGATCCCTCGCTCGATGGCGTGGCGGCCGTGCTGTTCGACGAGTTCCACGAACGCTCGCTCGATGCCGATCAGGGGCTTGCCTTCGCGCTCGACGCCCAGGCGGGGCTGCGCGAGGACCTGCGCATCCTGCCGATGTCGGCCACCATCGACGGCGCGCGCGTCGCCGCGCTTCTGGGCGATGCACCGGTGATCGAGAGCGCCGGCCGCGCTTTTCCGGTGACGACGCATTATCTCGGCCGCGATCCACGCCAGCGGCTGGAAGAGGCTGTCGCCGACGCGGTGATGCGGGCCCTGCGGGCGGAGGCGGGTTCGATCCTGGTGTTCCTGCCCGGCCAGGGCGAGATCATCCGCACGGCCCGGCTGCTGGCGGAGCGCAACCTCGGGGAAGGCGTCGACATCGCCCCCTTGTTCGGCGCCATGGACGCTGGCGACCAGGACCGTGCCGTGGCGCCCGCGCCGCCGGGGCGCCGCAAGGTGGTGCTATCAACCTCGATCGCCGAAACCAGCCTCACCATCCAGGGCGTGCGGGTGGTCATCGATTCTGGCCTCGCCCGGGTACCGCGCTACGAGCCCGATCTCGGCCTGACGCGGCTCGAAACCGTCAGGGTGTCGCGGGCGAGCGCCGACCAGCGGCGCGGCCGCGCCGGGCGCACTGAGCCGGGCGCCTGCTACCGGCTGTGGGAGGAGGCGGCCACCGGCGCCTTCGAGGCTTTCGCCAAGCCTGAGATCCTGGCCGCCGATCTCAGCCCGTTGCTGCTCGATTGCGCCGCCTGGGGCGTCGGCGATCCCCTGGCACTCGCCTGGCTCGATCCGCCGCCCGTGCCCGCGCTCAAGGAAGCGAAGACGCTGCTGACGGCGATCGAGGCGCTGGATGGCGATGGCCGGCTCACGGAAACGGGGCGCCACCTCTCCAGCCTGGCGCTGCCGCCGCGGCTGGCGCGCATGATCGTGGCCGCCGCGCCGGCGGGGGAAGCCCTGCTGGCTGCCGAGATCGCGGCCGTCCTCTCGGAGCGCGGCCTCGGTGGCGACGGCACCGACCTCGTCGAGCGCATCGAGCGCTTCCGGCGCGACCGCGGTGGCCGCGCGCAGGATATGCGCCGGCTGGCCACGAATTGGGCCAGAGCGGCCGGCAAGGAAGCCGGAGGCGGTAAAAGCCGTGGGGACCTGGGCGGTGCGGGCGATCCGGGCCGGGCCGGAGCGGTCCTCGCCCTGGCCTATCCGGACCGTGTCGCCGTGGCGCGGGGGCAGCCCGGCAGCTTCACCATGGAGAACGGGCGGGCCGCCCGCCTGGAACCGCATGACCGCCTGGCCCGCGAGCCGACGCTCGCCGTGGCCGAGATCGCCGGCAGTGCCGGTGCGAGCCGCATCCTCCTGGCAGCGCCGATCGCCGCCGAGGAAATCGCGGCCTTGCCGGGCGTCAGCGAAAGCGTGAGCGTCGGCTATGACGCGGCCAGCGCCAGCCTTAAGGCGCGCGCTGTCAGGCGCTATCGCCGGCTGGTGCTGCAGGAGACCACGGCACCGCTGGCCCTGGATGCCGAGGCCGCCGTCATGCTTGCCCGCGGTCTTGCCCAGAGCGGCATCGGCCGCCTGCTCTGGAGCAAGGCCCAGCGCCAGTTGCGCGACCGCGTCGCCTTCCTCAGGGCCAGTGGTTCGCCGGATTGGCCCGATCTCTCCGACCAGGCCCTGGCCGAAACGGCCGAAACCTGGCTCGCCCCTGTCATCGAAGGGGTGCGGGGGCTTTCGGGCATCACTCCCGAGCATCTGGAGAATGGCCTTGCGAGCCTGCTGCCCTGGCACGAGCGCAGGCGGCTCGACATCGAGGCGCCGGCCTTTTTCGAGGCACCGACAGGCTCGCATCTCGCCATCGACTACGAGGCGGAGGGCGGGCCGGCCATTTCGGTGCGCGTGCAGGAATTGTTCGGCCTTGCCAGCCATCCCAGCATCGCCGGCGGCCGCGTGCCCCTCACCATCAACCTGCTTTCGCCGGCATATCGGCCCGTGCAGGTGACCAAGGACCTGCCCGGCTTCTGGAAGGGCTCCTATGCCGCTGTCCGGACCGAGATGAAAGGGCGCTATCCCCGCCATCCCTGGCCGGAGGATCCGGCGGCGGCTCTGCCGACCACGCGGGCCAAACCCAGGGGCACTTGAAGGAATGGTCGCATCCCGCCGATCAAGGATGCCGGACGAGTCCGAGGACCGGAGATCCATGGTCAAGCTCGTGTAACGCGGGATATATCCAACGGGCCGGTGCAGGCCCAAAGGTTCCGAGATGACCTTCAACCCCTACGATCCTTCGCATCGCTACGGCGAGCCGCCCGCACCGGAACCGCTGCGCGGACAGACCACGGCGCTACCCCTGACGGCGAGCATGCGGTCGCAACTGCGCGAGGCGCAGTCCCCTGCCGCTTCCGGTCCTATCTGCGCAATCGCTTTCGTCATCTGCCTGTTGCTGATTTCGTTTCTCGGTCTGTGGCCGACCGTCATGGCCTCCGGAACCAATCGCGCCCTGACGGGCGTGATCCTCGCCGCTGCCTCGATCTCTCCCTATGTCTGGCTTCGCATCAAGGCCGGGAAGGACCTCGGCGCCGGAAACTTCCTGCGTTATTCGGGGGACCTGGTGATTCGGCGACATGTGCGGCGGTCGCCGTCCGACGATGACAGGTCCAGCTCGAACGCCCTCAGCATCGGGGGATTCGAGGTCACGCTCGGTGACGAAGGAAGCCTCGACGATGTCGACGTGACTTGGTGGCTGAAGCTGCCGGAAGGCGAGTTTAGGATCGATGAAGCGACCGCAAGGGCAGCGCAGGACGCGCGTACCGGAGAGGTCGACTATGCGCCGCAGTCGAAGCTGATCTTCGAGATCCGCAATTGGCAGGGGGCGATCCTATACCGCCGGTGAGGATACCGCCGGAGCCGCGCTGTCATAGCCGCCCCCTCTGAGGATCCTGCTGTCACGGCGCCTCTGGGAGTGGCGCTGTTGCCCACCATCCTGGATTCAGCCAAGCGGGAACCCTGTATCGGCGGAGCCCGCCGGGCGGTACAGTCTGTGGATCCGGCCGGTCTCGCTGCCTTCCACGCAGTTCACATAGGTGCCGATCAGGCGGTCCATCTCGACCGGCTCCATGCCGGGAAAGAGATGGGCATAGGCCTCGACCGAATCGGCGACGATGGTTGGGCTCACCGCATTGATGCGCAGGCCGCGCTTGAGCTCGATCGCCGCCGACAGCACGAAGCTGTGCAAGCCGCCGCTGATCACCGCGCCGCCGGTGACGCCGGGCCAGGCCTCGTCGGCAAAGATGCCGCTGGTCAGAGTGAAGGAGCCGCGATCCTTGAGAAAACTCTGCCCGATCAGGACCAGATTGATCTGGCCAAAGAACTTGCCGCGCATATTTTCGAGAAGCTCGGCCTCGGTCAGGATCTCGAACCTGTCCAGGGCGCCCGACTCGGCGACGCAGATGCAGGCATCGACCGGGCCGACCGCCTCATAGAGAGCCCGGATACTCTCGGCCGAGCGGATGTCGACCACCGCATCAGGGCCTCGGCGGCCGGCGGCAATCACCTCGTGACGCCTGCCGAGCTCTTCGCAGAGCGGCCGGCCGATGGTTCCTGAGGCGCCGATGACCAGGATGCGCATGTCGATCTCCTCGATTGCGGCGGGGCCCCGGCATTCGCCGTCGCCGCGCTGGGATGATCCACCGACATTGCATCCCGATTTTTGATCAGTGAATGCTCTCTTATCTTAGCTTGGCATGAAGAGAACGAGGGATAATGTCGGCGCCCTCCCGGCCGATCTCCAAGCCGATCGCCGGCCACGCGCAAGCCGAACCAGCCCGATCAGGATTTGTCGTCCTGACTATGGACCTCCCTAAGCGCTTCGGCGAGGGCGTCGGTTGCCGGCGACGGCGGCAGCGAGACGATGCGGATATCCGGCGGGGCAGCCTCCTTGTCGATGGAGCGTGACTCGGCGCGACGCGGAAGATGATCCAAAATACGATGCCACAGGTCTAAAAAGGTCATGTCGATAACCTCGAATGATTAAACACTTGTTCAAATACTAAGTTCCAAAATTGCAGAAAATCAGACGCGGAAATTCAAGAATGTTAACCAAATATAACATTCGGCGGGGAAGGGGGTTGCCCGATTGATTGAGGGCGAAACTCAGCTATGCCGATGCCGCAAGCTGGGTTGCTTTGCGGTGGCGACCGTGTGGCCCCTGATCGGGGCCCGTAACGCCTGCACACGAATTCCGTACGCAGGATCGGGCCGTTGATGGAAGTCGCGGCGGCGTCGATCTCCTCGTCATTGGCCGTCAGCCGGATCGCTCGATGACGGTACCCTGCTTCAGGAGCCGGTTTTGCGAATCCCGGCCGATCCGTGGGGGGTATCTTCACCCGGGCCTCGCTGCGATCTGCGGCTCCGTCACCCGATCGTCGCAATCTGCGTGAGTTCATGCGAGTCCCGATTGACTTCCCGGACGCCATCCCCCATAAGCACCGGCGAATTTGGCGTCGCCCCATCGGGCCCGGACGCACCCAGGGCGAAGGCCGGGGCGCGTTTTTGGTGTTCGGGGGAGCGCTTTTCCAGTCAACTCGATCGGCATCCGGCCGCGACCGCGGAGAACGACCCGTGAAACGTACTTATCAACCGTCCAAGCTTGTTCGCAAGCGCCGCCACGGCTTCCGGGCCCGTCTGGCCACCAAGGGTGGCCGCAAGGTTCTGGCTGCTCGCCGCGCCCACGGCCGCAAGCGCCTGTCGGCCTGACCTGGCCGGGTTGGCGCAATGATTGCGTATCATTGCGCGCGAGCACTGTGCTCAAGAGCCTCCGAGCCCTTATCGATGCAGCGTCTGCTCAAGCGTCGGGACTTCCTTTTCGTCCGCGAAGGCCGCAGGGCACATGCTGCAACGCTATCCCTGCAGGCACGCCGCCGCGCAAGCGCTGGCGCAAGCGAGGCTGCGCCGTCGACGCCTGAGGATCTCGAGCCGCGCGTCGGCTTCACCGTGACCAAGAAGGAAGGTTGCGCCGTCGAGCGCAACCGGATCCGTCGGCGCTTGCGCGAGGCGGTGCGGCTGTCTGGCGCGCTTCACGCGCGCGAGGGCTATGATTATGTCGTGCTCGGGCGGCGCTCCGCCCTCGATGCATCTTTTGCGACGATCGTTGATGAAATGGTAACGGCGTTCGGCCGTGTGCATGGCGAGCGCCAAGGCGCCCGCAAGCCACGCCGTTCGGCCGATGAGGCTGTGCGATGAAGAATGTTGACACCAAGAACGTCGTTCTGGCGGTCGTCCTGACGCTGCTCGTCGTCGTCGTGTGGGAATATTTCATCGGCCAGCCCATGCAAAGGCGCCAGCAGGAAGAGGCGCGGCTGCAGCAACAGGTCCAGCAGGCCCAGCAGGCGCAACAACAGCAGCCGGCCGCCACTCCGACGCCCGGCATTCCCGGCGGCGCTGGTGGCCAGAAGCAGTTCTCTAGCCGCGAGGAAGCGGTGGCGGCGAGCGGCCAGCGCGTTCAGATCGACGCCCAGCGCCTGATCGGCTCTATCAATCTCACCGGCGGCCTCATCGACGATCTCGCTCTGCGCGGCTATCGCGAGACGCTCGATCCCAATTCGCCCAACGTCAAATTGTTCTCGCCGCGCGGCACGCCGATCCAGGCAGCGAACCACCACGATATTCTCGAAAATCACGGCCCCTATTTCGCCGCCTTCGGCTGGAAGGCCCAGCCGGGCGCCAAGATGAAGCTGCCCGACAGCAACACGGTGTGGACGGTCAAATCCACCAAGCCGCTGTCGGCGACCTCTCCGGTCGAGCTCGAATGGGACAATGGCGAGGGCCTGGTCTTCCATCGCACTATTTCGATCGACGGCGACCGGGCTCAAACCGGCTGGCTGGTGCCTACGACCGGCGATCTCCTGCCCGCCGACGCGCTCGACCTGCCGCGCCAGAACCTGCCCAAGGACAAGCAGGCCAATGCCGCCAAGCCGGTCGGCGGCTTCCTGTTCACCATCAAGGACAGCGTCGAGAACAAGACCTCGGCAGCCGTCCAGATCGCGCCCTATGCCTATATCCTGCGCCAGGGTACGCCGACCGTCGGCGGCAACATGGTGCTGCATGAGGGCCTGATCGGCCGCTTCAGCGGGGCGCTGGTGGAAACCGGCTACTCCAAGCTGGAGGCCGGCAAGCCGGTCGAACATCCCAACGCCACCGGCTGGCTGGGCTTTACCGACAAATATTGGGCCAACGCCCTGGTGCCCGACCCGACGGCGACCTTCACCGG
This sequence comes from Labrys sp. LIt4, assembly GCF_017813775.1. NCBI lineage: Bacteria > Pseudomonadati > Pseudomonadota > Alphaproteobacteria > Hyphomicrobiales > Xanthobacteraceae > Labrys > Labrys sp. LIt4. Next base: position 96,401 of record NZ_JAGIPY010000019.1, read on the forward strand.
CAGCTTCGCGATGGACGATCGCAGCGGCAAGCCGGCTTATGCCGCGCAGCTCGACCGGCCGGTGCAGACCATCGAGCCCGGCGCCAAGGCCGAAGTGAGCACCGATCTGTTCGCCGGCGCCAAGGAAGTCGCCACGCTGTCCTATTACGATGAGAAGCTGAAGTCGGATTATCTGTCCTACCTCATCGACTGGGGCTATCTGTGGTTCATCACCAAGCCGCTGTTCCGCCTGATCGAGATCCTCTTCCATCTCCTCGGCAATTTCGGCCTCGCCATCCTCGGCACCACCGTCATCCTCAAGCTGTTCTTCTTCCCGCTCGCCAATCGCTCCTACGAGTCGATGTCGCGCATGAAGAAGTTCCAGCCCGAAATGCAGAAGATCAAGGACGAGTTCCCTGACGACCGCATGAAGCAGCAGCAGGCGATGATGGCGCTCTACAAGGAGCACAAGATCAATCCGCTGTCGGGCTGTCTGCCGATGCTGCTGCAGATCCCGGTGTTCTTCGCGCTCTACAAGGTGCTGTTCGTCACCATCGAAATGCGCCAGGCGCCGTTCTATGGCTGGATTCACGACCTGTCGGCGCCCGATCCGACCACTCTGTTCAACCTGTTCGGCCTGATCCCGTGGACGCCGCCCTCCTTCCTGATGGTCGGCTTCTGGGTGGTGGTGATGGGCATCACCATGTTCATCCAGATGCAGCTCAACCCGGCGCCGCCGGATCCGACCCAGGCCGCCATGTTCCGCTGGATGCCGATCATCTTCACCTACATGCTCGCAGCCTTCCCGGCCGGCCTGGTGATCTATTATTGCTGGAACAACACGCTCTCGATCCTGCAGCAGGTCTTCATCATGAAGAAGAACGGCGTGAAGGTCGAATTGTGGGATAACCTCAGGGCCATGTTCGGGCGCAAGGCGCCCTCGGCATCGAGCTGATGTCGGAGGGCCCGGACTATACGGCGGCGGGCAGGAAACTCTTTGCCTCGACGTGGGATTTTCGCCACGCCGCCAATACGCTGGAGGCCTTGCCGCCGCCCGACGGAGTCGAGATCGCCCTCGCCGGGCGTTCCAATGTCGGCAAGTCGAGCCTGATCAACGCGCTGACCAATCGCAACGCCCTGGCCCGCACTTCGCACACGCCCGGGCGAACGCAGGAACTGATCTTCTTTTCCTCGAACGCGCCGCTGACCCTGGTGGACATGCCCGGCTATGGCTATGCCAAGGTCAGCGATGCCAAGGTGAAGGCCTGGACTCGGCTGATCCACGATTATCTGCGCGGTCGGGTGAACCTGGCGCGGGTCTTCGTGCTGATCGATGCCCGGCATGGCCTGAAGACCACCGACGATGCCGTGCTGAAGACGCTGGACCTGTCGGCCGTGGTCTATCAGATCGTGCTGACCAAGGCGGACGAAGTGAAGAAGCCCGAGCTGGAACGCCGTATCGCCGAGACCCGGGAAAAAATCTCGCGCCGACCGGCCGCCTTCCCGGAACTGATCGTCACCTCCAGCCGCAACGGCACCGGCATGGACGAATTACGCGCGACCATCGCCCAGATCCTGGCCGAACGCGGCGGCCTGACGCTGTGATGGCCGACCGGCTCCTCACAGTACTGGGCTGCCTGTTCGGCGCGGCCGGCATCGGCCTGATGGCGCTGGCCGCGCATGGCAAATGGCCCAGCATCGATTATGCCGCCATCATGGTGCTCGCCCACGCGCCGGCCCTGATCGCCATCGTCGCGGCCGTTCGCGCCGGCCTGCTCCATGCAAGCCTGGCCCGTCCCGCCGCCTTCCTGCTGGCGGCGGCCGTGGCTCTGTTCTCGGCCGATGTGGTGCTGAACGCCATGACCGGCCAACGCCTGTTCCCGATGGCCGCGCCGATCGGCGGTACCGGTTCGATGCTGGCCTGGCTGCTGGTTGGCGTCTCGGCGCTGGCGGCGAAGAGGTAGCGGAGCGCGGACATCCTGTCCGCCCTTGGAAAACGCTGTGCTTTCAGGAGAGGAAGAGGCGACATCGCGACATGCGAGCATGTCGCTGTGATGTCCGCGCCCCAAGCCTCACCTGATCGGCAGCACATTCGTATATTTCACCTGCGCCAGGGCGAAGCTCGATTCGATCGAGGCGATGCCGTCGAGGCGGGTGAGCTTTTCCTTGAGAAAGCGCTCATAGGCGGCGAGGTCGGCGCAGACCGCGCGCAGCAGATAGTCGCGCGTGCCGGTCATCAGATAGCATTCCAGCACTTCCGGCCAGGGGGCGATGGCGGCGGCGAACCGGTCGAGGTCCTCCTCGCGCTGGCGCTCCAGCTTGATCGAGATGAACACGCTGACCGGCAGCCCGACCTGCTTCTGCTCGACCACGGCGACATAGCCGCGGATGACGCCGCTCTCCTCCAGCTGCCGCACGCGGCGCAGGCAGGGCGAATGCGACAGGCCGACCTGCTCGGCCAGGGCCTGCACCGTTATGCGGCCGTCCTCCTGCAGCAGGCGCAGGATCTTGTTGTCGATCATATCGAGCGGCATGGGCCTTCCCCTGGGGTCGCAGGCGTGAGCCGGAATTGAGACCATATTAAGCTAAATGTTTCTCAATCCGAGTGATTATCGCTGAGATAATGCTCAGGATCTGATAAGATCAACCAAAATCGCTTCTCGGCTTTTGATATAACGAGACAGTTCAGCTGGAACCCCTGTCATGGCCGACCCTCGTCTTCCTTTTCTCGCCGCTCTCGAACGCAAGGCCCTGTGGCTGTCGTCCTGGATGATCCACAACGCCAACCACCTGAGGGCCAAGGAGGATGGTCTCAAGATCGGCGGCCATCAGGCCTCCTCGGCCTCGCTGGCGACGATCATGACGGCGCTCTATGGCGCGGTGCTCAGGCCGCAGGACCGCGTCGCGGTGAAACCGCATGCCTCGCCGGTCTTCCATGCGCTCAACTATCTCTTCGGCCTGCAGAGCCTCGAAAAGCTGCAGAATTTCCGCGGCTTCAAGGGTGCCCAGAGCTATCCCTCCCGCACCAAGGATATCGACGACGTGGATTTTTCCACCGGCTCCGTCGGCCTCGGCGTGGCCCAGACGCTGTTCTCGGCCCTGGTACAGGACTATGTGAAGGCCAAGGGCTGGGGCGAGTGGCCGGAAGGGCGGATGATCTCGCTCGTCGGCGATGCCGAGATGGACGAGGGCAACATCTTCGAAGCCTTGCTGGAGGGCTGGAAGCAGGGCGTGCGCAATGTCTGGTGGATCGTCGACTACAACCGCCAGTCGCTCGATGCGGTGGTGCGCGAGGGCCTGTGGCAGCGCTTCGAATCCATCTTCCGCAATTTCGGCTGGGAGGTGGTCATCCTCAAATATGGCCGCCTGCTCGAGGCGGCCTTCGCCGAGCCTGGCGGCGAGGCGCTGCGGCGCTGGATCGACAACTGCCCCAACCAGCTCTATGCGGCGCTATGCTATCAGGGCGGCTCGGCCGAAGGAGGCAAAGTCTGGCGCCGCCACCTTACCGATGCCATCGGCGACCAGGGCGAGGTCAGCAGGCTGATCGAGAGACGCTCCGACGCCGAACTCGCGGCGCTGATGACCAATCTCGCCGGCCATGACATGCCGAGCCTCGTCGACGCCTTCGAGGCGGCGGCCCGCCATGACAAGCCGACCTGCTTCATCGCCTATACGGTGAAGGGCTTCGGCCTGCCGTTCCAGGGCCACAAGGACAACCACGCCGGCCTGATGACGCCGGCCCAGATGGAGGCCTGGCAGCAGGCCATGGCCATCCGCCCCGGGCATGAATGGGACAAGTTCGAGGGGCTCGACCTGACGCCGGAGGCGATGCAGTCGGCACTCGACCAGGTGCCCTTCGTGCAGAAGGGCAGGCGCCGCCTGGCCGCGGCCAAGGTCGAGGTGCCGGCCGCGCTGCCCTACCGGGCCTCGGCCTCGATGTCGACCCAGCAGGGCTTCGGCATCATCCTCAACGATCTCGCGGGGACGGACCTGGCCGTCGCCGAGCGCATCGTCACCACGGCGCCCGACGTCACCGTCTCCACCAATCTCGGCGGCTGGGTCAACCGGCGCGGCCTGTTCGCCCGCGAGGAACTGGCCGACACCTTCAGGAAGGAGAAGATCCCCTCGACCTTCGCCTGGGACTTTTCGCCCAAGGGGCAGCATATCGAGCTCGGCATCGCCGAGATGAATCTCTTCATCCTGCTCTCGGCGCTGGGCCTGTCCCATTCCATCAATGGTGAGCGGCTCCTGCCGATCGGCACGCTCTACGATCCCTTCATCCAGCGTGGCCTCGATGCGCTCAACTATGGCTGTTACCAGGATGCCCGCTTCATGGTGGTGGCGACGCCCTCGGGCATCACTCTGGCGCCGGAGGGCGGGGCGCACCAGTCGATCGCCACGCCGCTGATCGGCCTGGCCCAGGACGGCCTCGCCGCCTTCGAGCCCGCCTTCGTCGACGAGCTCGCGGTGATCATGCGCTTTGCCTTCGACTATATGCAGCGGGACGGGGAGGGTGACCCTGACGAGACCACCTGGCTGCGCGACGAGACAGGCGGCTCGGTCTATCTGCGCCTGTCGACCCGCACCATCGACCAGCCGCAGCGGACGATGTCGCCGGCCCTGGCCGCCGATATCGTCAATGGCGCCTATTGGCTGCGTCCGCCGGGGCCGAACGCCGAGATCGTGGTGGCGGCCATGGGGGCCGTGGTGCCCGAGGCGATCGAGGCCATCGGCCTGATGGGCGAGGACCGCCGCGATGCCGGCCTGCTGGTCATCACCTCGGCCGACCGGCTCAATGCCGGCTGGACGGCGGCCGAACGGGCCCGCCAGCGCGGCAATGCCGGGGCCAGGAGCCATATCGAGCGCCTGCTCGCGCCACTCTCGCGCGATTGCGGCCTCGTCACCGTGCTGGACGGCCACCCGGCCACCCTGGCCTGGCTCGGCAGCGTGCGCGGCCAGCGTGTAACCTCGCTCGGCGTGGAGCATTTCGGCCAGACCGGCAGCATTGGGGATCTCTATCGCCACCACGGCCTCGACGCCAATGCCATCCTGCACGCGGCCCAGGCCCTGTCGCCGGGACGGCCCATCCGCAACCGGCGGGAGCTGGCGCCGGCGGAATGAGGGGGCGGCGACTACCTTAGCGGAGCAAAGCGCGACGAGCCTCCCCCACGAAGCTGGGGGAGGTGTCACGACGAAGTCGTGACGGAGGGGGGCTGCGGGCAGTGCGCTGAGCATGACGAGATGGCACAACGGTTGCGCAAAGTTCTGAAACGATGCCATGCTGCCTCCCCCCCTCCGACCTTGCTTCGCAAGGCCACCTCCCCCAGCTTCGTGGGGGAGGCTCGTCGCATTTCGCTTGGTGTGGTCGTGGTGTTCGCAAACCGGCTCCTTCCCGGCCATTGCCACGAATCCCAACCCTTGCGAGATTGCGGCTCTCGCAAGGGTATCCCGATGTCCTCCTCCGTCCTGCGCGTCGCCACCTTCAACACCCAGCTGCTGGCGAGGCCCGGCGTGCGCTTCCATGAGCAGCCGCCTTATTCGCCCGAGGAATATGACGCCAAGACCGCCTTCATCGGCGGGCTGCTCGAACGCGGCCAGGTCGATCTCGCCGGCTTCCAGGAAGTGTTCCACGAGGAAGCCCTGCGCGAGGCGGTCTGGAAGGCGCCGCGCCTGCGAGGAGCGACCGTCAATGCGCCGCTGGCGGATGATGACGGCCCCAAGACGCCGGACGGGGCGTTGAACGCGCCGCGGGTCGGGCTGGCGAGCCGGCTTCCCGTGCTGAAGGTCGAATCCATCGCAGCTTTTCCGCCCGGCCTCGGCCAGGGCTTTGCGGTCAGGCGCGACGAAAACGGCCGCCAGCAGGCCGTGCCGGTCGGCATCGGCTTCTTCGAGCGCCCGGTCCTCAGGGCCGAGGTGCTGCTGCCCGACAGCGTGCCGCTGACCGTCTATGTGGTGCATCTCAAGTCGCGCCGGCCCGTGGTGCTGGAGGACGAGGACCGGCGCGACCCCGCCGTGCGCGCGCTCGCCGTGGTCAGGGCGCTGCTGCAGCGGGGCGCCGAGGCGGCGGCGCTCAGGGTGATGCTGTCGCGGGAGATGGCGGGACGGGGTACCGAACCCCGCCCGGTGATGGTGCTGGGCGATCTCAACGACGAGCTGACCAGCGTGACCACCGAGCTCATCCGGGGCGAGCAGCCTCTGCCCGAGACGCTGAAGCCGCTGATGGCCGATCCCGGCGACTGGCAGCGCAAGAACCGCCGCTTGTGGGACCTGCATCTTTATGCCGCCTCCGACCAGCAGGCCATGCACATCAAGGGCACCACGCTCTATACCCATATCCATTTCGGCGATTATCAGGTGCTGGACCACATCCTGTTCAGCCAGGAATTCCATAGCCGCAATCCGCACCGGATCGGCGATTTCCGCTATCTGCAGGTCTATAACGACCACGTCGTCGACACGCATATGACCGACATGACCCGCAATATCCGCACCGCCAGCGACCACGGCGTGCCGGTGGCGGAATTCAACCTGCTCACGGCCGCTTCACGCAAAGTGCTGCAAAATGGCACCAGTAGTGCGGGTAATGTGCTTTCCGGCACCGCGAATGCTTAACTTTTCGCTAAGACTTCCGTAACATCATGGTTACGAAATCGTTTCACAGGCCGAATCGTGACGGGAAAGATCCTCATCGTTCTGCATCAGGAACATTCTTCGCCCGGGCGGATCGGGCGCTTCCTGATCGAACGCGGCTACGAACTCGATATCAGGCGCCCCCGCTTCGACGATCCCCTGCCGGAAACCATGCGCGACCATGCCGGCGCCATCATTTTCGGCGGCCCGATGAGCGTGAATGACGGGGACGCCTGGATCCGCCGCGAGATCGACTGGATCGGCGTGCCTCTCAACGAGGACAAGCCCTTTCTCGGCGTCTGCCTCGGGGCCCAGATGCTGACGCGCCATCTCGGCGGCCGTGTCTCGCGCCATGAGGCCGGCACGGTCGAGATCGGCTATTGGCCGATCGAGCCGACGGCGGAAGGCCGTTCCCTGATGTCCTGGCCGAGCCATGTCTATCATTGGCACAATGAAGGCTCCGAGCATGTCCGCGGCACCCGGCTGCTTGCCACCGGCTCGACCTTCGCCAACCAGGCTTTCACCTGCGGGCGCGCCGCCTATGGCCTGCAGTTTCATCCCGAAGTTACTTATCTGATGATGAACCGCTGGACGACGGGCAGCGAGGAAAGCTGCAAATTGCCCGGCGCGCAAGATCGGGCGCAGCAATTCTCCAACCGTTGCCAATATGATCCCGGCATGCAGCAATGGCTGCACCGCTTCCTCGATCTCTGGCTGACGCCGGCCATGGCGATTGCCGCTGAGTAGGAAGAGAACAATATATCCGCAAGCATCGGCCTCGCCGGTTTGGCGCGGAACCGGAGGGTCGATCTGGAGATCGACCCCCATCACCTCCCCAGCTTGGCCAGCGCTTCCGCCGCCAGAAGCTTCGTCAATTCGCCCGCCGAATAGCCGTCTTGGGCAAGACGCGCGGCTTGGCCGGACCAGAGCGACATGAAATCGCCCGAGCCCTGCGGTTCGGTCTTGGCGCGCAGCGGTGCCAGGGCGCCGCCGGCGAGCGGGAAGGCGGGGGCGAGGTCCGATATCGGGCCGACTTCGCGCATCAGGCGGTTGACGATGCCGCGGGCCGGCCGCCCCGTGAACAGATTGGTGAGAGCCGTCTTGTCGGCATCGGGACTGCGCAGGGCGGCGGCATGCGGGGCAGGAAGACGAGCCTGAGGCGTGAACATATAGGCGGTGCCGATCTGCACCGCCGCCGCTCCCAGCGCGAAGGCCGCCACGATGCCGCGGGCGTCGGTGATGCCGCCGGCGGCGATCACCGGCACCTTCACGGCATCCGCGACTTGCGGCACCAGGGCGAAGGTACCGATCTGGGTGGCGATGTCGTCGGTGAGGAAGACGCCGCGATGGCCACCCGCCTCGAAACCCTGGGCGATGATGGCGTCGCAGCCGCGATCCTCGAGCCAGCGCGCCTCGTCGACCGTGGTGGCGGAGGACAGGATCTTGGCGCCCGTCGCCCTTACGCGGTCGAGCAGGGATTTCTCGGGCAGCCCGAAATGAAAGCTGACGATTGGGGGTCTGAACTCCTCGACGAGGGTGCAGAGCTCGTCGTCGAAGGGAGCCCGGTTCGAGGTTGGAATCGGCGCGGCGGGATCGATGCCTACCTCGCGGTAATAGGGTTCGAGCCGCTTGCGCCAGCCGGTTTCGCGGGCAGCGTCGGGCGTTGGCGAGGTGTGGCTGAAGAAATTGACGCTGAACGGCTTCGCGGTCTGCTGGCGGATGAGGCCGAGTTCGGTGCGGACCTGTTCGGGTGTCAGCGTGGCACAGGGCAGCGAGCCGAGCCCGCCCGCTTCGCTGACCTCGATCACCATGTCGTAGTGACAGGGGCCTGCCATCGGCGCCTGGATGAGGGGGATCTCGATGCCGAAGAGCTCCTGAATGCGCCGATCGGGCCACATCGCCGTTCTCCTTGTATGGTCTATGCGGCGTTTCCGAATGTCCCCACGACCGGGGGGCGGAAATGCCACAAAGGACTAAACTGAAAACAGGCCTATCATTTCCTTTTTGAAAATGATAATTGTTTTTTCGTTCTTAAAAAGAGAATAAAATTGGATCTGTCTTCCCTCGATATCTTCCTTGCCGTTGCCGACGAGCAGAGCGTTACCAGGGCTTCGAGCCGGTTGGGGCGAGTGCCGTCCAACGTGACCACAAGGGTCAAGCAACTCGAACAGGAACTCGGCGCGGCGCTGTTCAGCCGAGAGGGCAAGCGCATGCGTCTGACCCAGGAAGGTGAGGTCTTCCTCACCTATGCCAATCGTCTGATCGCCCTGGCGGATGAAGCCCGCGGCGCGCTGAAGCCGTCGGGGCCGGCGGGATCTTTCCGAGTGGGGACGATGGAGAGCACGGCTGCGAGCCGCCTGCCGCCGGTGCTGGCGAAATTTCACGCCGCCTGGCCTGCCGTTTCGCTGAAACTGATCACCGGCGGCACGAAGGGGCTGATCCGCCAGCTGCTCGCGCATGACCTCGATTGCGCCCTGATCGGCCAGCCGTCCGTCGAGGGGATCGACACCGGCTATGATGCCGGGCGGCTCGAAGGCGAGCGCGTCTTCACCGAGGATCTGCTGATCGTGCTGCCACCCCGCCATCCGCCCATTGCCGAGGCTGCCGACCTCAGGGTCGACAGCCTTGCCGCCCTGGAGCCGGGCTGTACCTACCGGGCGGTGGCCGAGCATTGGGGGCGCGGCGCCAGGAGGCTGCGCGTGCAGGAGCTGGCCTCGTATCATGCCATGCTGGCGGCGGTCTCGACCGGCAATGCCATCGGCGTCATGCCGCGTTCGGTGCTCGACCTCCTGCCGGGCGGGAGCGAAGTCCAGACCCATCCCCTCGGGCGGATCGAAACCCTGCTCGTCCGGCGCCGGGGCGAGGCGTCGCCGGCCTTCGAGGCATTCCGGCGGGCACTCGTGGAAGGGTGATTCCGGGCGGCGGGCCGTCAATCCTTCAGGCAGGCCTCAGCCAATTTCTGGAAGGAGCGCGCGCGGTGGGAGATGGTGTTCTTCTGCGCTTCCGTCATCTCGGCGAAGGTCTTGTCCGAGCCGTCCGGCTGGAACATCGGATCATAGCCGTGCCCGTGTTGGCCGCGGGTGGGCCAGACCAGGGTACCCTCGGCCCGCCCCTCGAACGTTTCGGAATGGCCGTCGGGCCAGACCACGGTCAGGACGGAGACGAAGCTGCCGCGCCGCTGGGCCGGCTCGGTGGCTCCGGCAGCGAGGAGTTCGTCCTGCGCCCTCTGCATGGCGATGTCCCAGTCGCGGGTCGGGCCGGACCAGTCGGCGGTGTAGACGCCGGGCGCGCCGCCCAGGGCCTCGATGCACAGCCCTGAATCGTCAGCGATGGCCGGCAGGCCGGTGGCTTCGAGGGCGGCGAGCGCCTTGATGCGGGCATTCTCGACGAAGGTTGTGCCGGTTTCCTCCGGTACCGGCAGGCCGAGCTGCCCGACGGAGACGACATCCACGCCATAGGGCGCCATCAGGGCCTTGAACTCGGAGAGCTTGCCGTTGTTGTGCGTGGCGAGCACCAGCTTGCCGGTGAGGCGCCGACCCATCACGCCACCGCCTGCTTCTGCAGCTCGACCAGCTCGCCGATGCCCTTGCGGGCCAATGCCAGCATGTCCAGGAACTGCTCCTGGCTGAAGGGGGCGCCTTCAGCCGTGCCCTGGATCTCGACCAGGCCGCCCGAGCCGGTCATCACGAAGTTGGCGTCGGTCATCGCTTCCGAATCCTCGGCATAGTCGAGGTCGAGCACCGCCGTTCCCTTCGAGATGCCGCAGGAAATCGCAGCGACATGGTCCTTGATCGGGCTGACGGTGAGCATCTTGCGCTCCATCATCCACTTCACGCATTCCTGGAGCGCGACGAAGCCGCCGGTGATCGAGGCGGTGCGGGTGCCGCCATCGGCCTGCAGCACGTCGCAATCGATGGTGATCTGCTTCTCGCCCAGACGCACCAGATCGACCACCGCGCGCAGCGAGCGGCCGACCAGGCGCTGGATCTCCTGGGTACGGCCGGACGGCTTGCCGGAAGAGGATTCGCGGCGCGTGCGCTCATGCGTGGCGCGCGGCAGCATGGCATATTCGGCCGTGACCCAGCCCTTGCCGGTGCCTCGCAGCCAGGACGGCGGCTTGTCCTCCAGGCTGGCGGTGCACAGCACATGGGTTTCGCCGAACTTGATCAGGCAGGAGCCTTCGGCATAGCGAGCGACGTTGCGCTCGATCGAAACGGGGCGCAGCTCATCGAAAGCGCGGCGGGAAGGACGCATCGGATTCTCCAAATTTGTGGCCGCCTTGTAGCCCGGCCAGCGCTGCCTGTCACGGTGCCGTGCATATTGCGTGGCAATGAAGGGATGGGACCGGGGGCAAGCCCTCGCCCGGAGCGTCACCTGGAAGCGCAGCCATCCTACCTGGACGGGTAGGATGGGGAATTCAGAGAAAAATCTTCAGAACCATGTTACATGTTACAAAATATGAAATTTGTAACATGGATTTTAAGGCTCGGTCTTGCCGGAACGTAAGCGGAGCCATATCTGCCATCATATTGATTGGAAAGGATTATTTTTCGAGCGCCGACAGCCCCCAGTCGCGAAGAAGGGGGCATTTCAACCTGGAATCGGCTGTCGCTTGAACCACGCTTCCAAAGGGGCTAGGGAGGTGGGGAACGAAACTCACCTTTGGCTACAATCTCAGGGACATTACGTTATGGCACGTAGCAAGATCGCTCTTATCGGGGCGGGACAGATCGGTGGCACGCTGGCTCTTCTGGCCGGTCTGAAGGAACTGGGCGATATCGTGCTCTTCGACGTGATGGAAGGCGTGCCGCAGGGCAAGGCCCTCGACATTGCCGAGGCTGCCCCGGTCGATGGCTTCGACGTGAAGCTTGCCGGCACCCAGAGCTACGAGGGCATCAAGGGCGCCGATGTGGTGATCGTCACCGCCGGCGTGCCGCGCAAGCCCGGCATGAGCCGTGACGATCTCCTCACCATCAACCTCAAGGTGATGGAGCAGGTCGGCGCCGGCATTGCCAAATATGCCCCGGATGCCTTCGTGATCTGCATCACCAACCCGCTCGACGCCATGGTCTGGGCGCTGCAGAAGTCCTGCGGCCTGCCGGCCAACAAGGTCGTCGGCATGGCCGGCGTGCTCGACTCCTCGCGCTTCCGCCACTTCCTGGCCGACGAGTTCAACGTCTCGGTGGAAGACGTCACCGCCTTCGTGCTCGGCGGCCATGGCGACACCATGGTTCCCTCGGTGCGCTACTCCACGGTGGCCGGCATTCCGCTGCCCGACCTCGTCAAGATGGGCTGGATCACCGAGGCACGCCTTGCCGAGATCGTGCAGCGCACCCGTGACGGCGGCGCCGAGATCGTCAACCTGCTGAAGACCGGCTCGGCCTTCTATGCCCCGGCCGCCTCCGCCATCGTGATGGCCGAGAGCTATCTCAAGGACAAGAAGCGCGTGCTGCCCTGCGCCGCGCATCTCACCGGCCAGTACGGCGTCAAGGATCTCTATGTCGGCGTGCCCGTGGTCATCGGTGCCGGCGGCGTCGAGCGCATCGTCGAGATCCAGCTCGACAAGGAAGAGCGTGCCGGCTTCGAGAAGTCGGTCAACGCGGTGAAGTCGCTGGTCGACGCGTGCAAGACCATCGCTCCCTCGCTCGCCTGATTCCCAGAGCAAAACGCGTTCGAATGACAACGCGTTTTTGGGATCTGAGGCGATTTCATCAAATCCCAAAACGCTTTAGCCAATCTGGAGCTACTGGCCATGAACATTCATGAATACCAGGCAAAGGCGGTTCTGAAGGAATTCGGCCTGCCCGTGTCGAAGGGCGTCCCGGCGCTGACGGTGGAGGAAGCGGTGAAGGGGGCGAAGGAGCTTCCTGGTCCGCTTTACGTGGTGAAGTCGCAGATCCATGCGGGCGGCCGCGGCAAGGGCAAGTTCAAGGAACTGCCTGCCGACGCCAAGGGCGGGGTGCGCCTGGC